>NZ_CDSBIE010000001.1:0-428609 GCF_977113345.1 Adlercreutzia sp. CNCM I-6216
CGCTCATGATGTTCGACAAGCACGCCAACCTCAAGTACAAGTTCGGCAACAGGCACTTCTGGTCCGAGGGCTACTACGTGTCGACCGTCGGCCTGAACGAGGCGACGATAGCGAAGTACATCAGGGAGCAGGAGGCCCACGACATCGCGCTGGACAAGTTGAGCGTCAAGGAGTACGAGGACCCGTTCAAGAGGAAGTAGGGGAGCCCCTTTAGGGGCTGCCCGGTAGTACGAGGGCCGCTTTGTGCGGCCCGCGAGAGACAAGGGCGGTACGGCTTGAACGAAGTGAGAGGCAGCGCCTTTAGACGCTGCCGGCCCCCCTCGGCCTTATAGGCCCAGAGCAAACCACCCCTTTGAGGGGTGGTTCATGATTTGTGAAACCTATCAATCATAAATCCTTTCGATATTAGGACAAATTAACTGAATCTGTCCTATTTTTGCAAAGATTATGGGACAAAGCATCCCTTTTTGACCATCCTCAAGGGAATCGTTCTACGGTACAAATACGATAGCAGCGAAAGATCGCCGTCCACGGCTCACGCCAACAGGGGTTCGACGTTTGCGCAAGAGTAGAAGAAATCGATAGAGGAGGTTTACCTTGAGTGGGACCGCTACCAAAGAGAAGCTGACCGTGCGTCACCTTCTCGTCGTGCTGACGGGCATCATGATCACGTTCGGATGCTCGGCTCTGTGCTTCTCCACCTGGGGCCTGTTCCAGCCGGTCGTGGCTGAGGGCCTGGGCGTGGAGGTCACCGCCTTCGCCATGTACGTCACCGTTATGTACCTGACCATGACCATCGCCTCGCCGTTTGCGGGCAAGCTGCTGCAGACCATGGACATCCGCATCCTTTTGTCCGCCTCCGCCGCCCTCGTGGGCTGCGCCTTCCTGCTGATGAGCTTCTCGAACACCATCGTGCTGTTCTACGTGGCCGCCGTCATGCTGGGCCTGGGCGAGATCACCATCCTGTGGCTGGCCATCCCCACGCTCATCAACCGCTGGTTCGTGGAGCGCGCCGGCTTCTTCATCGGGTTGTGCATGGCCTTCACCGGCATCGGCGGCGCCATCTGGTCCGCCGTGTTCACCGCGCTGACCGCCTCGGGCATCGACTTCCACACGATCTACCTCATCTGGGGCGTCATCGCGCTCGTCACGAGCCTGCCCTTCACGCTGTTCTGCGTGCGCAACTCTCCCGAGGACTGCGGGCTGGCCCCCTACGGCGCCTCCATGCAGAAGGCGGCCTCGGGCGCTGAGGTGGCCGCGAAGCCCGCGGGCCTGTCCGCCGGCTTCGTCATGAAGACCCCGATGTTCTACGCCATCTGCGTCTTCGCCGGCCTCATCAACATCGCTATCCTCATCGCCATGCAGTTCCCCACCTACACCAAATCGCTCACCGACGTGGCCTTCGACGTGGCCGTCGTCGGCGGCGTCATGACCTCGGTCATGATGGTGGGCCAGGCCATCTTCAAGGTGGTGCTGGGCGCGGCGGCCGACAAGAACGCCAAGGGCGCCCTCATCTTCGCCTTCGCCGCTGGCGTTGCGGGCATCCTGCTGTGCTGGTTCGGCACCTTCTCCGAGTACGTGATGTACGTGGGCGCCTTCATCTTCGGCGGCTGCTACGCCACCGCCGTGGTGCTCGTGCCGGTCATCTGCCGCCAGTCCTTCGGCACCCGCGAGTACTCGGTCATCTACTCTCGCGTCTCCACGGTGTTCAACCTCATCGCTGCCTTCGCCGCTATGATCTGGGCGTGGCTCGGCTCGTCGTTCGGCTTCACCGTCGAGTTCATCGTGGCGCTCGCCATGCTCGTGGTCATCCTGCTGCTCGGCCTGTACATCTTCAAGGCTGCTGCCGGCTACAAGAAGGACTGGACGACCGAATAGTCGGGTCCCTCATGCCGCTGGCGGGCTCAAAGGGAAAAGCGGGGAGTGGAGACTCCCCGCTTTTCGCACTTATAGGAAATCTCTATGAGCCAGGCCAAGCCTGATAAACTACGATCAAGAGAGAAACGCGCAATCTGAGATCGGGCCGAACGCACGCCCTTTGCCTTAGGGGGAAACCATGAACCTCTCTCAGCTGAACTACTTCAAGAAGCTCGCCGAGGTGCTTCACTACACGCGAGCGGCGCAGGAGCTGTTCATCACCCAACCGACCCTCTCGGGGGCTATTTCGTCCTTGGAGAAGGAGCTGGGCGCTCCCTTGTTCGAGCGCAACGGCCGCTCGGTGCTCCTCACCCCCTACGGCGAGGTGTTCTACGAGCACGTGTGCCTCGCCCTGCGCGCCATCGACGACGGCGTGGCGGCCGTGAGCGCGCGCTCTTCGGCCTCGTTCGGCACCGTGAACCTCGGCACCACCTTCACCATCCAGGACCACTATCTGCCGAGCCTCATCCGCGACTTCGAGGAGGCCTTCGACAAGCGGGTCATCGTGAAGGTGTCCCAGGGATTCACCAACTACCTCACCGAGCAGCTGCATCGGGGCACGCTGGATGTGGCCTTCTGCGGCAAGCGCGACAACGAGCCCGACATCGCGTATTTCCCGACGAAGCACTGCGAGCTGGCTCTCTACGTGCGCGACGACCATCCGCTGGCGTCTCGCGAAACGATCACCTTCGGCGAACTGAACGACGTGGATCTGCGCACCTACCGCCGCGGCACCCCCATCGGCGAGCGCGTGGCGAAGATGCTGGAGGAGGCCGACGTGCGGGGCGCCTCCTTGGGCTACGACGACGATGTGTCCATGGGGTCGTTCCTCTCCTGCAACGGCGGCAACGCCGGAGCGCTTATGCTGAGCTCGCTGGGCGCCCAGCTGTTCAGTAACCTGCACCAGGCGCGCGTCGAGGGCGTCCCGGAGCACTTCTACACGGTGTACATGGCCTATCACAAGAAGCACGTGCACTCGCGGGCCGTCACCGACTTCATCGACTTCGTCAAGGCCTACCCGGGCAACGACCTCATCGGCCAGGTGCTGCCCGAGGCGGCGGGCGAGTAGGGGCGCCGGGCCCGATCGGCCGAGGCGGGCGCGCGGCGGACGTTTGGGTGTCTGGTCGTCCGATCGCCGGAGCCGCCCGACCGCCCAGGCCGCCTGACTGCCGTCTGTGGTCATTTTGCGCCGTATGCGGCCACTTGTTGCGGGAGGCTGGCAAAGCGCGACCCGTTGTGGTATAAATACGGCTGCTGTGCAGATCGGCTGCACGGACATACTTTCGCTTCTGGAGAAAGTGGGACTTTTCCCGCTTTCTTTTGTTGTAGGGGGCTTTTTGCGGCCCGGAAAGTATGGGAGCGTAGGCAACGGAAAAGGAGGCAGACGAGGTGCTGACGGCCAAGGAGAAATCGCTTCTTTCCGCCCTGGAGCCCCGAGCGGCCTCCGAGGGCGTCGAGATCGTCACGCTGGAGATCGTCGGCTCGAAGAAGGCGCCGACCATCCGCGTCTACATCGATGCGGCCGGCGGCATCAGCTTCGACGAGCTGGCCCGCACTCAGGCCTGGGTCGGGGACGTCATGGACGAGCTGGACCCGTTCCCCGGGGCCTACATGCTGGAGGTGTCCTCTCCGGGCATCGACCGGCCGCTGCGCACGCCGGAGCATTTCGCGCGCTTCGCCGGCGAGACGGTGACGGTGAAGACGACCGGCCCCATCGACGGCCGCAGCTCGTTTACCGGCGAGCTTCTCGGCTTTGAGGACGGCTGCGTCATGGTGGCCGCAGACGGCGCCGGCACCTTCCGCATTCCGTACGACAACATCAAAAAGGCCCGCGTTAAGGGCACCATCGACTTCAGCGCCTAGGGAAAGGATTAGATACGTGGCAACTTCAGAACTGATCGAGGCCTTGCAGGCACTGGCCCACGAGCGCAAGATCGACGAGTTCTACCTCATCGAGCGCTTGGAGCAGTCCCTGGCGAAGAGCTACGAGCGCATCCTCGATCTGGAATGGGACGCGCGCGTGACCATCGACCGCCAGACCGGCAAGATCTACGTCTACGAGCTCGTGCCCGTGGGCGAGCCCGACGAGGAGACCGGCGAGTACAGCGAGTTCGAGGAGCGCGACGTTACCCCCGACGACGTGAGCCGCATCGCCGCCCAGAACGCCAAGGGCGTCATCTCGTCGCTCGTGCGCGAGGCCGGGCGCCAGTCCATCTACGACGAGTTCCGCGGCCGCGTGGGCGATTTGGTCACGGGCACCGTGCTGCAGGGCACGCCGGACTTCACCATCATCAAGATCCGCGAGGGCGTCGAGGCGGAGCTGCCCCATTACGACGCCAAGCGTAACCCGGGCGAGCGCAACGAGCGCCCGGCCAACGAGCACTACCGCCACAACCAGCGCTTGAAAGTGCTCATCATCGAGGTGCGCAACCCCAACGCCGACGCGCCCCGCGCCCGCGGCGAGCAGGCGCGTCCGGCCATCGTCGTCTCCCGCACCCACCCCGACCTCATCCGCCGTCTCTTCGAGATTGAGGTGCCGGAGATTTACGAGGGGGTCGTGGAGATCAAGTCCGTGGCCCGCGAGCCCGGCGCCCGTTCCAAGGTGGCCGTGTTCTCCCGCGAGGCGAACCTGGATCCGGTGGGCGCCTGCGTGGGGCCGAAGGGCTCCCGCGTCCGCATGGTGGTCGAGGAGCTGCGCAACGAGCGCGTCGACGTCATCCAGTGGAGCCCCGACCCGGCGGTCTACGTGGCCAACGCCCTGTCGCCGGCGAAGGTGAGCCACGTGAGCATCGACGAGGACAACAACTACGCCACGGTCATCGTGCCCGACGACCAGCTGTCGCTGGCCATCGGCAAGGAGGGACAGAACGCGCGCTTGGCCGCCCGCCTCACCGGCTGGCACATCGACATCAAGCCCCAGAGCTTCCAGGGCGCGTCTTTGGTCGATGTCGAGATGGACGACGAGGTGGAGGAGGACGACGGCTTCTGCATCTTCGTCGACGAGGACGGCAACCGCTGCCGCAACCACGCCCGACCGAACAGCCAGTACTGCGGCGTCCATGCCGATGCCGAGGCAGAGGCCTAAGGGGTAGAACCTGATGGCAGCACAGACGACAAAGCGCCAGCGCACCTGCATCGGTTGCGGCGCGACCCTTGGGAAGGGCGCGCTTCGCCGCATCGTGCGCAACGGCGAGGGCCTTGTGAGCTTCGACCCTACGGGCCGCCTCGCCGGCCGCGGCGCCTACGTCTGCTCTGAGGACTGCCTCGCCGCGGCGAGAAAGACCAGGAAGCTTGAGCGCGCCCTGCGCTGCAAAGTGACCGACGAAGATTACGAGCGCGTTCTTCGCGAGCTTGCCCTCGCCGAGGCACCGGGAAAGAATGAGGAGTGATATATGGCCAGCATGCGCGTACACGAGTTGGCGAAGGAATTCGATATGTCGAGCGGGGATCTGCTCGATCGCCTGAAAGAAATGAAGATACCGGCGAAGTCCCATGCGAGCATGCTCAACGACGCCTACGTTGACAAGATTCGCAAGAACCTGGAGCCGGAGATCCGCGCCCGCGCCGGCGCCCTCGAGGCCGAGGAGGCCGCGGCGCTGGCCGCCGAGCAGGAGGAGGCCGAGCGCAAGCGCGCCGAGGAGGAGGCCGAGCGCAAGGCCGCGCGCGAGAAGGAGCTCGCCGAGCGCGAGGCCGCCCGCGCCCGCCGCGAGGGGTCGCGCTCCGACGACGACGCCGAGGGCGAGGAGCACCCGGCGCGCAAGCAGGCGCCCAAGCAGCCCTCCGCCTTCGCGAGCCTCGAGCAGCAGATCGCCTCGGAGAAGGAGCGCGTCGAGCGCGAGCGCCAGGAGGCCCGGGCCCGCGCCCGCGCCGAGAAGGCGGCCGCCGAGGTGGCCAAGAAGCGCGCCGTGGAGGAGGCCTTGCGCCGCGGCCACAAGAAGCCCGCGAAGGCCGCGCCCGCCCCGGCGCCGGCCCGTCCGGCTCCGGCTCCCGCGCCGTCCCGTCCCAAGAACAACTTCGACTCGCTGCTCTCGCAGATCGAGGCCGAGAAGCAGCGCATGGAAGCGGCCAAGAGCGCCCAAGCCGACACCCGCGCCCCCCGCGGCGGCAAGAAGGGCAAGAAGGGCGGGGCTCACCAGGTGGTGCCCGAGCTCGAGGCCCAGATGACCGCCGGCGAGGACCGCTATGCCCAGATGGCTGTGCAGGCCGAGAAGCTGCAGCGCGACAAGGTGCTCGCCGAGGCCCGCGCCGCCGTGGCCGCGGCCAACACCCACGAGGGGGAGGGCCGCCGCAAGAAGCGCAAGGAGAAGCGCGAGGCCGAGGCCCGCGAGCGCGCCGAGCTCGAGGCCATCGAGCGTGGTCTTGACCCGACGCTGGTGCTGGACGACTCCGTGGTGGAGATCCCGCAGGGCGCGTCGGTGGCCAAGTTCGCCGAGCTTCTGGGCGTGCAGCCCAATGACGTCATCAAGCGCCTGTTCATGCTCGGCCAGGTGCTCACGCTCACCCAGACCATGAGCGACGAGACCATGGAGCTCATCGCCGACGACATGGGCCGCAAGGTGCGCGTCGTGTCGCCGGAGGAGGAGTACGCCGTGGTGTACAACGACTCCGAGGCCGATTTGAAGCCGCGTCCCCCCGTGGTCACCGTCATGGGCCATGTCGACCACGGCAAGACCTCGCTTCTGGACGCCATCCGCGATACCGGCGTGGTGGCCAGCGAGGCCGGCGGCATCACCCAGCACATCGGCGCTTCCGTGGTGAACATCGGCGACCGCCAGATCACCTTCATCGACACCCCGGGCCATGAGGCCTTCACCGCCATGCGCGCCCGCGGCGCCCAGGTCACCGACGTCATCGTGCTTGTGGTGGCCGCCGACGACGGCGTCATGCCGCAGACCATCGAGGCCATCAACCACGCCAAGGCCGCCGAGGTGCCCATCGTCGTGGCCGTGAACAAGATCGACAAGCCCGGCGCCAATCCCGACCGCGTGCGCCAGGAGCTCACCGAGTACGGCGTCATCCCCGAGGAGTGGGGCGGCTCCAACATGTTCGTCGAGGTGTCGGCCAAGAAGAAGCTGCACATCGACGACTTGCTGGAGACCATCATCCTGCAGGCCGACGTGCTGGAGCTGAAGGCCAACCCTGACGCTTCTGCCTCCGGCTTCGTCATCGAGGCGAACCTGGACAAGGGCCGGGGCCCCGTGGCCACGGTGCTCATCCAGCGCGGCACCCTGCACACCGGCGACGTCGTGGTGGCCGGCACGAGCTACGGCCGCGTGCGCGCTCTGGTGAACCCGCGCGGCGAGCACGTCGCCGAGGCGAAGCCCGCCGACCCGGTGGAGATCCTGGGCCTGAACTCGGTGCCCACCGCCGGCGACGAGTTCCGCGTCTTCGAGGACGAGCGCGATGCCCGCAAGCTGGCCGAGGAGCGCGCGCTGCGCGCCCGCCTGGCCGCCCAGGAGACCAAGAGCCACATGAGCCTGGACGACCTGTTCAGCCGCATCGAGGACGGCAAGACCACCGATCTGAACCTCATCGTGAAGGCCGACGTCCAGGGCTCCATCGAGGCTCTGCGCGACGCCTTCGACAAGATGGATCAGTCCGAGGTGCGCATCAACATCGTGCACTCGGCCGTGGGCGGCATCACCGAGACCGACGTCACCCTGGCCGCCGCCTCCGATGCCATCATCATCGGCTTCAACGTCCGTCCCACGGGCAAGAGTCGCCAGCAGGCCGAGAAGGAGAAGGTGGACATCCGCCTGTACCGCGTCATCTATCAGGCCATCGAGGACATCAACGCCGCGCGCGTGGGTCTTCTGTCGCCGGATATCGTGGAAGAGGACACCGGCATCGCCGAGGTGCGCGAGACCTTCAAGGTGCCGAAGGTGGGCACCATCGCCGGCTGCTACGTCGTGGAAGGCGAGATCCACCGCGACGACAAGGTGCGCATCGTGCGCGACGGCACGGTCATCTTCGAGGGCCACATGGCGTCGCTGCGCCGCTTCAAGGACGACGTGAAGTCCGTGAAGCAGGGCTACGAGTGCGGCATCGGCATCGAGAAGTTCCAGGACCTGAAGGTGGGCGACACCATCGAGGGCTACCAGGTGAAAGAGGTCGAGCGCACGGAGTAACTCGACTGTCCGGCGTCGAGGAAGCCCCGCATCCCCGTGCTCAAGCAATGGCTCGCTCGGCGGAACAGTCCACTGGGCTGTTCCGTTCGCTGCGCAACCTGCGCGCGGGGACACGGGGCTTCCTCGACGCCTACCGTTACAGTTTTGCTTAGTTTTCCACGACTGGTGCATGGCTCTTGGTTTCAACTCTATACTAAAACTATCTGTCCGCCTCGATTGAGGAGATGACGTCATGAAGCAGAGCGCTTCCAACCGCAAGGTCAACGAGCAGGCCCGCGAGGTGATCGCGAGCATCCTTCTGTTCGACGTGTCCGATCCGCGCCTCCATTTGGTCACCATCACCGGCTGTGAGGTCAGCTACGACCGTTCCGTCTGCAACGTCTACTACACCACCGACCCCGAGCGCTACGCCGGCGCCCAGGCCGCCTTCGAGGCCGCCGCGGGCCACATCCGTTCTCTCATGGCCAAGAAGCTCTCCTGGCGCGTAGCGCCGGAGCTGCGCTTCTACGTGGACACGTCTGTCGATCAGGCAGAGGCCATCTCCCAGGCGCTGAATTCTGAGCGCGAGCATCAGGAGAAGCGCATCGAGGAGGAGACCATCGGGGAAGATCGGGAGTACTAGTTTCATGACGGTGACGCCCCAGACCAACACGACGCTTTCCGAGATCGCCTCCGCGCTCGCCGAGCGCGACCACTTCGTCATCGGAGGCCATGTGAGCCCCGACGGCGATTGCCTTGGCTCGGCTCTGGGGCTCGCCTGGGCCCTGCGGCAATTGGGCAAGGAGGTCGCGTGCGTTCTCGCCCGCGGCGAGGAGCCGCCGAGCGACCTCATGTTTCTGCCCGGGGCCGACGGGCTCGTTCCCGCTGCGGGCTTCGAAGGGCCCTGCGAGTGCTTCATCGCCGTGGACGTGCCCACGCCGGAGCGACTCGGCGACGGGGCGCGCCTGCACGAGGCGGCGCCCTTCACCGTTACGGTGGATCATCATGCGGTGCCCCGGGCCATGGGCGACCTCAGCTACACCGATCCGGACGCCGCCTCCACGTCGCTGCTCATCTGGGAGCTGGCGTCGCTTTTGGGCGCCGATCGCGAGCGCCTCATCGCCACCTGCTGCTACACCGGTCTTATGACCGACACCGGCCGTTTCCAGCACGGCAACACCGACGCTGCCGCGTTCAAGGGCGCGGCCGAGATGGTGGCCGCCGGCGCGCGGCCCGGGGATATCGCCCGGGAGTTCTATCAGAACCGCAGTCTCGCCTCTATCGAGCTGGAGGGGCGCACGGTGGGCCATATGAGCCTGTCCGGCGACGGCGAGGCGGTGCTCTCGTGGCTCTCGCTCGCCGATTTCGCCGAGTGCGGGGCCGTGAAGGCCGATGCCGAGCCCATGATCGATCTTTTGCGCTCCCTGCGCGGCGTGCGCGTTGCCTGCATGCTGCGGGAGCAGGACGGAGAGGTGCGCGGCAGCTTCCGTTCCAAGGACGACACCGACGTGGCCGCCATCGCCGGCGAGTTCGGCGGCGGCGGACATAAGGCCGCGGCTGGATTTACCATTCACGACGATTTGCGCGGGGCCGTGAAGACCGTCGCGCGCCGTTTGGGCATCGAGAGCCCGACCTTGCCGGAGGAGCGTCTGTGAAGCGGGGGACGACCGATCTGTGCCTCGTGCTGGCCGTGGATAAGCCGAGCGGTATGACCTCCCACGACGTGGTGAGCCGCGCCCGGCGCATCTTCGGCGAGAAGCGCATCGGGCACACGGGCACTTTAGATCCACTCGCCTCGGGGGTGCTGCCTCTGTGCGTGGGGCCGGCCACCCGGCTCGATCAGTTCCTCACCGGCCACGACAAGTCCTACGTGGTCTCAGTCGTCTTTGGCGCCGCCACCGATACCGACGACTGCGACGGCGAGGTCATCCGCACGGGCGTTGTGCCCGATGAGGTGTTCGACCCGTTCTTCGCCAGCGTTTTCGTGGGCGGTTTGGTGGGGAAGTCCAAGCAGCTGCCGCCGGTGTACTCGGCCATCAAGGTGGGGGGAACCAAGGCCTGCGATGCGGCTCGCAAGGGGCGCGTTATCGATCTGGCGCCGCGCGACATCGAGGTGTACTCCGCCGAGCTTCTGGGCATCGGGGGCGCCGACGGCACGGAACCGGCCCGCTGGGACATCGCCTTCAAGGTGTCGAAGGGCACCTATATTCGCGCACTCGCCCGTGACATCGGCAACAGCCTGGGGTGCCCCGCCCATGTGGGGGCGCTGCGCCGCACGGCGGCCGGCGCGATCGGCATCGCCGACTGCGTGACGCTGGAGGTCTTGGAGGAGATGGGGGAGCGCGCCGCCCTGGATCCGCTGAAGGTGCTCGGCATGCGCTTCATCTACCTCGACGATGCCGCCGCGGCGCGGGTGCGCAACGGCAACCCGCTGAACGGGCGCGCCGTGGAGCTCTTCGAGCGCCGCAGCGTCGACCCGGCGGCGGAGCTGTGCGCCTGCACGGCCGGGGTGCGCCCCAGCTGCGAGCCGCCGCAAAATGGCGAGGTCGTGGCCCTTGTGGCCGACAACCGCATCGTGGCATTATACGAGTATCAGAGCGATAAGGGGCGCTTCGCCCCCCGCTGCGTGTTCCCGATAGGAGTTTCTCGTGGCTGCAGTGATCTCTAGGAACGATCCCGCCTTCGACGAGGCCCTGCTCGATCGCGCCTCGGTGGCCTTCGGCGTCTTCGACGGCGTCCACGAGGGGCACCGCTTCATCATCGGCGAGGCGGTGAACACGGCCCGCGAAGAGGGGCGCGCGAGCGCCGTCATCACCTTCGACATCGATCCCGACGAGGTGTTCGCGGCTGATCGGCTGAAGAAGCTCATGACCAACGAGGCGCGCATCGCCAAGCTGGCCGAGCTGGATGTGGACGCGGTCGTGGTGCTGCCGTTCTCCCGCGAGTTCGCGGCCCAGAGCCCCGAGGACTTCCTCGACGCCTGCTTCGGCGGCGGCGTGCCGAGCCACATCCACATCGGCAGCGATTTCCATTTCGGTCGCAAGGCCGCGGGCAATGTGGAGAGCTTGCGCGTGTGGGGCGCCGAGCGCGGCATGGAGGTGCACGGCCACGAGCTCCTCTCCGAGGGCGGCCGCCCCGTGACGGCCACGCGCATCCGCGGCCTTCTGTCCGAGGGCCGGGCCCGCGAGGCGGCCGACCTTCTGGGGCGCCCCTACGAGCTTTCGGGCCTCGTGCGCCCGGGCCGCGGCGAGGGTCGCGACTTCGGCTTCGCCACGGCGAATCTGGAGGTGCCGCCCATGCTTCTCGCCGTCGGCGAGGGGGTGTACGCCTGCTATGCCGTAGTGGAAGGCGCCCGCTACAAGGCGGCCGTGAACGTGGGCGTTCCCGCTACCTTCGCCGACACGGCTAAGGAGAACATTGAGGTGCACCTCCTCGATTTCGATGAGGACATCTACGGCCAGGACATCGAGGTGGAGTTCATCGAATGGCTGCGCCCCATGCGCGCCTTCGAGAGCACCGACGAGCTCATCGCCACTGTCCAGTCCAACATAGCCTGGGTCCGGGAGAATTTGTAGCGAAATCGGGTCGAGCCGGGAGCGAGCCTATCGGTTCGAGCGGTCTTTGAAGAGCTGGTCGTATTGGACGATGGCGTAGGACTTCAGGGCGTCCTCGGCTCTCTGCTGGGCGTCGGTTTCCACGGTCTCGCCGAACCAGTGCCACGCTCCCTCGGCATCCCGGTAGCCGTTCAGGTTCACGGCGGGCAGCGCCTGGCGCAGGGCCGAGCGGTACAGGGCTCGTGAGTCGCGGGGCAGCCCCGTTGCATCGAGAAGCAGGTTTGAAAGATAGTTCAAGCTCGTGATGTCGGCGTCCTCGATGCGCGTGAGCGTGTCCCCGTACTTCCCGCGGGCCGCGCCGTTCGCCCAAATGAAATAGGGCGTCCGGTAGCGTGCCTGCACCTCTTCCAAGCCGGCGTCCTCCACGGGCTTGCCGAAGGTCTCCTCGAAGAGCCAGTCGGCGAAGCCGGGTTGGTGGTCGCCGAAGAACACGACGATGGTGGGCTCGTTCCGCGCGTTCAGCTCGTCCACGAGCCAGCGCAGATCCTCATCCGAGCGCCGGATGGCCGCCAGAAACTCGTCCACCTCGGGGTTTTCCACCTCGTCCGATTCCAGATGCACGGCATCAGCGGCGGGAACGAGCCCCGTGTCGTATCCGCCGTGGTTCTGGATGGTGACATCGAAGACGAACTGGGGCCCCTCTCCCTCGTCGATCTTCTCCAGCACGCGCTCGTAGGTGGTGCGATCCGTGACGAGGTCGCGGAAGGTGTCGGCGTCTTCCATGGTGGTGATGTCGTCGAACGCGTCGAATCCGAGCTGCTCGTAGATGCGGTCGCGCCGCCAGTTGGCCGCCTCGGCCGGGTGAATCGCATGGGTGCCGTACCCCAGGCTGCGGAAGTAGGAGGCGAGGTTGTCCACCCCTTCCAAATCGTAGAGCACGTAGGGGTACACGCCGCCGCCCATGTTGCCCATGGAGGCGCCGGTGAGGAACTCGAACTCGCTGTTGCAGGTGCCCCCGCCCATGGCCGAGACGTACACGTCGCCCGCGGCCAGGGAATCGTTGGCCACCTCGTGGAAGAACGTCGGCGCGGCGTTTGTTCCCTCAAGGCCGGGGTATTCGGAGAGATCGGAGAACGTCTCGTTCATGATGGCGATGACGTTGGGGCCGTCGTAGGGGAGTGCTTCGGGCTGTTCCGGCGCTGCATCGCCAGTGGTGGGCGCCGTTGAGTTTTGGTTGCCCGTTGTGTCGGGCGAGGGGGACTCTGCCACCGTGCCGTCCGTTCCCGTCAGCGGATCCTCGGCGAAGGGGGCCAGGATGGCGTCCACGGCCTCGGCGGAGTAGCCCTCCGGAGGCTTGGGCGTCAGCTCTTGGGCCCGCGAGAGGAAGCAGAGCGCGGTGCCCTGGGTGGCGTAGGAGCCGCGCACGTCCCATACGTCCACAGTCACCTCGCAGTCCTTCTTGATATCGATGGCCTGGTACTGCATGGCGCCGAGGCACACCAGCAGGGCCGCCGCCAGCATGTTGGCGGCAATGTCCCAGCGGGCGCGCTTTCGTTGGGGGCACAGCTTCGCCAGGGCGATGCAATAGGCGGCGAACAGCGCCCAGCAGAACGCGAGGCGACCGGTGAGAAACAGGCTGTAACCGCCGGCCACCGAGGCGGCGGTGCCGAGGGCGAACAGATCCGCCGGCACGATGGGCTGCCCCTTGAAGGCGATGATGAAGAAGTTGGCGGTGCCCCACATAAGGCACAGTCCCACGAACGCGGCGAGCGATGCGCGGGTGCGCTGTCCCGCCAGAAAAGTGATGGCGCAGCCCAGCCCCAGGATGAGCAGGTTGTCGATGACGTAGCGCTGGGGAATGGCGAAGACATCGCCGTTCCACGGCAGCTCGAGGAGCAGAAAGCCCAAAACGACGGCGAGCGCGAAGAAGACGCTGCGTCGCAGCGCGTCCATTGCCCGCGGCCGCCCCGTGGCGCCCGAGCTGGTTTCAGTTCGTTCCCTATTCAAATAACCCCTCCGGTTCAAGAGTAAAACAACAACTTACCACGGCTGGAGCTGCTTCGCTTTGGACGGAACGGAACGTCCCGCCCGTCTCGGGAAAATCTCCATGGCAATTCGGGCCATAATTTTCGAGTTGTTAGCATTGCGAATGGCCTCCCGCTATCCCACCAATTCCACAAGAAGGCTGAAACTATCGATAAACGAATAGTCGATGAGGCAAATTCTTTCAGCGAAGCTCGAAGAACGCCATAAGCGATCTCATCAATGCTAACAACTCGAAATTTTGGCGAAAAAATGGGTGAGAAATCGTCTGGAAGGACACAGGCTGGAATCTGCGGGTATACTGCACCCATGAGTAAAGAACGAATTTCCTGGGAAAACGAATACCCCGACGAGTTGGAGCGCGAGGGCCGCATGAGGCCGACGCTCGCCCGCGCCGTGCGCGATCATGAAGCCGCGGGCAACGCTGTTGACGAGGCCGTCGCGGAGGCAGTCTGGGCGGACGGCGAAGGCGAGGCGGCCGCCATGGACGTCGTCGACGACGCGGCCGCCATGGGAGCGGTCGCGGAGGCAGCCGTCGCGGAAGCCGTGGGCGAAGGCGGTCGCGCCAAGCCCGGTCGCTCCCGCGAGACCCAGCAGCAGAAGCTCGCGCGCATCAAGCGCGAGCTGGAGGCGGTGCCCACCGAGCCCGGCGTGTACCTGTGGAAAGACGCCGCCGGCGAGGTCATCTACGTCGGCAAGGCCAAGCAGCTGCGGGCGCGCATGCGCCAGTACGTGAACTTCCAGGACGATCGCGCGAAGATTCCCTTGCTCGTGGAGGCCATCGACTCCTTCGACTACCTCGTCGTCGACAACGAGCACGAGGCGCTCGTGCTGGAGAAGAACCTCATCAACCAGTACAGCCCGTTTTTCAATGCGGACTTCAAGGACAACAAGAGCTACCCCTTCATCGCGCTCACCAAAGGCGATGTGTTCCCGGCCATCAAGTACACTCGCGAGAAACACAAGTCCGACACGAAGTACTTCGGTCCTTTCACTGACGCCCGCGCCGCCCGGGAGATGATCGACATCGCCCGGCGTGTGGTGCCCCTGTGCGCCGCCACCTGCGCCGACTGGCGGGGACTCACGCGCGCGCTGGAGAAGGACCCGCTCGCTTTCTTGAAGCGCGATGCGCGTCCCTGTTTCGACTGCCACGTGGGCCTCGGCCCCGGCGCCTGTTGCGGGGCCATTACGCCCGAGGAGTACGCCCAGAACGTGCGGCGCATCGAGCGCTTCCTCGCCGGCAACCACCGCGAGTTCGTCGACGAGCTGACGGCGGAAATGCAGGAGGCCGCCGAAGAGCTCGACTTCGAGCGGGCGGGACGGCTGAAGGCGCGCATCGACACCATCAACTCGCTCGCCGACAAGCAGCACGCCGTGTCCTCGCGCGACCTGTCCGCCGACGTCGTCGGGTTCTTCCGCGAGGAGACCGTGGCCGGGGTGAACGTGCTCGTCATCCGCGAGGGACGCATCGTGAACGCCAACGAGTTCGTCTTGAACCGTGGCACCGACGTGCCCGATCAGGATCTGCTGCGCAACTTCCTCATGCGCTACTACGACACCACCACCTCCATCCCGCGCGAGGTGATCGTGCGCGCACTGCCCGAGGACGCCGAGGCCATGGGGGAATGGCTCACGGGCAAGCTCGACTCGGCCCACGGCGCCAAGGTGCGCTTCTGCGCCCCGCAGAAGGGGGAGAAGGCCGACCTTCTGACCATGGCCGAGACCAACGCGCGCCACGTTCTCATGCGCTACAAGGTGCGCACGAACTACGACGACAAGCGCATCAACAACGCCCTTCTGCAGCTGGAGAGCGCCCTGGCCTTGGACGCGCCGCCCATGCGCATCGAGTGCTTCGACATCTCCACCATCCACGGCTCCTACACGGTGGCCTCCATGGTGGTGTTCACCGGCGGAAAGCCGGACAAGAACCAGTACCGCCGCTTCAAGATAAAGACGCCGCTCGACGAGGCCAACGACTTCCTCTCCATGCAGGAGGTGATGCGGCGCCGCTACGCGCCGGAACGTTTGAGCGACGAGCGCTTCGGCAGCAAGCCGGACCTCATCATCCTGGACGGCGGAAAGCCGCAGCTGACGGCGGCGCTCGCCATGTTCGAGGAGATGGGGATCGACGACATCGCCATTTGCGGTCTGGCCAAGCGCGACGAGGAGCTGTTCGTGCCTTGGCAGGACACGGGACCGGTGGTGCTGCCCTCAGGCTCGGCGTCGCTGTACCTGGTGAAGCAGGTGCGCGACGAGGCCCACCGCTTCGCCATCACCTTCCACCGCGAGCTGCGCGGCAAGGGTATGACGGCGAGTATTCTGGACGACGTGGCGGGTCTGGGGCCCGTGCGAAAGAAGGCGCTGATGAAGCACTTCAAGTCGTTCAAGAACCTGAAGGCCGCGAGCCTCGAGGACATCAAGGCCGCCAAGGTCATCCCCGAAGAGGTGGCCGAGGAGCTGGTGCGCGTTCTCGCGCAGTATAATGAGCGGAAAGAAGAGAAGGAAGAACAGCTGGCCGATAGCGTCCTGGCGAACACCATCCCGTAGGGGCAGACCTTGGTCTGCCCTTCCGAGCGGGATAGCCATGCTTATGAGGGGCGACCAAGATCGCCCCCTACGGAGAGCTCGTTCAGACAAACGGAAAGCCTCTGTGAAGAAGAGCGATCCTTTCAGGAAAGGAGGCCTTTGTGGCCGAGGAGGTAATGGAAGAGGCTCAGATGCCCGACTTCGTCATCGTGACGGGCATGTCCGGCGCCGGGCGCACGGAAGCCATGCACGTCTTCGAGGATTTGGGCTACTACTGCGTGGACAACTTGCCTTCGAGCCTGCTCGCCGAGCTCGTGCGCGTGAACGAGAGTACCGAGCACGAGGGCGGCCGGCGTCGTCTGGCCGTGGTCTGCGACTCGCGCAACGGCGACTTCTTCGGCGATCTGGAGGCCGAGCTTTCCTCCATGCGAGAGGCCGGCGTCTCCTACAAGACGCTGTTCCTCGATGCCGCCGACGACAAGCTCATCGCCCGTTACAAGTCGAGCCGCCGCCGGCATCCGCTGTGCACCGACGGCACCACCATCTGGCAGGGCATCCAGCGCGAGCGGCTCATGCTCATGGGCCTTCGCGACCGCGCCGACTACGTCATCGACACCACCGATATGCTGCCCCAGAAGCTGCGCAGCACCATCCGGGGGCTCTTCGCCACGGGCAGCGAGCGCAAGGGGCTTGCGGTCACCGTGTACTCCTTCGGCTTCAAGCACGGCGCCCCCTACGATGCGGATCTCGTCATGGACGTGCGCTTCCTGCCGAACCCCTATTACGATCCGGAACTGCGGCCGCTGACGGGGCTGGACGCCCCGGTGCGCGACTTCGTGCGCATGCGCGAGGAGACCATCGAGTTCGAGCAGAAGTGGCACGACCTTTTGGACGTCGTCATGCCGGGGTACGTCGCCGAGGGCAAGCAGCAGCTGGCCATCGGCGTGGGCTGCACCGGCGGCCAGCACCGGTCGGTGGCGCTTGCCGAGGCCACGGGCGATTACCTGAAGTCGAAGGGCTATCGGGTGAGCGTTGCCCATCGCGATCTGCGTCTGGCCGAGCGCGGTCACGACGTGCAGCGCGAGAGCGACAACGTGCTGGACGCCCGTGCCGGCGGCGGAAAGGAAGCGTAGAAGGTGGCCGGCATAAAGAAGAGCACCGAGGCCTTCCGCGTTGATCCGGCGGCCACGGCGGCGTTCTCGGCCCTGCGCAGCGCGCTTCCGAACCTGCGGCCTTTGGATGAGGACGCCCGCGCACTGAAGGCGGTGGTCATCGGCGGGGGCACCGGCGCTCCGGTCTCCATCCGGACGCTGCTCTCCTTAGGCGTGCAGACGAGCGCCGTCGTGGCCATGGCCGACGACGGCGGCAGCACCGGTGTTTTGCGCGAGGAGGCCGACGTCACGCCGCCCGGCGACATCCGCAAGTGCCTCGTGGCCTTTGCGAAGGATCCCGCCGACCCGCTTGTGCGGGCGCTCAAGTACCGCTTCGCCGTGGCCCGCGACCATGCTCTGGGCAACCTCCTTCTGGCCGCGCTGGAAGATGCGACGGGGTCGTTTCCCGAGGCCATCGCCATCTGCGAGAAGCTGGTGGACGCCCAGGGGCACGTGTATCCCTCGACGTTGGACCACGTGGTGTTGTCGGCCCAGACCCAGGACGGGCGCATTCTGGACGGTCAGGCCGTGGCCTGCCATTCCAAGACGGCGCTTGCGCAGGTGTGGCTCTCCGCCGAGGACGGCCGGCCGCCGCGCCCTTACGAGCCGGCGCTTCAGGCCATCCGCGAGGCCGACCTCATCGTGCTGGGCCCGGGGTCGCTGTTCACCTCCATCATCCCGAACCTGCTCATCCCCGGCGTCGTCGAGGCCATCCGCGCCTCTCGGGGCCGCGTGCTATTCGTGTGCGCCCTGGCCGACGTGCAAGGGGAGACGTGGGGGCTGACGGCCCGCGAGCACTTCGAGGCGCTGACGGCCCACGGCATGGAGGGGCTCATCGACTACATGCTCGTGCACTCGAAGGTGCCTCTGCGCGCCGAAAGCCCCGCCACGGGCAGCTTCGCGGCCATCTCCGGGGCCGAGCTGGAGCACGCTTCCACGAGCGACTTGAACGACGACCAGCTCATCAAGGGGGTGCGTCCCATCTCCATCTCCTACGCCGATATGCTCGCCATCCAGTCCCGCGGTCCCATCGTCATCAGCCGCAACCTCGTGGACGCCGAGCAGCCCACGTGGCACTCGCCCTTCGCGCTGCGCGATGCCTTCCAGAACGTCATCAAGCTCTCGCGGGCGCGCCGGAGCTAGGCCATGTCGTTCACGTCCGAGGTGAAAGACGAGCTGGCCCGGGTCGTGCCCGCCTGTCCGCAGTGCGAGAAGGCGACGCTCGCGGCGCTGGTGCGCATCGAGGGGACGCTGTTCGTGAGCGGACCGGCCCGCTACCGGGTGGAGATCGCCACGGACGCGCCGGCCTCGGCGCGGCTCGTCGTGCGGCTTTTGCACGGCATCTATTCGTTGAAGACGAACCTCACCATGCGCCGTTCGGTGCTGCACAAGACACCGAACTATCTCATCGAGGTGCCGGCCCAGCCCCATCTGGCCGATGCCTTGCGCGACATGGGGGTGCTCTCGGCCGAGGGCGGCCTGGAGATGGGTATCAAGGAATCGCTTGTGGCCAAGCCCTGCTGCGCGGCGGCCTACCTGCGCGGCGCCTTTTTGGGCAGCGGCTTTATCTCGAACCCCAAAAGCGACTTTCACTTTGAAATCACCGTGGAATCCGAGGCGCTGGCCGAGGGACTCGTGGAGCTCATGGCCCGCAAGGACATCACGGCCCGCATCATGGCACGGCGCAGCTCGTACATGGTCTACCTGAAGAGCGGCAACGCCATCACGGAGTTCCTCGCCTTCGCCGGCGCCCACCAGGCGGCGCTTTCCATGGAGGAGGAGCGCGTCGTGAAGTCGGTGCGCAACGACGTGAACCGCCAGATCAACGCCGAGCTGGCCAACCAGCAGAAGGCCGCCAGCGCCGCCGTGGAGCAAATCTACGCCATCCGGCGCGTGGTGGAGCACTACGGCATGGAGGACCTGCCCCCCGCGCTACAGGAGTTCATCCGCCTGCGGGTCACCTACCCCGAGGCGTCGCTGAAGGAGCTCGGCGAGCGGGCGACGCCGCCTCTTTCCAAGAGCGCCGTCTACCACCGCGTCCGCCGCCTCGAGCAGCTGGCCGCCGAGCTGGACGCGGGGGAGTAGCGCCGGCAGCCCCATCGAGGTGGTAAACGGCTTCTCTAACTTCTCCCTTGTGCTGTATTTCCTCCAGTAAGTTGTGTCCGAGTCAATTTACTGGAGGAAATAGGCGGCAAGTTGTTGCGCTCGCTTTTGTGCAGGCGGGACGGTTTTCGGGGCCGTCGGCTTTATCGTGGTGGGAATCGCTTAGCTTCGTAGTAAACTTGTGAGAGGCCTAACAGCTGATACGTGCCCATCGGGCTTCGCGAGTATCTTGTGAAAGGAGATACGCATGACAACCAAGGTAGGCATCAACGGATTCGGTCGCATCGGACGCCTCGTCTTCCGCGCCATGGCCGACGATCCCGCGGTCGAGGTGATCGCCGTCAACGATTTGGGCGACAAAGCCACCGCTGCTCACCTGCTGAAGTACGACTCCATCCACGGCATCCGCAATTTTGATATCGAAGTGACGGATGACGGCTTGGTGGTGGATGGCAAGCACGTGACCATGCTTTCCGACCGCGATCCGGCGAACCTGCCCTGGGGCGAGCTGGGTGTGGATGTGGTCGTAGAGGCCACCGGCATCTTCAAGACCGGCGAGCTGGCGCAGAAGCACCTGGATGCCGGTGCCAAGAAGGTCGTCATTACCTGCCCGGCTAAGGACGAGGACATCACCATCGTCATGGGCGTCAACGACGACCAGTACGACCCCGAGGTGCACAACATCATCTCGAACGCCTCCTGCACCACCAACTGCCTGGCTCCCTTCGCCAAGGTGCTGTTGGAGAACTTCGGCATCAAGCGCGGCTACATGAACACCATCCATTCCTACACCAACGACCAGAAGATCCTCGATCTTCCCCATAAGGATCTGCGCCGCGCCCGCGCTGCCGCCGTGTCTATGATCCCCACCACCACCGGTGCCGCCCGTGCCGTGTCCCTCGTGCTCCCCGAGCTCAAGGGCCGTCTCGACGGCTTCGCCACCCGCGTTCCCACTCCCGACGGCTCTATGGTCGACCTCACGGTGGAGCTGGAGAAGTCCGTGACCGCCGAGGAGATCAACGCCGCCATGAAGGCCGCGGCCGAGGGTCCCTTGAAGGGCATCTTGGAGTACACCGAGGATCCCATCGTGTCCATCGACATCGTGGGCAACGACCACTCCTCCATCTTCGACTCGCAGCTGACCATGGTGCTCGGCGGCGAGGGCAACTTCGTCAAGTGCATCTCCTGGTACGACAACGAGTGGGGCTATTCCAACCGCGTGAAGGATCTTGTTAAAATTCTTCTTCCGGAGGAATAAGAATTTTAATCAAGATCGCCGACGCTGCGGTTCCGACAGGCACCTGGCCTTGCCCCTTGTTTGGGGCACGGCGCGGCACGAAGGCCGCTTGGCCCCAAGGCGGGGCAATTCCAGGCACCTGTCGAAACCTCGCTGACTTCCTTGGGCGAACCAGTGAGGCAAAATAATTAGTATTTTGAGAATCCCGGTTCCCTTAATGAGCCGGGTTTTCTCTTTGGGAAAGGAACGACATGGCGGATATCAAGACTATTGACGACGAGAATTTCGCGGGCAAGAAGGTGCTCGTGCGCGTCGACTTCAACGCGCCGGTGGACGCCGACGGCAACGTGACCGACGATACGCGCATCCGCGCGGCGCTGCCCACCATCAACAAGCTCGTCGGCGACGGCGCCCGAGTGATCCTCACGAGCCACCGCGGCCGACCGGCGGGGGAGGGCTTCGAGGAGTCCTTCAGCTTGGGCCCCATCGCGCGCCGTTTGCAGGAGTTGCTCGGCCGCGACATCGTGCTCTCGCGCGAGCTTATCGGACCTGCGGCTCAGGAAGCCGTCGACGCGCTGGAAGACGGTGACGTGCTGCTGCTGGAGAACATCCGCTTCGACAAGCGCGAGAAGAAGAACGACCCCGAGTTCGCCCGTGCCTTGGCAGACCTCGCCGATGCCTACGCGAACGACGCCTTCGGCACGGCTCATCGCGCCCATGCCTCCACGGCCGGTGTTGCGGCTTATCTGCCCTCCTATGCCGGCTATCTCATGGAGCGCGAGGTGGCCACGCTCACGGGCATGCTCGACGAGCCGCGCCGCCCCTTCGTCGCCATTCTCGGCGGCTCGAAGGTCTCCGACAAGATCAAGGTCATCGACGCGCTGCTGGAGAAGGCCGACACCCTCATCATCGGCGGCGGCATGTGCTTCACGTTCCTGGCGGCCCAGGGCAAATCCGTGGGTACCTCGCTCATGGAGGCCGATTGGGTCGAGCGCGCCGGCGACATGATGAAGAAGGCCGCCGACCGCGGCGTGTCGCTACTGCTTCCCGTGGACGTCGTGTGCGCCGATGCCTTCGCGAACGACGCCAACCTCGCCACCGTCTCGGTGGACGAGATTCCCGACGACATGATGGGCCTCGATATCGGCCCGGAGACGGCCGAGCTGTACGCCGAGGCCATCGGCATGGCCAAGAGCGTCTTCTGGAACGGCCCCATGGGCGTCTTCGAGATGCCCTCCTTCGAGGCCGGCACCCGGGCGGTGGCCGAGGCCGTGGCCGCCAACGAGGAGGCTGACACCATCATCGGCGGCGGCGACTCGGTGGCCGCGGTGAACCAGTTCGACCTGGCTGACAAGATGACCTTCATCTCCACGGGCGGCGGTGCCTCCATGGAGCTCGTCCAGGGCGAGGCGCTCCCCGGCGTCGAGGCCCTTCGCTAGAAAGGAAGCAATATGCCCCGCAAGAACCTCATTGCCGGCAACTGGAAGATGAACAACACCATCCCCGAGGCCGTGGTGCTCGCTCAGGAGATCTCCAACCGCATGGAGCGCGACTGGCTCGAGCTGGTGGACGTGGCCGTCTGCCCGCCGTTTGTGGATCTCAAGCCTGTGAAGAGCGTCTTCGAGTTCGACCGCGTGGATATCGCCGTGGGCGCCCAGAACGTCTACTGGGAGCCCAAGGGCGCGTTTACCGGCGAGATTTCCATCGCCATGATCAAGAACATCGGCTGCGCCTTCTGCATCGTCGGCCATTCCGAGCGCCGCAATCTGTTCGGCGAGACCAACGAGGAAGTGAATTTGAAGGCCCGCGCGCTCATCGAGGCCGACATCACCCCCATCATCTGCGTGGGCGAGTCGCTGTCCGTGCGCGACGGGGGCACCTACCTCGATTTCGTCACGGCCCAGGTGCGCGCGGCCTATGCCGGCATGGACGCGGCCGACGCCGCCCGTACCGTTGTGGCCTACGAGCCGGTGTGGGCCATCGGCACGGGTCGCACGGCCACGCCCGAGCAGGCCGAGGAGGTCTGCGCCGCCATCCGCGCCACCGTGTCGGACATGTTCGGCGCTGAGGTGGCCGAGAGCCTGCGCGTGCTCTACGGCGGCTCGATGAACGAGGGGAACGCGGCGCTGCTCCTCGCCGAACCCGACATCGATGGCGGCCTTATCGGCGGTGCGGCGCTCAAGGCCGATTCGTTTATCCAGATCGTGAAAGAAGCCTGCTAAATGGAACGACCTGTTGTGGCGCCGGCCCGCGAAGAGCTGCGCCTTCCCGCCTGTCTCATCATCATGGACGGCTTCGGCCTGGCCGAGCCGGGCCCCGGCAACGCCATCTCGCTGGCCGCAACACCGGTGCTCGACCGCCTGTTCGCCGAGGCGCCCACCACGCGCCTGGCGGCCTCCGGCGAGGCCGTGGGCCTGCCCGAGGGGCAGATGGGCAACTCGGAGGTAGGGCATTTGAACATCGGTGCGGGGCGCGTGGTGTTCCAGGAGCTCACGCGCATCAACCGCGCCTGCCGCGACGGATCGATCGCCGTAAATCCGGAGATCGTCGCGGCCTTCGAGACGGCCAAGAAGCAGGGAGCCGCGCTGCATCTCATGGGACTGCTCTCCGACGGCGGCGTGCACTCCTCCAACGAGCACCTCTACGCGCTCGTGGACGCCGCCGTGGCGGCCGGGGTGCCGCGCATCATGGTGCACTGCTTCATGGACGGCCGCGACGTGCCGCCCGCCAGTGGGGCCGGTTATATGGCCGAGCTCGTAGATCATCTGGAGCGGGCCGCATCGAAGGCCCCGGACGGCGCGCCCTGCGAGATTTCCATCGCCTCCGTGGAGGGCCGCTACTACGCCATGGATCGCGATAATCGCTGGGAACGCGTGGAGCGAGCCTACGATGCCGTCGTCTGCGCCGAGCCCTTCCGCGACCTGGCTGCCGTGGCTGCCATGGAGGCCTCCTACGGAAGCGAGGTGACCGACGAGTTCGTCGAGCCGGTGGCCCTGGATGCCCGCGGTATGCGCGACGGGGATGCCGTCATCTTCTTCAACTTTCGCCCCGACCGCGCCCGCGAGATCACCCGCGCCATCACCGATCCGGCCTTCGCCGGCTTTGAACGCAAGAAGTGGCCGAGCGTGCATTTCGTGTGCCTTACGGAGTACGACCCAGACATTCCGGCGGCTGTGGCATTCCCCAAGGAGTTCCCGGAAAACGTGCTGGCCGATGTGCTGGCTGACGCGGGGCTTACCCAGTACCACATCGCCGAGACGGAGAAGTACGCCCATGTCACCTTCTTCTTGAATGGCGGTCGCGAGGCCGAGAAGGCGGGGGAGAGCCGATGCCTCATCGCGAGCCCCAAGGTGGCCACCTACGATCTGCAGCCGGAGATGAGCGAGCCCGAAGTGGCCGACACCCTGGCAGCGGCCATTGACGCCGATGAGGCCGATGTGTACATCGTGAACTTTGCCAATTGCGACATGGTGGGGCATACCGGCGTCGTGGACGCGGCCCGCGCGGCTGTAGAGGCGGTGGATGCCGGCGTGGGGCGCGTGCTCGCCGCCATCGAGCGCAAGGGCGGCGTGGCGCTGGTCACGGCCGACCACGGCAACGCCGACAAGATGATCGCCGAGGACGGCGGCGCGTTTACCGCGCACACCACCAACCCGGTGCCGCTCGTGCTCGTGGACGCGAGCGGGTCGGACCTCGCCCTTTCCGGCGCAGAAGGGTGCCTGGCCGACATCGCGCCCACGCTGCTGGCGATGATCGGCCTGCCGCAGCCGTCCGAGATGACCGGCGAGAGCCTTCTGGCTTGAAATCGTTTCGATGCCGCCGCGTGACCCTTGAAGGCGCCGGCGGCATCGGCTATACTAGTCAACTTGCGTACGCAAAACACTGGAAACGTAAAGGAAGCGTGACACGTTGAATCCCCTGGTAATCGTCTTCTTGGTTCTGCTGGTTCTGTCCGGCGTCGGCCTTATCATCTTCATTCTCATGCATTCGGGCAAGGGCACGGGCATCTCGGACATGATCGCGAGCTCCATGTATTCTACCCAGACGGGCACGAGCATCATCGAGAAGAACCTCGACCGCATCACCATCGGCTGCGCTATCGTGTTCCTGCTCTCGCTGGTGGTTCTCATGATCATTTACCCCCACGGAACCATTACCCAGTAATTGGAAATTTCTTCTTGCATCGCGCGGGAGTTCTGTTAGAATAATCGTCGCTGCAAATAGCATGTCGGAGTGGTGGAACGGCAGACACGCTAGCTTGAGGTGCTAGTGCCCATTTACCGGGTGTGCGGGTTCAAATCCCGCCTCCGACACCAGAGAAATTAAAAGAGCCCGTAAGGGCTCTTTTCATTTCGCCGATGCTGCGGTTCCGACAGGCACCTGGCCGTGCCCCTTGTTTGGGGCACGGCGTTGGCCCAAGCCAACTTGGCCCCAAGGCGGGGCAATTCCAGGCACCTGTCGGAACCTCGCTGACTTCCTTGGGCGCTTTCGGGGCTCTTCTCCGGTTCTGAATAGTAAGAGGTGATTTGCATGACGACAGATGGCAAGACGGCTCATGGGCGGCAGGTGGAGAGGGTTCTTTGGATCGTTCTCGTCTTGAACCTGGTGGTGGCCGCCTCCAAGTACTTCTACGGTCTGGCGTCGGGATCGGCCTCCATGCAGGCCGATGGCATCCACTCGGTATTCGACTCGCTGGGCAACGTCATCGGGCTTGTCGGCATCAGCTTGGCGGCGCGTCCTGCCGACGCGGGGCACCCTTACGGCCATTCCAAGTTCGAGACCTACGGTTCGCTCGCCATCGGCGTGCTGCTCCTCTTCGCTGCCTTCGAAGTAGGCTCCTCGGCTGTGGAGAAGCTGGTCGCCGGCACCTACACGGCTCAGGTGACGCCCGTGTCCTTCATCGTCATGGTGGGAACCCTCGTGGTGAACCTGTTCGTGACCTTGTACGAGCGCCGCGCGGGCAAGCGGCTCAAGAGCGAGATCCTCGCGGCGGATGCGGCCCACACGCTCTCCGACGCTTTCGTCTCCATCGGCGTCATCGTCGGCCTCGGCTTCGTCGTGGCTGGGTTCCCCATGGCCGACCCCATTATGGCGCTGCTCGTGACCGTGGCCATCCTCGCCTCCGCAGTGGGCGTGTTCCGCACGGGGCTGCGCACCCTTTCCGACCACGCGCGCATTCCCGCCGCCGACATCGCCCGTGCGGCGGAGAAGGTGGATGGCGTGCGGTCGATCCATGCCGTGCGCACCCGGGGCACCGAGGCTGAGGTCTACTGCGATCTGCACGTGCTCGTCGATCCGCAGATGACGGTGCTTGCCGCCCATGACCTGGGAGATAAGGTGGAAGGTGTCGTGGCCGCGGCCTTCCCTCAAATCAAGGAAGTGCTCGTGCATATCGAGCCGGATACGGCCGCCGAGCGCGCCGAGGGCTAGCGCAAAAAAGCCGCCGTCCGATTTCGCGGGCGGCGGCTTTCGGTAATCTGCGGGGACGGCCAGGGCGTCTTTCCTAGGCCTGGGCGGTGAATCGGATGCCGACGTAGAAGGCGGTGTTCGGCAGGCCCGAAATGTCGTAGACCTCGTCCAGCTCGATGACCGACACGCGCCAGTTGTAGGTGCCGTTGTCCGTGGACACGACGCCGGCCTGGTAGGTGTTGCCCGAGTCGTCCACGCCGCTGTCGGTGACCTCGGCATTTTCCAGCCCCTCCACCTGCATGGCCCCCTGGACGGCCTTCTCAATGGTGCCCGAGGCGAAATCGGCGTAGCGCAGGCGCATGTCGTCGCCCGCCTTGCGCGAGACGGTGAGCGTCCAGGCTCCCTTCAAAAGCTTCACGGCGTCGCCGGCCGACAGCTTGTCGATGCCCTGCACGTACATGAGCCCCGCTTCTTCCAGGGAGACGTCGGCGGGCAGCTTGATGACCTCGAAGCCGCCGTCGGGGTCGGTGCCCACGGGGGTGCGCTCGTATAAAGTGTAGCCGGCATCGGTAAGCGCGGTCATGATTTCCTCGTCGGAAAGCGGCATGAGCGACGAGAGCAAAGGGAAGTCGTAGGAGACCTCGCGGGCCAGATTCTCCTGCAGCGTTTGCTGCTGGCGGATGGGCTCGTTCATGATCTGGTCGAAGTAGCGACCTAAAAAGAGGCAGCCGATGACGGCGGCCACGACCATCGCGGCCAGCATGATGGCCCTCACGCGAGGGGGCGTCTCCAACGGCCGGGAGAGCTCGGCGCCGTCGTAGTAGCGCACGTCCCCGATCTGCACGGTGCTCTTCGGCTCGCGGGCCAGCGGGTGGAAGCCTGCACGGCGGGTGGGAGGCACCTCGGCTTCGCCCGATCGGGCATGGCTGGCCTTGCGGCGGCGCGCCTCCTCGGCGCGGCTTACAGCGGCTTCGGTTGAATCTACGGAATCGCGCAGGTTCTCGTCTTGGGTCATGAATGGCGCTCCTGTACGTTACGGTGTTGCTGCCGATTATACCATTGCTTCCCCGTTGGCTCTCTGCTAGGATAAACGGACTCCATGGGGGAGTAGCTGGCGCCTTCGGGCGCGGCTCGTCAACATCGTGGCCACGGTTGCGCGCATGGGCGGCAACGGCGGACCTGGCGAGCCTCAATTAGCGAGACTCATGGTGCAGGATTGACCGCGAAGGTCTGTTCTGCACCATGAGTCTTTTTTTGTGGGTCGGATGGGCCGGCCCGCGCGGACCGAGGAGGAAGACGTGGATCTTTCGATTTTTCTGACGCCGGAGGCTTGGATCAGCCTCCTCACGCTCATTTTCCTAGAGATAGTTTTGGGCGTGGACAACCTGGTGTTCATCTCCATCACCACCAACCGCCTTCCACCGGAGAAGCAGCATATCGGCCGCAAGCTGGGCCTGGCCGGCGCCCTCGTTATGCGCATTCTGTTCCTTTGCTTCGCGTCCTACCTGGTGCATATGACCGCGTCGCTGTTCACGGTGAACCTCGGCGCCTACAGCCACGGCTTCTCGGTGCGCGACATCGTCATGCTCGTCGGCGGCGGCTACCTCATCTACAAGGGCATCCGCGAGCTGACCGACGTGCTCGCCCTCACCGAGATCAAGGCCGAGACCTCCGAGGAGCACAAGGCGCGCCATCTCATCGGGCTGCCCCAGGCCGTGGGCACCATCATGGTGATGGATCTCGTGTTCTCCATCGACTCGGTCATTACCGCCGTGGGCTTGGCCGAGCATCTCATCGTCATGATCCTGGCTGTGATGATCGCCGTGTTCATCATGATGATCTTCATCGATCCCATCTCGAACTTCATCAACAGTCATCCGGAGATGAAGATCCTGGCACTGGTGTTCATCTGCGCCATCGGCGTTCTGCTCGTGCTCGACTCCGCCGGCATCCACACCTCCATCGAGGTGCTCGACATGCACATGGAGAAGCTCATGGTCTACTTCGCGATGATCTTCGCCGTGGTCTTGGAGTTCATCCAGATGGCCTTCAATTCCCGCCTGAACGCGTGGAAGAAGCAGCTGGCCGACGAGGCCATCGACGCGGCGGTGCGCGAGGCCGAGGGCGGCGAGGAGCCGGCGAAGGTGGGCGAGCAGGCCCGCGCCCGCGTGGATGCCGCCATCGAGAACGCCGAACGGATCGACTAGCGGTGCGGGCGTCGGAGGGCGTTTTCGGTGCTCCTGGCGTCCTTGGCGGCCGTTTGCGGACGAGTCTTGAATTTCTTGAAATTAGGGCTTGCATCGCCTGGCTGCTTCCCTTATAGTATCTCCTCGCGATGCGGACATGGCTCAGCTGGTAGAGCATCACCTTGCCAAGGTGAGGGTCGCGGGTTCGAATCCCGTTGTCCGCTCCATTGTCATCAGAAGGCCGGTCAGGCTCTTGTTTGACCGGCCTTTGCAATGACAGCCGCCAGGGAATGGCGACGTGGCCAAGTGGTAAGGCAGAGGCCTGCAAAGCCTTCACCCCCAGTTCGAATCTGGGCGTCGCCTCCAACCTGGAACTTATATGCGGACATGGCTCAGCTGGTAGAGCATCACCTTGCCAAGGTGAGGGTCGCGGGTTCGAATCCCGTTGTCCGCTCCATGATTTCACGAATCGGGAGCCTGCGGGCTCTCGATTTTCTGTATGAGGGCTTTTGTCAAGCAGCGTGCCTGCAGAGCGCAGTGCCAGCGTGGCTTTTTATCCCGAACGATAGGTGCTACGACATTTTGCCCCCTTTGGCTACAACCAGCCTGACAGAACTCAGTGTCCAGCTGCGGGTTTTTGCCCGATTTCGAATTGCAACCTGTAGCCCAAGGGGCTGTTTTGTCTAAAGCGGGAAAAGGAACTGGCAAAAGAGAGCCTCAGGCTGCGGGTGGCTTGTTCGATGGTACGACCACGCGGAGAGATCGTCCATCCTCAATTGTTGATCGCGTGCACAAAATGAGCGTCACCCTATGGTAGTATGGCGATACGGAAAAGATTCGGCCGTGAGAGGCGGTTGCCCATGGAGACGAGCAAGGTAAAATGCCGCGAGTGCAAGGCTCGCGCCACCCAATACGAGGGGGCGTTGCCGACCCGGGGCGTTGCGAAGGTCCTCGTGGCCGGGTTCGCCATCTACATTCTCGGTCTGTGGGTGCTCGTGGCTCTGGCGGGTTTCACGACCGGCGATGCTGCCGAGGTGGGCATGATGGATATGCTCATCGTGCTGGCCGTCGTCGTCACCCTTGCCACGGCCGGGGTGGTGTGGTGGATGTTCCGCCCGAAGGCCGGCAAGGTCGTTATCTGCGAGAAGTGCGGCGCCCGCTATGCGGTGGTGCAGCCTCCCAAGTACACCAACGGTTGGAACTACGACAAGATTGCCCCGGCATCGGGCCGCGAGCTTCCCGAAGGGGAGCCTGCATCCGATGAGGGAAGCCAGGCTCCTGCCCCCGCATCCGCGCCATCTGCCGCCAATTCCAAAGAATCCTGAAAAACCCTTTGACAGGGAACGGCGATCTGTTAAACTACTAACTCGCTGCTGAACGAAAGCGAGGCGGCAACCCCGAATGCGCGATTAGCTCAGGGGGAGAGCACCACCTTGACACGGTGGGGGTCACAAGTTCAAATCTTGTATCGCGCACCATGAAACACCAGGTCAGAGGCTTGAAAGCTTCTGACCTTTTTCTTTTCCCGAGTCCAAATGGAAGCAAAATGGACTCAAAATCCGCCCCCGTGACTTCATTACCAGTCCATCGCCTCCACCGCCTCGTGCTTCTGGGCCATGTCCACATGGGTGTAAATGTCCATGGTCGTGGAGTACTTCGCGTGGCCCGCGAGCACTTGGAGAACCTTCGGGTCGGTCTTCTTGCGGGCCATGGCCGTGAGGTAGCTGTGCCTCATATCGTGCAGCGTCATGCCCTGGCAGCCGTAGCCGTCCCTGTGACACTCCCACCACCGGGTGACGGAATGGGGCCGCATCCTCTCGCCCAGCTCGTTGCACATGAGCGGCGTGTCGTCTCCGAGGACGGGCCACGGGCTGCCCGTCTCCTTCCGCGTCTCCGCGAACATCTCCTCTATGGCGGCAATGCGCTCCCTCAAGTCCGCCTTGAGGCTCGCGGGCATGGGGAGCGCCCTCTTGGACGCGGCGGTCTTCGTGTCCTTCTGCCGCCCCAGGCTATCGGTGCCGTGCACCACGTGTATCTCTCCGGCCTCGAAGTCTATGTCCCGCACGTCTAGGCCCACGATTTCGCCGCGCCTCATGCCCGACCCGACCGCCGCCCGAAGCGCGAACTCCATGGGCTTCCTCGGATCGAGGGAATCGACGAGCGCCCTGATGCCCTCGACGGGAGGGGGGTGCGCTGCTCCGTGTCTATGGCCGGCGGCTCGGCGTACTCGCACGGGTTGGAGTCGGCGTCGCCCCCCTTCACCGCATCCCGGAACATCCTGTGGAGCGTCACGGATATGTCGCGCACGTAGGTTCCGGACAAGGGCCTGCCTGAAGGGCTCTCGCCGTTTCTGAGGGCCTTGTACATCGCATCCAGGTGCGCCCAGGCCGAATTTCCTCGATCCGGGCCTTAGAGAGGTGCATATTGGCGCACACGATGTGGCACCTGTTCTTCTGCAACGTGTCGTAGGCGACCTTCGCCGCCCGCTCGGCCAGCCACGCCTCCGCGTAGGCGGGGAAGAGCATCCCCCTCTCGCGCCTAACCTCGCCGCGCTCGATGGCGGCCACGAACTCGTCCTTGGCGTCCTGCGCCTCGGAGTACGTCCCGTGGAACACCCTCGTCTTGACATAGCCCTCGTCGCCCTCGAACTCGCCATCGATCTCCGCGCGAAGCTGCCACTTGCGGCACTTGCCGCGCGACTTGCCGCGCTCCATCTTGTACACGGAGCCTTTGCCGCGAACCTTTACCTTGGCCATGGTACAATTCACCTTGCCTTCCTATTCGTAGGATGGTATTTCTTCTGCGAGCCCCGCCAGTCCGCCAAGATCAAAGCGGGGCTCCTTCTCTTAATACTGCTCGCCCACTGCCGGAACAGTGCCGGAGCACTGCCGTTGCACTGTCGAGACAGTGTTTTGTTGCGAAAAGGTTCACTATCCTTCAACCGCAACATCTTGTGTTTCATCCTTCATTTATGGAAGGTTTTCTGCAAAATTCGAAATCAACGTTCAATATCTTGTGCCTTTACTTTTGCAGCGCTGCAAACTTATAATCGAGATAGCTCATCTACCGACTCGTAAGTGTAGAAGGAGTATCTGGTTGCGTCCCTCTCGGGGCGCTTCCTGCTTCTCTGGACACTTTGTCAAATTCCTTCCTCAGTTTCTCAAGCCTGTGTTCCTGATCGACGTAAAACGCTGTTATCAGGAGGCAGTATTTCTCCCTCCTCTCTAGCACGACGAGATACTGCTCGTCCTCAAGGAGCATCTTCACCCGGCTGTGCCCCTTGTAAGGAGTCGACCATACGAGCATTCCTTCGCACTCCGTGCATTCGGGGCGATTGCAGCCGCAATTCTCGATGAACGCTCGCGCCCATCTAATGCGCTCGCACCGGTTCATGTCGGGTTGCCTCTCCCCGTCCTTTCCGTAGTCGCAGCACGTTATGTGCCAGAACGCCTCTTCGCGACCGTGCTCCATTGGATGTCTTCGCGTGTTGACGGGAAGTCCCTCGAAGGTGGGTTTCGTCAGCAGGAAGTCGCGCTCGAATATCTCGTACAGATGATCCTCGTAAGCCTCCCATTGCGCAAGGTCATCGCATGGGAGAAGATCAGGCAGCCAGCACCAGTCCTCAACCACGGTCTACCTCCAATCATGCTCCCACACCAGCAGGTTCAGCTTGTCCTCGCTCGACAGCGTGGTGTTCGTGAGATTTATCTGCGAGCGAGTGATGGTCCTGTTCACCAATTCGACCTTCGTCGAGTTCATCTGAGGGGTGATATAGGGGTTGTTGTGGCGGTAGCAGATGGCTCCTGTCAGGATATCAACGAGTTGCATGATCTGCACCTCGTCGGAACGGATTGGCTGGACGCGCCTCACTATCTCATGGCTGAAGTCGTGGGCGTTCGCGGCGCACACATCCTCGAGCCGACGGGCGTTCTCGCTCGAATGAGTGTCCTTGATGTCTATGTAGACGTAGTACCTCGCATCTCGGCGGAATATCGCCTTCAGAAGCACGAAGTACATCTTGTAATACCACTCATCGTGAGTCTGACCGTAGCGCGCGTGATCGAGCTTCTTCTTGTCCGGTATGACCACGCCACGGAAATGAAGATCGTCGTCGTCGAAGAAGTAGTCGAGAAAATCGACGTACAGAGATCGGTTTCCCGGGGCGGCCTTCGTCCACTTCACCTCGGCCTCTGGCTTTATGCGATGCTTCTTCTTGATCTCGATCAATCTTTGGTTGATCTCCCGCGTTTTCTGTTTCGGGCACCATATGGCCCCAAGTGCCATGGCATTGGATGAGCTGTGCTCCAAATGACAGCTCTCGTCGCAGTAGACGTTGAATTCAGATCCTGAGAAAATCCTGTTAAAATTTTGCGCTGAAATGTAGTTCGAACTGTGCTCCATTACTGGGTCCTCCTACTCCATCTCCCTCGGGGCCTGATACCAGGTGATCACGCCCGGGATCTCTAGGCTGTGCTCGCTGTCCCGCCTTATGATGATGTCCTCGTGGTCGGGGTTGTGGCTCTCCGGCGAGAGGATCATGGTGTTGGCCGTCATGCGCAGCCGGCGCACGATGTAGTCGCAGCCGTCCACCGACGCCATCACGATCGAGTTGTCGCGCGGCTGCTTCTTCCGCGACACTACCAGGTCGCTGCCGACGGAGAGCACCTTGTCCATGCAATCGCCTTCGCTGGACACCACGAAGCAGTCGGGATCCTCGTCCACGAGAAACTGCGGGATGCTCACCATGGTGGCCTCGTCGCACACGTCCGGCTGGGCGAGAACCCCCGCGTGCACCTTCCCCAGGCGCGGCGCTAGGCCCATGGCCATGCCTACGGCGGGACGGGCGTTAGATATTCCTGGAAAGTCTCCATACTCTTTTGCCGCTAGGCCGTAATTCTCGGAGAGAATATCGTCCTCGCTCAGATTGAAGTAATCGCATATGTTGCGCACGGCATCTTTGCGGGGGGTGGAGCCCTTGCGCCAGCCAGTAACCGCTCCGGGTGTCACGTCTGCTATTCGTGCCAGATGGTCTTGATTAATGTCGTATTTGACCAGTAATGCATCAATGTTTTCAGGGATACCCATATCGCCTCCTTCAATGAAACTCAATTTCTATGAGCATTTTACTACCAATTAAAAAAATCTCAATTATTTTTTTAGTTTTACTAAAGTTTGTGATAAATTGTGCTGACGAAAGGAAGCAAAAGATGCGACCTTATAGTTTAACGCTCGCAACAGTCCGTGACGCTTCGGGTATGAAGCTCGAAAAATCAAAGATACCTCAGGCGTGAAGGCTATTGCCACGTATGTTTCTTGTGAGGGCAAGCTGAGAGTTTTCTAGTTGTTGGAGATTGAAGCATCTACAATGCCATCGCTGAGCACGCGCGCATGCTGCTACGCGACACCGTGCATGAATTTAACCAATATGATTTAGAAAGATATAGCTCCGCTGGAAGGTGGATAAATGGGTCTGCAGGAAGTCAAAGATGGCAAGACCTTGCGCGAGGTGGTTGAGGTGGTATCGAAGGGATCAATATGCGGCCGACCGCAAATCCAGTTAAGTCGTTAGGTTGCAGGAACGTAATGTTTTAAAGCTGCGGTGGACGTACTGCGCACCGATTGCTGACCGCATGGTCAGACCTTGTATCGAGTGCTGTGAGTCTATAGGTGGGTTATCCTGGTTTTTGTCTTTGTCTCAGGTAGCTGGAAGGCAACGCTCCTGTAATGACTAGCAATGAATGGCATTCCTGATCAGAGATTAAGGTTGCCATATGAACCAACCGGAGAAAGCGAAGGCGACGTGGCAATTCACTGAGGCATGCAACAACTTATGACTACTTTCATAGAAATACAGCAGGAGTTTGGGAGATGCTGTCGGGCTAACGATGGCATGTCCTGTATATTTACTCGAACTTTAAATGATGGCACAAGAAAGATGATTGCTAATCGGCTCAACCAATATGCGGCACAGCTTGATTGGAATAGAGTTATCGGTCTCGTCGACGTATCAAAGAGGCACGATGCGACTGCGGGCATTCTAGTGTGCGACACAAAAGCTTATTTCTACGGCGGTCGCAATAAACCTCAGAAGGTCTGGTACGACGAGGTTAGTAGAATCGCGATATTGAGAACTGAGGAAGGATTCGACTACGGGGTAAAATTTGAGCTCGATAGCAACGCCGATTATTTGTGGAAATGCGACGTCGTAGACTGCGAGGCCATCACAAAGCTCATCAAAAGTATCAAGAGGATCAACCGTGCCGCGGCAGAGGAATACAGCCGAGTCAATCTGGAGTACGAGAACGAAGCTGCTGGAATAGAAGTAGGCGGCCTGACCGTCGGGAGCAGGGGCGTCGTCAATAAGGTGTACGACGAAGAGAGGTTCCATGCTCGGCAAGGCCACGGATTCGCCGCGGAAAGAGCAAACAATCTAGAGGACCGCCTGCATGGCAAGAAAGCTACCATCGAGGGCGATAACAACGTCAAGAACGGCCCTGATAGGGCGATCCACCAGCCGGACGGGGCAAAGGTTCTAATCCAATCGAAGTACTGCGCGACCGGAAGAACGAGCATAAACGGCTGCTTCGAGAACGGCGGCAGCGGCGAGTTCCGCTACTTCGACAGCAACGGAAAGCCCATGGTCATCGAGGTGGCCTCCGACACCATCGAAGATGCGCGCAAGGCGATGGCCGGCAAAATCGAAAACGGGCAGGTCAAAGGAGTCACGGATCCTGAGAAGGCCAAGGAGATAGTGCAGCCGGGACACTTCACCTACCAGCAAGCGAAGAACATCGCCAAAGCCGGGAACCTGGACTCCATCATCTATGACGCGAAGTCCGGAGCCGTCATCTCCCTCTCGGCCTTCGGGGTAAGCGCCTCCATAACCTTGGCCATTAGCATATGGAATGGCGAGGAGCCGACCGTTGCATTGAAGAACGCTGCATTCAGCGGAATCAAGATAGGCGGTACGACGCTGGTCACGACCGTCCTGGCAAGCCAGATCGCTAAGTCCAGCATCAGCGGCGCGATGACCCCCAGCTTTCAGGCGTTGGCGAAGACCCTGAGCCCCAAGGCCTACGCAGCGCTGGCGAACGCCTTCAGGAGCGGAACCACGCTTACGGGAGGGGCTGCGATCAACAGCGCCGCCAAATTGCTGAAGGGCAACGCTATCACGGCTGTGGTGACCACCGCGGTGCTGACGTCGTTCGACGTCAAGGACATAGTGCTCGGCAGGATCTCCGGGGCGCAGCTGGCGGTCAACTTCGCCAAGACGACCACAACGGTTGTCGGGGGCACGGCGGGATGGCTCGGCGGATCGACCGTGGGCACGATGGTGCTTCCCGGCGTCGGCACGGTCGTGGGCGGTCTTGTGGGTTCTCTGGTTGCTGGCGGTGGGCTTGGCGTGCTAATCGACAAGGCTACCGGCAAGTTCTTCGACTCAGATACCGACAAGATGATCAGGTTGATACAGGCAGCCTTCCGGGACGTAAGCGAGGAGTACCTCCTGAGCCAAGACGAGGCCGAGAAGATATCGGACAAGCTTGTGGCTAAGATTAACGAGAAGGCATTGAAGAAGATGCATTCAAGCAAGGACAGGTACTGGCATGCGAGAGGTATCATCGAGCCACTTGCGAACGAGCAGGTAAAAATACGCCCGCGCATCGCGGCGCCCAGCGAGGATTTAATGGAGGAAAGCATCGATTCCGTGGTCATGGACATCGCTTTGGAGTTGGGAGGTAGTGGTTTAGATGAGTGACGAGAAAGAAGTAGCACAAAAGCTCGAGGAGGCCTTGAGGCGCTACGGGGCTGACTACGGGTTCGTCGTTACCGACAAGTCCGTGAGGAAGCTGATTGACGGCAGTGCTTATGCAACCGTTGAGGTGAAGGACTGTACGCCGAAGAAGCTTGCCGAGGCATTCATGGAAGTCGGCAAGGTCATTGAACAGTCGGATGATGGGATGGAATGCGTGGCAGTAGTTGGTGCTGGTGTGGCCAACATGAACATCGCGTTGGTTGTGACAAAAATGGGCAAAGACAAGGTCGAGTTTGCGGCTACTGCAAATGAAGGACTAATTAAGCAAAATACTGCAAAACACGCGATTGATCGAGTCGAGAAACGCCTTTTATTGGTTAGTCCTCGCGAAGTGCGAGTTGCAGCTATTTCTAATTGGTGAGCATCTGCTACGTTTGAGTTTGAGTTTCGAGCAATATGAGCTGAAGTTTTCGCAGATGGCATGTTATGCCGCTCTGATTTTGTAACGCCGCCCTTACGTGGAAAAGTTGTGGAAGCGAAATAACCTCACCTGGGGTATCATTGTTCTCAATGTTCCCCTACCGAGGAGTTGGTCTTTCCATGAGCACAGAATCAATGACCACGACAGGGGCCGCCGTGCCCCAGGCCGCAGCGGACGGGGTGACCAACCCCAAGGGCATCGGCTTGTTTCGAATGGTCACCACGGTCATCACGCTCATCGTCGGCGCGGGCGTGTTCTCGCTGTCGGGCGATGCGGCGGCCGGCGGCGCGAGCGGCTGGGCGATACTGACCGCCTGGGGCATTTCCGCCATCGGCGTGTTCTGCCTCGTTATGACGTTCTTCGCGCTTTCCCGGGTTAAGCCCGACCTCAAGGGCGGCATCTACACCTACGCCGCCACGGGATTCGGCGACTTCCTCGGCTTCAACAGTGCCTGGGGCTACTGGATCTCGGCCCTTCTGTGCACGGTCAGCTTCTCGGCGCTTCTGTTCGGCGCGCTGTCGTACTTCTTCCCGATCTTCGGTAACGGCACGAACCTCTACGCCGTCATCGGAGCCTCCTGCATCATCTGGTTCTACGCCTTCCTTGTGAGCCGCGGCATCAGCGAGGTGACCCTCATCAACGCGGTCATCACCATCTCGAAGTTCGTGCCCCTGCTCATCGGCATCATCGCCATCATCTTCATCGGCGCCTTCAAGCCCGACATCTTCATCGCGAACCTCACCACTGGAGCCGACCCGTCGCTGGCCTTCGTCGACCAGGTACAGACGGCCATGATGGTGACCATCTGGGTGTTCATCGGCATCGAGGGTGCGGTGGCCATCTCCGGCCGCGCCAAGAAGGCGAAGGACGTGGGCAAGGCCACCATCATCGCGTTCATCTGCGTGCTGACGCTGTACCTGACGGTGTCCATCCTCTCCATGGGCGTCATGCCGCTCTCCGAGCTGGCCAACCTCGAGAATCCGGCTCTGGCCTACGTGATGCAGGCCGCCGTGGGCGATTGGGGCGCCGTGCTGATCAACTTTGCCGTGTCGCTCTCGCTCATCGGCGCCATGCTCGGCTATACGGTGCTCGCCAGCGAGTCACCCTTCGAGGCCGCCGAGGAGGGCGTGTTCATTAGGGCTTTCGCCAAGACCAACGACAAGGGCGCGCCAGTGGTCACCCTCGTCGTGACGAACATCATCATCGAGCTGTTCCTCATCACCTGGCTGTTCACCGATTCCACCTACCAGTTCTTCTATACGCTGTCCGCCGGTATGATCCTTCTGCCGTACCTGCTTTCGGCCGCCTACTTCGCGAAGGTGGCCTTCAAAGAGCCCGACGCGTTCAAGGGGCGTCTTAACGGCCCCATCCTGATGTGGCGCATCCTGGGCTGCGTGGGCGTCGTCTACAGCCTGTTTCTGTCCTGGGCCGCGGGCGTGCTCGGCGTCATCCTCATGTGCCTGCTGTACGTGCCCGGCATCCTCATGTACATCTGGGGCAAGAGGGAACGCGGCGAGAAGTACTTCCAGAGCACGCTGGACAAGGTGGTGCTTGTCATCATCGTCGCGGCGGCCTGTTTGTCCATTTTCCTGTTGGTGACGACGCCCGGCCTCGTGTAGCGGCGCTTCAACTGAGACGAGAAAGCGGCCCTGGAGCAATTCCGGGGCCGCTTTTTGCGTGGAAGGAATGGGTGGGAATTCACGGGCGAAAGGCGAGGAGGGGCAACGAATCTTTGGCCGTCAGGGCTGGTCCCCGTCGTGCGCGGCCCTAGTCGAGGTCGAGCGGCGTGGCGCTCTCCTCGCCGTAGAGGGCCAGGCACTCCTCGCTCACGACGAAGCGGGCCGCCTCGGGCAGCATGCGCACGGTGAACGGGGTCATGGTGCCGGTGACCTCGCCGTCGTACTGCACCGCCAGCGGCGGATCGGCGACGACGGTGCACTCCCGACAGCGGAACACCTCCATGGCGTCGGGGCGGCTCGGGAACTCGCCGGCACGGTCGAGCATGCAGCTCAAGATCGCGGGGATAAGCCCCACGGCGTCGTGGGTGTTCATGACCACGATGTCGAACATGCCGTCGCGCGGCAGGTTCTCGTGGACGAGCGAGATGTCGAACTGCAGCTTCGAGAAGTTGATGGCGAGCACCCCCACGCCCTGGGTCTCGACGGTCTTCCCGTCGATGGTGAGCGTGATGCGGGAGAACTGCGGCGCGAAGTTGGCGAAGGCCGCCGTGAAGTAGGCCATGGGGCCCAGAAGGCGCTTGGAGGGCTCCGCGCCCTCCATGATGGCGGCGTCGTAGCCGGCTCCCGCGATCATGGAGAATCCGAAGCGCTCGCCGTTGGAGAGCTCGATCTCCCCGATGTCGAAATCCATGAGGCGCTGCTCGCGCATGAGATGGGCGAGCGCGTGGGGCTCGGCCGGCGAGGCGAGATTCATGGCGAGCAGATTCGCGGTGCCGGCGGGGAAGGGGAGCAGCGGGATGCCGGTCTCGGCCAAAAGATAGGCTGCCGAGGCCACCGTGCCGTCGCCGCCGGCGGCCACCACGGCGTCGAAGTCCTCGGCGTCGCGCAGAAAGTCGGCGAGGTCGGTGTCGCCGTCGGTGCAGCGCACGCAAATCTCGTCGCCGTCGGAGGCGAAGGCGCGCATGAAATCGTAAATGGCCCCGTCGCGGAAGCCGGAGGCCAGGTTGTTCACGATGAGGAGTTTCACATAATTCCTTTCCCTTGCTATTATGGGATGGTACTACAACCTCATCCCATACAGACAAGGACCGTCGTGGAATACATTGCAAGCCAAGAAAACCTGGAGGCCTTCGTGCGGCGCGCCGCTTCCTCGTCGGTCTTGGCCATCGATACCGAGTTTCTGCGCGAGAAGACCTATTACGCGAACCTCTGTCTCATCCAGTTGGCCACGGATACGGTAGTGGCCGTCGTGGATCCCTTCGCCATCGAGGATTTGAAGGTGCTCGCCCCGCTGCTCTCCGACCCCTCCATCGTGAAGCTCTTCCACGCCGGCGGCCAGGATCTGGAGATCCTCTACCGCGAGCTGGGCGTGCTGCCCGCGCCCCTGTTCGACACCCAGGTGGCGGCCACGCTTCTGGGGCACACCCAGCAGATCGGCTACGGGCCTTTGGTGCACAGCCTGTGCGGCGTGAACCTGAAGAAGAGCGACTCGTTCACCGACTGGTCGCGTCGGCCGCTTTCCGCCTCTCAGCTGGAATATGCTGCCGACGACGTGATCTATCTGCCGAAGATGTACCGCATCATGGTGGAGAAGTTGGAATCGAAGGGGCGCCTGCACTGGCTCGACAACGACTTCGCCGCCATGAGCGATCCGGCGAACTACGAGAGCGACCCCTTCGAGCGCTACAAGCGGCTCAAGCGCGTGGGGCAGCTTACGCGCCGGCAGCTCTCGGCGGCTCGGGAGGTGGCGTGCTGGCGCGAGGTGACGGCTCAGGAGCGCGATATGCCGCGCAAGTGGGTGCTCACCGACGAGCAGATCGTCGAGGCCTGCCGTCGCGAGTCCCGCACCATCGACGACCTGTTCCTGATCCGCGGCGTGCGCGAGAAGCTGAACACTCGGGACGCCCGGGCTGTGGCCACCGTGCTCGTCCGGGGTCTCGATGCCGCGCCCGATACGTGGCCCGAGCTGGACAAGTCGCCGAAGAGCGAGCGCAACGTCGATGCCGAGCTCGATCTCATGGAGGCGCTCGTGCGGCTGCGCGCCAAGGAGAACGACATCGCCATGCAGACGCTGGCCTCCCGGTCGGAGCTCGCCCGCGTCGCCCGGGGCTACACCGCCGACGTCGATGTGCTGCGCGGCTGGCGCCGCGCTATGGTGGGCGACGAGCTGCTGGAGCTTCTCGCCGGCCGGCTCGCCCTATCGCTCGGCCCCGAAGGACTCGTGGTGACGCCGCGTTCCTGAGGCGGTTACGTATCTTTCACGCTTTCGGCGCCTCCCGGGCGACCGGGGCGCTCCCATGCCTATAATTGACTGCCAAAAATGCAAGGCATACGCAAGGAGAACCCTATGATTTCCAGCAGTTACCTTATGCTCATCGTCGCGACGCTCGTCATCGGCATGGGCGCTCAATGGTACGTGAACCACAAGCTGAAGACCTACTCCCATGTGGCGAACTCCACGGGGCTGACCGGCGCCGAGGCGGCGCGCCAGATGCTTTCCTATTACGGCATCTCGAATGTGCAGGTCTTCCGCGGGGGCCCGGGTCAGGACTACTTCGATCCGCGCAGCAACTCGGTGACGCTCTCGCCCGAGGCCTTCGATGGGCGCACCATCACCGCCACGGCGACGGCCTGCCACGAGGTGGGCCATGCCTGCCAGTACGCCCAGGACTACACGCCCATGAAGATCCGCGGGGCCATCGTGCCGGCGGTGAACCTGGCCTCGAACGCCTGGATCTTTCTGCTCATGGCCGGCATCGTCTTAAACATCGCCGGGCTTACCACGGCGGCCATCATCATGTACGCCGTGGTGGTGCTCTTCCAGCTGGTCACGCTGCCCGTCGAGTTCAACGCCTCCCAGCGCGCCATGGCCTACATGGGCCAGATTGGCCTGCCCGCCCAGGAGCGCAAGGGCGCCTTCGACGTGCTGCGCGCCTGCGCCTTCACCTATCTGGCCGCGGCCCTCACCTCCATCCTGCAGCTTCTGTGGCTGCTCGGCCAGCGCCAGGAGTAAACGGAGCCTGCTGTGGCGGTGGAAGAGCGCGAGACGACAACGGAAGAGGAGGCCGCCCCGGCCCTGTCGGTGTCGGCGGCCATGGGCCTGGCCAAGAATGCCCTGGAAGAGGTCGTGGTGCGCCTGGTGGGCGAGGTCTCCGAGGTGAACGACAAGCCCGGCTACAAGGCCGTGTACTTCACCGTGAAGGACGAGAAGGCCTCGCTTCCGTGCATGATGTGGATGAACCGCTACCAGGCCTCGGGTGTGGCGCTTTCCGTCGGCGCTTTGGTGGAGCTCACGGGGCGTTTCTCCCTGTACGCGGCCAAGGGGCGCATGAACTTCGACGTGTTCTCGGTGTCGTTGGCCGGCGAAGGGCAGCTGCGGCTGCAGGTGGCCAACTTGGCGCGGGAGCTCGAGGCCATGGGGCTGATGGATCCGGCCCGCAAGCGTCCTTTGCCCGCCTATCCCGAGACCATAGGGCTCGTCACCTCGCCGCGCGGCGCGGCCGTCCACGATGTGCTGCGAACCCTGCGCAGGCGCTATCCTCTGGCCCGCATCCTGTTCGCCGGCGTTCCCGTGGAGGGCCCCGGGGCGGCCGATGGGCTCGTGGACGGTCTGGCCAAGGTGGTCTTTGCCGGCGCTGAGGTGGTGCTCCTCGTGCGCGGCGGCGGATCCTTCGAGGATCTCATGCCCTTCAACGACCGTCGGCTGGCGCGCACCATTGCCGCCTGTCCCGTGCCCGTGGTGACAGGCATCGGGCATGAGCCGGACACCTCCATCGCCGATATGGTGGCCGACGTGCGGGTCTCGACTCCCACGGCGGCCGCCGAGGCCGTGGCGCCGGCTCAGGGCGAGATCGCCGCCCGCATCCAGGGGCTCGGCGCCGCCATGGGCCATGCCGAGAGCCGTCGTTTGGACGCGCTGTCGATCAAGATGGAACGGGTGGCTTCCCTGCCGCTGTTCCGCGAGCCGACGCGCCTGTTCGACGGCGAGGCGCTGGCCTTGGACGACCTGTCCGACCGCCTCGGCCGCGCGCTGCCGGAGGCGCTGCGCGAGGATCGCCACAGGCTGGGGCTTATCGGCGAGGCGCTGGGCCGCATGCTGCCCGGGCTGCTCTCGGCGCCCAGAGGAGCGGTGGGCGCCGCTGCAGGGCGCCTCGGCTACCTCGGCGAGCACTTCGGCGAGCGCTCCCGGCAGCAGCTCGATGGGGCGCGGGGGCGCCTGATGCGCGCCGGCGCGGCGATGACCGACCCCTATCGCGCGTCGGTGGCCGTGAGCGCGGCGCGCCTGCACGATCTGTCGCCTCTGGCCATCATCGGCCGCGGTTACGCCATGGCCAAGGGGGAGGACGGCCGAGTGGTGAGCTCGGTGGACGGCGTCGCGGCGGGGGGGCGCCTCGTGGTGACCCTCTCCGACGGTGAGCTGGACTGCACGGTGGACGATATCCGCCGCATCCACAGCGCCGTCGAGGCTTGGGACTGACGATACGCGCAGCGACGAGTGATACACGCAACGATGAGAAAGGAAGCGCCATGAGCGATGCCGCGAACCTTGACGAGAAGAAGCCGGTGGAAGAGCTGACCTTCCGCGAGGCCTTGAGCGAGCTGGAGTCCATCGTCTCCGTGCTGGAGAGCAATACGCTGGAACTGGAGGAGTCCCTCGCCGCCTACGAGCGCGGCGTGGTGCTCTTGGGCTCGCTGCAGAAGCGCTTGGGCGCCGCCGAGCAGCAGGTGGAGGTGCTCATGGGCGAGCTGGTGGCCGCCCCCGACGACGAGACCCAGGACACGACCCTCTCCTAGAACGGTGACGGCGCGACAGATTCCGTAGGGGCAGACCTTGATCTGCCCATTCGACCGGAATGATGTCTTCAGTTGGAAGGGGGGGGATCAAGGTCGCCCTCTACGGGGAGCCGCCTCCGCAATTCAACGGAAAAGATGACGGGGTGTCAATCGGTGAGCGGCGCTCCGCTTGCCGATAAGGACGCGAGCAGGTGCGACGCGCCCTGCGTGCACTCCTAAAATAGGGGAAACTATTGATTAGGAGGTAAGTCATTGAACGTCCTCGTCCTCAACGCCGGTTCTTCCTCTCTGAAGTACCAGCTCATCAATGTTGAAACCCATGAAGTGCTCGCCAAGGGCATCTGCGAGCGTGTCGGTTCCGCCGAGGCCTTCCACAAGCACGGCATCGACGAGAATGAGGTGGTCATCGACACCCCCATGCCCGATCACAACGCCGCCATGGCCCTCGTGCTGGAGGCGCTGACGAGCGGCCCCACCAAGGCCATCGACTCTTTGGACGACATCGACGCCGTGGGGCACCGCGTGGTGCAGGGCGGCAAGTACTTCGATCGCTCCGTGCTCATCGATGACGATGTCGTCGCCAAGATCGACGAGCTGGCGGAGCTCGCGCCTCTGCACAACAAGGCCGCGCTCATGGGCATCGAGGCCTGCCGCGAGCAGATGCCCGGCAAGCCCATGGTGGCCGTCTTCGACACCTCGTTCTTCCAGACCATTCCGCCGAAGGCCTACATGTACCCGTTGCCCTACGAGCTGTACGAGAAGCACGCCATCCGCAAGTACGGCGCCCACGGCACCTCGCATCGCTACATTGCCGAGCGCGCGGCCGCCTTCATGGACGAGCCCTTGGAGGACCTGAAGCTCATCACCTGCCATCTGGGCAACGGCTGCTCCATCTCCGCCATCGACCACGGCGTGGCCGTTGACACCTCCATGGGTCTCACGCCTCTCGATGGCCTTATGATGGGCACCCGCTGCGGCGCCATCGACCCGGCCATCGTCCCCTTCATCATGGAGAAGGAGAACCTCACGGCGGCCGAGGTGAACGACCTCATGAACAAGAAGAGCGGGCTTTTGGGCATCTCTGGCATCTCCAACGACCTGCGCAGCGTGCGCCAGGCCTCCGAGGAGGGTGACGAGCGCGCCCAGCTCGCCTACGACATGTACTCGAACTCCGCGAAGAAATACATCGGCCAGTACATCGCCGTCATGGGCGGCGTCGATGCCATCGTGCTCACGGCCGGCGTGGGCGAGAACTGCGACAAGATGCGCCGCATGATCTTCGCGGGCCTGCAGCCGCTCGGCATCAAGATCGACCTGGAGAAGAACCGCAAGGGCCTGCGCGGCGAGCGCGAGATCTCCACGGACGACTCCGAGGTGCGCATCGTTATCATTCCCACCGACGAGGAGTACATGATCGCCCGCGACACCTATCAGCTGGTGAAGGAGGGCACGCTCGAGATCACCGAGCTTGCGTAGGCGCTTTCGGCTCCGAAAAACTAGCCCCGGATTGACGGTTGTTCTGTAAAGATCGTCAATCCGGGGCTTCTTTTTCTCCGGATCAGGCTGTTTCGGGAAAATGCTAGCCACAAATCGACGGTTCTAACGGAACAATCGTCGATTTGCGGCTGAAAAAAACGAGATCGAGGCCCAGAGCGGGCCACGATCTCGTGGGGAGGGATTGCGGGGCGCTCGGGTGCGCCCCTATCGCATCAGGCGAGCTACTTCACCTGGGCGAGGGCGTTGTTCACGGCGTCTTTCAGAGCCGTGGAGGAGACGGTGGCGCCGGCTACGGCATCCACCTCGGTGGACTGGGCCTCGATGATCCGGGCCGGCAGGGCGTCGAGTGCCAAGCTGCCCACACCAGCGGTCTCCTGCTGCTGCACGATGTCGATGGCAGCGATCTTGCCGCCCTCCACCTTCACCTTCACCGCCAGCTCGTTGCCCATGCACAGGGTCGAGGTGCCGAGGTACTCGTTCTCGCCGAGCTTCGCGGACGCGGTCGGGTCAGGATCGACCTCGTGGCTGCCGCTGCCCTGGGTGTAGACGATCTCGGAGGCCACGCCCAGGGGGAGCACCGGCAGCGGATCCTTCTCGGCCGCCGCGCCCACGCCGGCCAGCTGGCCGAAAATGAGGCACTCGGCCATGTTGCCGCCGCCGTTGTACTGGTACGGGGTCATGCCGCCGAACTCGCCGGCGGAGTAGAGGTGCGGAATGGGCTCGCCGTCGGTGCCCACGACCTCGGCACGGGCGTTGCGGCGGGCGCCGCCCTGGGTGTTCAGGAAGGCCTGGATCATCTCGATGGCGTAGAAGGGGCCCTCGCCGAAGGCGCGCATGGTCTCGGCGGCGCGGAAGAAGGCCGGGTCATAGCCATCGTTGGCCATCTTGTTGAAATCGGTCACGGTCTGCTCGAGCTTGCCGGCCGGAATGCCGAGGGCGCTCTCGAGCTCGGCGATGGTGGCGGCGGAGACGACCTGATCCTCGAACCCGGCCGGGATGCCGTGGTACTCGGCGATGGCCTCGTTCTGGGCGGCGTCCCACACCATGTAGGTGTTGCGCGGGCGCTTCACATTTACCCAGTCGCCGTTGCTCGGCACATGGCCGTGGCGGTTGTACACGTCCTCGCGCAGGTAGCGCTCGCCGCCGTTGCCCACGACGATGACGCTGCCGGAAAGGTTGCGCAGGTCGTTGAACGTCTTGGCGTGCTGATCCTCGTTCACCACGAAGGAGATGCCGCCGAGCGCGAAGCAGTTGCCCTCGTAGGCCTCCATGTGCCACAGATCGGCGCCGACGCCCATGGCCATCTTCACGCCGTCGCCGGTATTGAACAGGGTGCCGGCCGGGGTGCTCTTGGTGAGGCCCAGGAAGTCCTCGACCATCTGCTTGTTGTTCTCGAAGCCGCCCATGGTCATGACGACGCCGTTCTTGGCGCGGATGTTCACCGTGTCGCCGGCCTTGTCGATCTCCACGCCGATGACGGCGCGGCTGACCGGGTCTTGGAAGAGCTTCGTGGCCGGGGACATGTACCACACGTCGATGTTGTCGCTCATGGACATGACCTTGTTGCGGTAGGTCTTCCACAGCGCGGAGTTGCACACGTTGTCGCTCACGGTCAGCACGTGCAGCGCCTCGCCGCCTTCGAGCTCGGGGTACTCGGGGATGAACATGGCGATCATCGGCTGGGCGGAGGAGTCCTCCTTCCAATCGAGGAAGTTCTCCTCGGGGACGCCGAAGAAGTCGCGCAGCATGGTCTTCGTCTGAGTCAGGCCCTCGGCGTACACGTCCATGAGCTCGTCGTCCACGGCGAAATCGCCGGCCATGGCCTTGTTGTAGGCGAGCATGGCCTCCTTGTCGTCGGAGTTCAGGATGATCTGGCCGCAGAAGCGCGTGTTGCCGCCCTCCATGCCCTGAGGGGCCTTATCGATGAGCAGCACCTTCGCGCCGGCGTCGGCGGCGTAGCAGGCGGACACGGCACCGGCGCCGCCGAAGCCGATGACGACGACGTCGTACTCGCCGTCCCAAGCGATGGTGTCGGCGAAGGTGGTTCCCCCGTTGCCCGTGTTGGCCATGGCCTTATCGGCCGGGGTCTGCGGCGCGCAGCCGGCAAGGCCGAGGCCGGCGACGGCGGCCATGCCGACACCAGCGCTGGTGATGAACTGTCGGCGGGTATATTTTCCCATTTTCCACTCCCTTGTGGTCGGTGTCTTCGCGCCGGGTTGATGTCTGGCGAAGACGTCGCGTGACGCATTCGCTCCGGCGCTCCGGGGATCGCGGTGTCCCCGATCACGCTGGTCACTTTAGCGGCAGCATTGAGGTTAGCGTGAGAGATAACCTGTAGGTTAGCGATGGCGGAACTTGCTAACCTATCCCGCTAACCCACCTTTCTGGAAATGAGGAGAGACTGCCAATTTGCCGCTGGCGCTTATCTGCCTTTTGTGGTTTCATGGGTGGCAGCGAAAAGGGGAGGGGCAATCGATGAAACATCTGAGAGACACGATCGCGGGGCTGCGCCTCGGGTTCGAGGAGCATTTCAGAAGCGCTGGATCCATAAGTCTGTTCGTAGGTCTGGCCTGCAACTTGGCCTTCGTGGGCCAGGTGTACTTCTGGCCGGCCATGTGGCACACCTCGGCGTTCATGTTCTCCTATACCGATGCTTCCTATGTCGCCGAGGTCCTCTGCGCGCTGATGCTTGGGCTGCGTCTGCGGCAGAGCGGGCGCCTTGCCGTGGGCAGCCGATGGCTTTGGACTTTGGCCCTCCTCGTGCAGGCGAGCTTGGTGCTGTACTGCGTGCTGTTCGGGGCGGGCATCCACGTGCCCGAGCCCGTCAACTGGGTTTGCGGCGCTATCTTCGGCGTCTATCTGCCCGTGGCCATGACCTCGTGGTTCGCCGTGCACATCGATCGCCGCTCCTTTTCGGTGATTTGGAATATCGTGCTGGCGGGCGTGTTCGCCTCCTTCGTCATCTGGGTGTTCTCGGGCCTGGAGGCGGTAAAGCTGTGCGTGTGCATGGGGGTGCTCATGTTCCTGGGGACGTTCGTGCTCTCTCGCAAGCTGCGCACGGAGCAGGCCAAGGAGGGAGACGACGCCGCTGCGCCCGCGGCCGTGCCGGCGGATGCCTTCCGCTACCCGGCCTCGGCGACGTTTCTGTTCAGCTTCTCCTTCATCACGGCCATCGCCTTTGCCGGTATCGGGGGCGACAGCGCCTCCTATGCTTCGGGGGATTTCTTCGCCCCGATGCTGCTTATCTGCGCTGTGGTGCTCTTGGCAAATGCGGCAGTCCTCCCGCTGACGACCATCGCCGTGCCCGCTATCATCGTGGCCGTCATAGCTGCCTCCTATCTTCACCTCGAGCCTGCGCTTTCCTTCGATCTGGCAGCGCTCGGCATGTTCCTTTTCCTCGCCTATGCCGTCGTGCTCCTGTGCGCCAGCGCGCAGGGGAGTCGGCGGCGCACTCTTGCGGCCTTCACGAGCCTCATGGTGGCGTTTGCCGCCGGATGTCTCGTCGGCCGCCTGTGCATGGCGCTCTGCTTCGCATTCGCCGAGCAATTCGCGTCGAACATCATGGTTCTGCTGTCTATTCTGGCTGCCAACGCCGCCATGATCATCCTCGTGAGACGGGGTGTCACGCCGACTCGTTCGGCGGAGCTTTTCGAGGGCGAGCAGGCGACGGGAGATCTCGATGCGGCCCGTCGCGCCAAAGTGGATCGCGTGGCTGCCGCCTGCGGTTTGGGCGAGCGCGAGAAGGAGGTGCTCACGCTGCTCTTAGAGGGGTGCTCGGCCAGCGAGGTGGCCTCTGCCATGGTCGTGGCCAACGGCACGGCGAAGTCGCACATCCGCCACGTCTACAAGAAGCTCGGCGTCCACAGCCGCGACGAGCTCTTCGAGAAACTCGGCATCGAGAGAGAAGAGAAAAAAGGGTAGAGAGGAGAAATCCGCCCAATCCCAGAAGAGCAGGGCGCGAGGTGGCCGAGGGGGTGCCGCGCGCAGTTCATTGAAGTGCATAGAAAAATGAGACGACCCGCGTCGAGCCCTGCACTTCAATGTTGTCTGAGCACGACACCCCCTCGGCCACCTCGCGCCCGGAGGGATGGAAAGGCAAGAAGGAGCGCTATTTCCCCTGCGCCTGCACGGCGGTGATGGCCACCACGCCCACGATGTCGTCAGCCGAGCACCCTCGGGACAAGTCGTTCACCGGGGCGGCGATGCCCTGCAGGATGGGGCCGAGCGCCTCGGCCTTCGCCAAGCGCTGCACTAGCTTGTAGCCGATGTTGCCCGCATCGATGTCCGGGAACACGAGCACGTTGGCGCGGCCCGCGACAGGGGAGGCCGGCGCCTTCGCCGCGCCGATCTCGGGAACGATGGCGGCGTCCAGCTGCAGCTCGCCGTCTACCGCGAGTTCGGGCGCGAGCTCCTTCACCTTGGCCGTCGCGCGCACCACCTTGTCGGAATCGTCGTTTTTGGCCGAGCCGTAGGAGGAGTGCGACAGCATGGCGATGACCGGCTCGGCATCGGCGAACAGCGACCGCCACGCCGCCTCGGCGTTGATGGCGATCTGGGCCAGACGGTCGGCATCGGGCTGCACTTCCAGGCCGCAGTCGGAGAAGATGAAGGTGCCGTGGTGGCCCAAGTCGCAGTCGGGCACGTTCATGACGAAGAACGAGCTCACCATCTGCGCGCCGGGAGCGGTCTTCAGGATCTGAAGGGCCGGGCGCAGCACGTCGCCGGTGGAGTGGCAGGCGCCCGAGACGAGGCCGTCCGCTTCGCCCATCTTCACCATCATCATGCCGAAGTACAGCTCGTTGTCCATAAGCTCGAGGGCTTGCTCGAGCGTCATGCCCTTCGCCGCGCGCAGCTCGGCCAGCTTCTCGGCATAGGGCTCGCGCAGCTCGGAGGTGCGGAAGTCGACGATGCGGGCGCCCTCCAAGTTGCAGCCGGCAGCGGCGATGTCGTCGGCGTCGCCCAAGACGATGAGGTCGGCGATGCCCTCGGCGAGAATCGCCTCGGCGGCCTTGAGGGTGCGGATGTCGTTGCCCTCGGGAAGCACGATGGTCTTCTTGTCGGCCTTCGCGCGGGCGATCATGGAATCGAGGAACTGGCTCACGGGAACGTCCTTTCTCACGGGTATCCTGCCCTCATGATAGAGCACGGGCCGCCGCCCCGCACGGCGCGACCGCGCGGCAGGTTCATTTATTCGGTTTGTATGGGGTTTGGAGGCCATCGGATGCGGGCTGGGTACAATATCCTCCGAACGACGCCGCCCGAGCGCCGGCGCCCCATTCGCATCAACGAGTACGAGGGAGAGAACCCGTTATGGCCGTTAATTACGCCGATTTCCGCGATATCGCCATCGAAGACTACGACGCCGTCGTTGTCGGCTCCGGTTTTGCCGGGGCTGTCAGTGCCCGGCAGCTTGCCGAAGAGGGCGGTCTTCGCGTGCTCATCATCGAGAAGCGCGCGCACATCGCCGGCAACATGTACGACGAGTACGACGAGGCCGGGGTGCTCGTGCACCGCTACGGGCCGCACATCTTCCATACCAACGATCAGCGCGCCTACGACTATCTTGCCCGCTTCACCGAGTGGTCGAGCTACCAGCACCGGGTGCTCGCCGATTGGTACGGCACCTACATGCCCGTGCCCTTCAACAAGAACTCTATGGAAATCGCCTTCGGCGACGAGAAGGCGGCCCGGCTCATCGAGAAGCTCGTCGACACCTTCGGCGACGAGCGCAAGGTCACCATCAACGAGCTGCGCGCCCAGGAGGATCCGGAGCTGCAGGAGGTGGCGGACTTCGTCTACCAGAACGTGTTCCTCTACTACACCCAGAAGCAATGGGGCCTCACTCCCGAGGAAGTGGATCCCTCGGTGACCGCGCGCGTGCCGGTGTTCATCTCCCGGGACAACCGCTACTTCCAGGACGCCTTCCAGGGAATGCCGGTCGATGGCTACACGCGCCTGTTCGAGAACCTGCTCGGCCACGAGAAGATCACCGTCTGCCTGAACACCGAGGCGGAGAGCGTGTTCGATCTCGTCTTCGCCGGCCGCGAAGAGGATGCCCCTTTGGAGGCCATCCACATCAAGGGCGTGCCGTTCGCAGGCCCTATCGTCTACACCGGTCCGCTTGACGAGCTGTTCCTGGGGCGCTTCGGCCGTTTGCCCTACCGCTCCCTCGATTTCGTCTACGAGACCTTCGACGAGACCTACCACTTGCCCTGCGGCACCGTGAACTACACGGTGACCGAGGACTACACCCGCATCACGGAGTTCAAGTGGCTCACAGAGCAGACCGGCGACAAGACCACCATCATGCGCGAGTACTCCCGGGCCTACGAGGATCCGGCGACGCAGATTCCCTACTATGCCATCATCAACGACGACAACGATGCGCTCTATGCGCGCTACCGCCGCCTGACCGACGCGCTGCCGAACTTCCATCCGCTGGGACGTTTGGCCGAGTACCGCTACTTCAACATGGACAAGGTGGTCGCCGACGCCCTGGCTGCCTCCGAGAAGATCTTGACGGAGACGGCCGACGCCTAGGACGCCGCGCGAGGCAGCACGCCCGCGCACCGAGACCCCGACGAAGGAGGCGCTTTTGAAGACCATCACGTTCGCCGTGCCCTGCTACAACTCGGCAGCCTACATGGATCATTGCGTGGAGACGCTGCTCGCCTGCGGCGAGGACATCGAGATCCTGCTCGTGGACGACGGCTCGACCAAGGACGACACGGCGGCCATCTGCGACCGCTGGCAGAACGAGTACCCGGACATCGTGCGCGCTATCCATCAGCCCAACAAGGGCCATGGCGGCGCAGTGAACACGGGGCTCGCTCACGCGACGGGCTTCTACTTCAAGGTGGTCGACTCCGACGACTGGCTCGATCCGGCGGCCATGTTCCCGCTCATGGTGTACTTGCGCAGCCAGCTGGACGCGCCGGTACCCTGCGACATGGTGGTGGCCAATTACGTCTACGACAAGGTAGACGAAGGCGAGCAAAAGGTCATGGGCTACGGCAATGTGCTGCCCGAGGGCTATGAGTTCGGCTGGGACGAGGTGGGCACCTTCCTGCCGAGCCAGTACCTGCTCATGCACTCGGTGTACTACCGCACCGAGATGCTGCGCAAGATGCATCTTACGCTGCCCGAGCACACCTTCTACGTGGACAACATCTTCGTCTACGAGCCTTTGGTCTACGTGCGCACCATGCGCTACTTCAACGTGGACGCCTACCATTACTTCATCGGGCGCGAGGACCAGTCGGTCAACGAGAAGGTCATGATGGGTCGCATGGACCAGCAGCTGCGCGTCACGCGGCAGATGATCGACAACGTGGATCCGCAGGCTGTGCGCAACCGCCATCTGCGCCACTACCTGCGCAACTACCTCTCCATGATGATGTGCATCTGCTCGGTGTTTCTGCGCATGCGCGGAGGCGAGACCGACGAGCAGGATCTGAAGGACATATGGGCCTATTTGAAGGAGCAAAACCCGTCGCTGTACCGCCGGGTCCGCTCCAACGCGCTGAATCTGGCCACGAATCTGCCCACGGAGGCCGGCGAGAAGATCGGACTCAAGGGCTACCAGATCGCCCAGAAAATCTTCAAGTTTAATTAACGTCGTGTGTTCGCGGTATAGAGCTCCAGAAGGCCGCGGAGGGCGAGGGTCTGGTCGACGGTGACGGCGTGCGCCATGAGCGCGGCGATGGTCTCGGCGTCTTGGCCCACGAGGATGACGGGGGTCGTGTAGCCGCAATCGGCCCAGATCATGTCGATGAGGCCGTCGATGCGGGCCACCTCCCCCATGACGATGCCCGCCTGCATGGCCTCGACGGTGGTGCGGCCGAGCAGCGACTTGGGGGCTCGAAGCTCCACGGCGGCCAGCTGGGCGGCCCCGCGGGCCAGCGCCTGGGCGCCGAGTTTCATGCCCGGGGCGATGATGCCGCCGCGGAAGGCTCCCGTCTCGTCCAAAAGCTCGAAGGTGGTGGAGGTACCCAGATCGATGACGAGGGCCGGCGCGCCGTAGGTGCTCTTGGCGCCCACCATCTCGGCGACGCGGTCGGCGCCCACGGCCGTGGGATCGGAGAAGTTCATCTTCAGCCCCGTCTTAAGACCTGGGCCTACGGTGAGCGGGCGCGCGTCCGTGAGGCGCCGCGCCGCATCGGACCACACGCCGGTGAGGGCAGGGATGACCGAGGCGATGATGGTCCCGTCGGCCAAAGGAGCGCTCTCGGGCAGGTCGATGGCGTCGGGCGCGTCCTTTTCGATGGGCGCGAGATTGCGGGCGAGGGCGTCGAAGAAGCCGAGAACGCAGGCCACGGCGCCGTCGGCTGTCTCGGCGGAATCTGTGGGAACGGCCCACTGGGAGACGAGTCGTCCATCAACTGCCAGCCCGATCCGCGTCCGCGTGTTCCGTATGTCGATCGCCAAAACCAGCGCCATAATCGCTCCTCTTTTCACTTGTTCCGCTCGTGTACTTTCCGCCAGTGATGTCTCGCGTGGCCCTGTTTTAGCGGAAATTTTTCGTTTTGGGGATGAGTGAATGCCACTTCGACCCCGAAATGGTAATCCACCCATGGCCATTTCGGGCCTCAAATGGCATTTCGTACCATTACGGGCTTCAACTGGCATCCCGGGGTGCCAAAACGGGCTCGAAGTGGCATTTGCTCGTGAGTTTTCGAAAAACTCGAGTACATGATGGGCCCGCTGGTAGGGAGCTACTTGTAGTCCTCGACGTTTTTGGAGGAGGAGCCGGTGGTGTTGCCGGATTGGCGCAGCTCGAAGCCGAAGCGCACCGTGCCGTCGCCGAAACGCTCCTGCAAAGCGTCGGTGGCGGCCAGAAGGCTGCGGCGCTTTTCCTCGTCGCGGATGAGCGCCTCGCTTTCAACCGCGTCTGCGTTGTCATCGCCCCCAAGGACGGCGGCGTCGAAAAGCGCTTCCTGCACCGGGGCGCCGTCCTCCTCGAAATGAGTCACGGCGACGCCGAGCAGGCGCACCTTCATGCCCGGCGCCCACAGCTCCCTCGCCAGGCGGTGCACCACGGGGGCGAAGGCGATGTCGTCGTCGGTGGGGACGACCAGCGCGCACTGGGCTGAGCGCGTCGTGCGATTGTCGTAGCGCATCTTCACGGCCACGGTGCGTCCCTTGAGCCCCTTGCGACGCAGGCGACGCCCCACCTTCGCCGAAATGGTGGAAAGCGCCGCCATAATGTCCTCGCGCGTCTCCAGATCATGGGCGTAGGTTACCTCGTTGGAGACCGACTTCACCTCGTCGTCCTCGGCCACTTCCGACCGGTCGCGCCCTAAGGCCCGGTCGCGCATCATCTCGCCGTTCTTCCCGAAGATCTTCCGCAGAAGGGCGCCGTCGGCCCGGCCCATGGCTCCCAAGGTGCGCACGCCGTGGGAAAGGAGCGTCCTCTCGGCGGCTGCCCCCACGCCGGAGAGCGTGCGCACGGGCAGCTTTTCCAGGAAGGCCGCCTCCGTGCCGGGGAAGACCACGGTGAGTCCTCGGGGCTTGTCGCGGTCCGAGGCGATTTTCGCCACGGACTTGGAGGTGCCCACGCCGATGGAGCAGGTGACGCCGAGGGCGGTCACGCGCTCCTGGATGCGCTGGGCCACGAGAACCGGGTGCTCGGTGTTCACGGCAGTGGGGGTGACGTCCATAAAGGCCTCGTCGATGGAGACCTGTTGCACGTGGGGCGTCTCGTCTCGCAGGATGGCCATGATGGCGGCGGACACCTCGCGGTAGCGGTGGAAATGGCCATGCGTCCAAATGGCCTCGGGACACAGCGCTCGTGCTAGCGACGAGGCCATGGCGCTGCGCACTCCGAAGGCGCGGGCCTCGTAGGAGCAGGTGGAGACGACCCCGTGGGCGTCCGCATCGCCGCCGACGATGACGGGCTTGCCCCGCCAGGCCGGGTGGTCAAGCTGCTCGACGGAGGCGAAGAAGGCGTCCAGATCCACCAACAGGATGGCCGGGCCCTCCCACGGCGGCAGGTAAGCGTCGCTATCGTTCACTGGCCAGGAAGAACAGGGCCATAGTGCCGGGGCCGGAATGGGCGCCGATGACCGGATCCACGTAGTTGATGAGGATGTCGGTGACGCCGAAGCGCTCTCTCACGAGGTCGGCCACGTACTCGGCGTCCTCGATGCAGTCGCCGTGGCTGATGAACACGGTCTGATCCGCCACGGGAGAGGTGGCCGTCTGCTCCATATGATCGACCAGCGCCTTCAGCGACTTTTTGCGCCCGCGCACCTTCTCCAGCGGAATGAGGTGGCCCTCGTCGTCCACGTGCATGACCGGCTTGATGTTCAGAAGGGTGCCGGCCCAGGCGCTCGTGCGGGAGACGCGGCCGCCGCGGAACAGGAACATGAGGTCGTCCACGGTGAACCAGTGGGCCAGATGCAGCTTGTTGGCCTCCAGCCAGTCGCGAACCTCGGTGATGGACGCACCCTCCTCGCGCATCTTGGCGGCGTACCAGACGAGCAGCCCTTCGCCCATGGAGGCGGCCAGGGTGTCCACCGCGAGCACCGTGCGGTCCGGGTAGGCGTCGGCCAGCTCGGCCAGCAGAAGGTCGATGGCCTGGTAGGTGCCGGAAAGCCCGCTGGAGAACCCGATGTAGAGCACATCCTGGCCCGAGGCAAGAAGCCCCTTCAGCAGCTCGCGGGAGTCCTTCAGATTCGGCAGCGACGTCGTGATGACCTTGCCCTCGCGCATCATGGTGTAGAACTGCTTAAGGTCGGTCTTCTGCCCCTTGAGGTAACTGTGATGCTCCTCGCCATCCACCATGAACGTGAGCGGAAGGATATGTAGGTCGAACTGGTCGATGACCTCCTCAGTGAGATTGGAGGAGGAATCGGTGACGATGGCGAAGGCCATGGAGGGCTCCTTATCGGGTAGGGGGCTGCATTTTGCGGCACGCTGCTGCGCATCCGATATTCTAGCGCAAATCGGACCCATTGCACCTGCTGCGGCTAATGAAGCCTTTCCTGAGAAAAAGTTGTAACCATTGCCCGCGTCGCGCCCCCTTGCCGTATACTTTGCAAGATACGCTCACAGGCGCCGCCGTCGCACTTCGACGGCCGTGATATAGAGGAACCCGAGACGTGGAAGAGGGACGAACTGTGTCGAACAGCTACAAGGACACCATGAACCTGCCCGAGACCGATTTCCCCATGCGGGGGAACCTGCCGGCCCGCGAGCCCGAGCGGCTCGCCCAGTGGCAGGAAATGGACATCTACCGCCATGTGCTGGAGAAGAACGCCGACGGCAAGCCCTTCGTGCTGCACGACGGCCCTCCTTATGCCAACGGCCCCATTCACATCGGTCACGCCTTCAACAAGATCCTCAAGGACTTCGTCGTTAAAAGCCACGCCCAGCGCGGGTACTTCACCCCCTACATCCCCGGTTGGGACTGCCACGGACAGCCCATCGAGCATATGGTGGAAGTGACGCTCGGGCCAGAGAAGATGGCCGAGATCTCCCAGGTGGAGCTGCGCCAACGCTGCCGCGAGTGGGCCGAGAAGTACGTCGACATCCAGCGCAACGGTTTCAAGCGCCTCGGCGTGAACGCCGACTGGGAACACCCCTACCTCACGTTCATTCCGAACTACGAGGCCGGCAACGTGGAGATCTTCAAGGATCTGTACCTGAAAGGCTCGGTCTACCGCGGCCGCAAGCCCATCCACTGGTGCACCCACTGCCATACGGCGCTCGCCGAAGCGGAGATCGAGTACTCCGACGAGGTGTCGCCTTCCATCTACGTGAAGTTCAAGCTGGACGCCATGCCCGGCGTGTTCGAGGCCTCCGGAGCCGAGGGCGACGCCTACCTGCTCATTTGGACGACCACCCCCTGGACGCTGCCGGCGAACACGGCGGTGTCGCTGGCGCCGGACGCCGACTACGTCATGGTCACGGTGGGCGGTGACAACCTCATCATGGCCAAGGAGCTGGTGGAAACCGTGGCCGAGGTGGCCGGCTGGGAGGACTATGATTTTGTGCGCGGCGCCGACGGCGAGCCGGTGGCGCTGACGGGCAAGCAGCTGTTCGGCCTCACCTACACCGCGCCCGTCCGCCGCGACATCAAAGGCACGGTCATCTACGGCGACCACGTCACCTTGGACACCGGCACCGGCGCCGTGCACACGGCCCCCGGCCACGGCCAGGACGACTACCTCGTGGCGCTGGAGTTCGACATCCCCATGCTCATGCCCGTGGACGACAACGGCGTGTTCACCGGCGAGGCGGGCCAGTTCGCCGGCCTTTCCACCGACGAGGCCAACCCGGTCATCATCGACTGGCTGCGCGAGCAGGGGACGCTGGTGGCCGAGAAGAAGATCAACCACTCCTACCCGCACTGCTGGCGCTGCCACGAGCCGGTCATCTTCCGCGCCACGGACCAGTGGTTCGTCTCCATGGACAAGAACGCCCTGCGCGAGGACGCCCTGCGCGCCATCAACTCGGAAGTGGAGTGGATTCCCGCTTGGGCCAAGAACCGCATCGGCGCCATGGTGGCCGACCGTCCCGACTGGTGCATCTCGCGCCAGCGCAGCTGGGGCGTGCCCATTCCCGTGTTCAAGTGCGCCAAGTGCGGCAACACCGTGGCCACGGCCGAAACCTTCGATGCGGTCATCGAGCTGTTCAACACCAAGGGCGCCGATGCCTGGTTCACCGAGGCTCCGAGCGAGTATCTGCCCCGCGGCACCAAGTGCGAGGTGTGCGGGGGCACCGAGCTCATCCCCGAAAAGGACATCCTGGACGTGTGGTGGGAGTCCGGCGTCTCGCACACGAGCGTCTGCCGCCATCGCGCCGAGACCGACGGCCTCACCTTCCCGGCCGACATGTACCTGGAGGGCTCCGACCAGCACCGCGGCTGGTTCCAGTCGTCGCTGCTCACCTCCATCGGCGCCTACGGCGTGCCTCCCTACAAGTCGGTCATGCACTGCGGCTTCACCGTGGACGAAGAGGGCCGCAAGATGTCGAAGTCGCTCGGCAACGGCATCGATCCGGAGGAGATGTGCAACAAGTTCGGCGCCGACGTGCTGCGCCTTTGGGTGTCGTCCTGCGACTACTCCCAGGACGTGTCCATCTCGGAGAACATCTTGAAGCAGGTCTCGGACGCCTACCGCCGTTTCCGCAACACCTTCCGCTTCCTGCTCGGCAACTTGAACGATTTCACGCCGGATGACTTCGTGGAGGACTGGGACGCGCTCGAGCCGCTCGACCAGTGGGCCCTCGTGCGCCTCTCGCAGCTGCTCGCCGATGTGGAGGCGTCTTATGAGTCTTACCGCTTCAACAGCGTCTACCGGGCCCTATACGATTACGTGAACGACATCTCCGCCGTGTACATGGACGTTACCAAGGATCGCCTGTACGCCGAGGCGCCGGCCTCGCCGCGCCGCCGGGCCGTGCAGACCGTGCTCATGAACATCCTGGAGGTGCTCGTGCGGGTCATGGCCCCCATCCTGTCGTTCACCACCGACGAGGTGTGGGAGTGCTACCCGCCGGCCTTCCGCGCCATCGAGGGCCGCGAGGCCTCGGTGCAGCTGGCCGGTTGGCCGTGCGCGCGCGACTTCGTGCCCGCCCTTCCCGCCGACGCTGGCGCGCAAGTGGCGACCATGGAGGAGATGATGGCCGTCCGCGAGGTGGTCACCAAGGCGCTGGAAGAGGCCCGAAACGAGAAGATCATCGGCAAGAGCCAGGAGGCATCGCTTACCGTGACGGCGCCGGCGGCCCTCGTGGCGACCGCTGGCTCCTTCGACCCGTCGGTCTTCGAGGAGCTGTTCATAGTGGCCTCGGTGCAGTTTGTGGAAGGCGACGGCGACGAGATCACGGCGGCGGTCACGGTGGCCGAGGGCGAGAAGTGCCCGCGCTGCTGGAACATCCGCGAGCTCGGTGGCAACCCGGATCATCCGGACGTGTGCGAGCGCTGCGGGGACGCGCTGGACGCCATCGAGGGCGGGGCCGAGTAAGTGGCCGCTCCCGAGACGCTAGCCATCGAGAAAGAGCAAGGGGAGGCCTCTGCCGTGGAGGAGAGGCTTCCCAGCCGGCGCAAGCGCAACGCCGCCATCTTCGTTCCTCTTGCCGCTCTGTGGCTTGTCCTCGACATCGCCACGAAAGCTTACTTCAACGGCTTCTCCGTGGGCCAGGTGGTGGCCGGTCCCTTTCTTGGTCTGGTGCAGTTCCGCCTGGTGCACAACACCGGTGCCGCCTGGGGTATGTTCGATGAATCGACCTTCGCCCTCGGAGTGATGTCGGTGCTCGTCTGCGTCGCGCTCACGGTGTATTTGTTCACGGCCGGCAAGCGCGCCGGCGTTATGGAGACGGTGGGGATCGCGCTGATTGTGGCCGGCGGCTTGGGCAACGCGCTCGACCGCTTCACGTTGGGCTACGTGGTCGATTTCATCGACACGGTGTTTATCAGCTTCCCTACGTTCAACGTTGCCGACATCGGGGTTACCTGCGGGTTCGTGCTGTTCTTCGCGGGGACGCTCTGGTCCATGAGGAAGGATGCGCCCGCGAAGGAGGTCGCATCGGAGGAGAAGTAACCTGTTCGGGGGATGACCCTCTGGCAGGACGTCGATAGAATGGATGCCATGTCACGCTCGCTTTGCCATATCGTCGCCACCGAGGACGCTGGAAGCCGCCTGGATGCCCTGTGCGCCGCCCGGGGGCTCTACGCTTCTCGCTCGGCCGCCGCGCGCGCCATCGAGGAAGGCCGCGTCTTTGTGAACGGCGCCACGGTTTCCAAAAAGCATGCCGTGGCGGCGGGGGACACCATCGTCTACGAGGTGGACGACGAGCCGGAGTCCGTGGTGGTCTACGGCGAGCCTATCGATCTGGATATCCGCTTCGAAGACGAGGACATGCTCGTGCTCTCGAAGCAGATCGGGCTCGTTTGCCACCCCTCCGTCGATCATGCCCACGGCACGCTGGTCAACGCGCTTATCTGGCACTGCGGCGAGGAGAACCTGTGCAACGTGCAGGGCGAGGAGGCCGACCGGCTCGGCATCGTGCACCGACTCGATCGCGACACCTCGGGCCTCATGCTGGCGGCCAAGACCGATGAGGCCGGCCGCGAGCTCATGGCGCAAATTCAAGATCGGGCGGTCGACCGCCACTACATTGCGCTCGTTCACGGCATCATGGCCCACGACACCGGCATGATCGACGCGCCCATCGCGCGCTCTGCCGACGAGCGGTGCCGCATGGCCGTGCGCGACGTGCCGAGCGCGCGGGAGGCCATCACGACGTTTCGCGTGCTTGAGCGCTTCGAGGCCGGCCCCAAGGACGACGGCTACAGCCTCATCGAGTGCAAGCTTTTCACGGGCCGCACCCACCAGATCCGCGTGCACATGCAGTACACGCGCCATCCAATCGTGGGCGATCCGGTGTACAACGCCCACGGCCCCCGCGACGCCCGGGCCCAGCTGGGGCTGCGCCGCCAGTTCCTACACTCCTACAGCATCGCCTTCGAGCACCCGACGACCGGCGAGCCCATGGCCTTCGCCGACAATCTGCCGCGCGACCTGCAGGAAGCGCTCGATTCGCTGGCCGCGCGCTCGCTGGGCAAGACCGAGGCGGGGCGCGAGGTGGCCGAGCTCATGGCAACGTCGCCCGTCCCTTCTGTGGAAGGAGAGGTACCCGATGAGTAGGAAGCAGGCCGCCGCCCCGCGCAAGGTGGGCGTCATCATTGCGAACACGGGAACGCCCGAGGCTCCCACGAGAAAGGCCGTGAAGAAGTACCTCTCGCAGTTCCTCATGGATCCGCGCATCTGCCCCATGCCGCGCCCGGTGTGGTGGACGCTGCTGCATACGACCATCCTGCGCAAGCGCTCGCGCGCCTCGGCGGAGAAGTACCAGAAGATCTGGACCGAAGAAGGTTCGCCTCTCGTTGCCATTACGGCTTCCCTGGAGCGCGGCCTGAACGACTACTATGCCGAGCAGGGGCTGCCCGTCGTCGTGCGCGCCGGCATGAGCTACGGAAAGCCCTCCCTCAAGCGGGCGGTGAAGGAGCTGAAGGAGGAGGGCTGCACCGAGCTTGTCGTTTTGCCCATGTACCCTCAGTCGGCGTTTTCCACCACCGGCTCGGTGGGCGACGGTGTGGCCAAGGCCGTGCGGCGGGCCCGGTTCAAGGGCGATGTGCGCCTTGTCGACGGCTACGGCGAGGATGCCACCTACGTCCGGGCCGTGGCCGCCTCCATCCGCAACGCGGGCTTTTCCGAAGAGTCGGGGGATCGGCTCCTGTTCTCGTTCCATTCCATTCCGCTGAAGGACATCGAGGCGGGGGACACCTACGAGCTGCAGACCGGGGCCACGAGTCTTGCTGTGGCCGGCGAGCTCGGGCTCGATCGCCGAAGCTGGACCATCAGCTATCAGAGTCGCTTCGACAAGGGCCGCACGTGGCTGTCGCCCTTCACGCGGCCCACGCTGGAGCGTCTGGCCCAGGCCGCCGAGCCGGGCAGCCGCCTGTTCATGGTGTGCCCCAACTTCTCGGTCGATTGCCTGGAGACGCTCTACGACGTGCCCTACGAGTTGGAGCCCCTCTACCGTGCGGTGATCGCGGGGCAGAAGGTGAACGCGGACGAGGAACCGGGGGCCTTGGAGAACACAGGCAAGGCCGCCGCCCGCTGCGATGACGCCCATGCCGACTTGGCCGACGCGCGCCGCCGCCAGCGCGCTGCCGACGATTTCCGCCGCGGCGCTCACCGCCAGCGCTCCGACGACGAGGCCTTCATCTACGTCCCCTGCCTGAACCGCTCGCGGGCGCACCTCAAGGTGCTCACCCATATCCTCGCTCCCTACGTGGGAGATGAGGCTTGAGCGCTTTGTAAGTCATAGCAGGAGGGCAAAGCGTGGATGATTACAGCGCGGGCGAAACCATAGGCTTCTCCGCTCAGCTTGCCGCAATTTATACGGAGCTATCGAGGTACAGTAGTCTGTTCTGCCGGGCTCGTTTCGGTCTGTCGGTGACAGAATACGAGCTGCTCTTATGTCTGTGGGAGGCCGAGACGCCCCTTGGCTTCAATCAGCTCTCCGACTTCCTCATGCTGAAAACGAGCACACTTTGGCATATGGCCCCCCCGTTGATCGACCGGTCTCTTCTCGCGGCGGAAAGCAGCGATGAGGACAGGAGGCGGGCGAGACTCTCCCTTACCGAGAAGGGCCGCTTGCTGGCCGAGGAATGCTGCCGCGACCTCTTCGCCTTCTCGAAGGGGGTGGCGCAGGAGTCGTTGCCCGATGTCGAGTACAATCACTATCTGAGCACGGGCATAGGCGGCAACCTCGACATCCTGCGCGGGCATGAGGCTGATTTCGAGTTGAGGCGGGTGCCGGCAGACGGTCAGGGCGTCGAGTTCACCCTCTTCACGAGAGCCATCTTGGAGCGGTGGCGGACCTGCGTGAGAAAAGAGTGCGGCTTGGCGTTCAACGAGTTCCGCGTGCTCCATGCGCTTTCCGGGGTTCCCAGTTTGCGCATACAGGATATATCAGACAGGCTCCTGTCGCCGCGCAGCCATGTGTCGCTGAGCAAGCGGCGGCTTTGCGAAGCGCACCTGGCAAAGGAGATGCCCAACCCCTTCGACAGTCGCTCGGTGCTGGTCGGCCTTACGGCCAGAGGCCAGCGAACGCTCGATCGGGCCCTGCCCGCTTTGGATGCCATTACGATCCCCGCGCACAACCCTGGTACAGATGAGGCCGTGATGATTCTGAGGGCATGGCACTCGCGGATGTACTACAACCTCAAGCGCAATCACGCTACATTACTTGAGTCATTTTAACAAAAACCGTCATTTTTAAAATTGGAAAACCTTTGTGAGCAGCCATAGCTATTGAGCAAATGGGTGTCTATATTGACATTGTTTTTCGTTTTCCTCCTTCCTAGAATGCATCGCGTCAACAGAAGTTGGCGTACCTCGAAAGGAGTGGGAAATGGAGAAGGTAACGAGAAGGGCTTTTATTGGCGGCGTGGGAGCCATCCTTGCCACGGGCGCCATGGCGATGAGCGGCTGCGCGCCGAAGGACGATGCGAAGCAAGCCGAACTTTCCGCCACGGGAAGCGACCAGCCGGAAGCGACGGTGCCGGACGAGACGCTCGAATTTGACATTGCCGTCGTAGGCGCTGGCTGTTCCGGCCTTGCCGCTTGTGTCCAGGCAGCCGAATCGGGCGCATCGGTTATCTGTATCGAGGCGAAGAGCATTGCCGGCGGCGCAGCGGGCGGCGTCGAGGGTCTGTTCGCCGTGAATTCCCAGATTCAGAAAGATCAAAACATCACGGTGTCCATGGGCGAGATGATTCGCACCGAGCTTGAGCAGAACCAGTACCGCAACAGCGGCTTGGTGCTCCGAGATTTGGTGAAGGCGTCGGGCGAGGATATCGACTGGCTCGTATCTAAGGGTGTGCGCTTTGGCAAGGTCGACAACTATGTGGGCTTCCATCCGATTTTCCACTGGTTCGAGACCGGCACGGGCGCTGAGAGCTATATCGTGCCCATGAACGAGGCGGCCGTCAGCGAAGGGGTGGAGTTCCTTTTCGACACCCATGCCGACGAGCTCATCTGCGATGAGGACGGCTCTGTTGTCGGTCTGTTTGCGACGAAGACCGACGGAACCGTCGTCCAGGTCAATGCGCGCGCGGTTATCCTGGCCACGGGCGGCTACGCCGAGCGTCTCGATTTGCTCGCCGAGTTTGGGTACACCGAGGAGAACTGCATCCCCACGACCATGGGCTGCGACGGCTCGGGCCACGATATGGCCATCGCCGTTGGAGGCGCCAGCAATACCTCGAATATGGGCATGCTCGGCGGCACGACGGTCCCCGATCTGCCTGCGTTCTTCGAGGGCGGTTATTTCTGCTCGGTCATGAACTCCCTGGCCAACATTCCCTGGGTGCTGTGGGTGAACGAGCGGGGAGAGCGCTTCGTCAACGAGGACTTGTCCCTGGCGAACCATATGATTACGGCCAACCCCATCCGCATGTGCAAGCAGGCATTCATCCTCATGGACGAAGCCATGATGAACGACTATGTGGCCGGCGACGCTCAGGGACTCAAGGAGCTGGAGGACGGCCAGGCCAAGGGAATCATCTTCAAGGCGTCGAACTGGAAAGACCTTGCCTCGTCGATTGGAGCCGATGCCGAGATTCTCAGCGAGACGCTTGAGAGCTACAACGGTTGCTGCGAGGCCGGCGACGACTCCGATTTCGGCAAAGCCTCGGAGTTCATGCGCCCGCTCGCGATGGAGGGCACGGTGTATGCCGTAGAGATCAAGAGCAGTCTGGGAAAGACCATGGGGTCTTTGAAGACCGACCGCAACTTCAATGTGGTCGACGAGCAGGCAGAACCCGTCGCCGGCCTCTATGCCGTTGGCGTCGAAGGCGCGATGATCTGGGCGAACGTCTATACGATGAACATCTCCGGATCGTGCGGCGCCCACAATATCTACTCGGGTCGCACGGCCGTTCTGCACGCGGTGGAGACGCGGCTGTAATCGCGCTCGGCAAGGTACCCTCCCTCTGAGAGGCGCTCTGCGGAGCGCCTCTTTTTACGGGCGCAAGCCGCCGGCATCGTAACTGACAGCGTACATGTTGGTGATGGGCGGGTCGTTCACGTCGAGAATCTGCGATTTGGCGTTCATTCTTAGGCTGTCGACAGCGGTGAAGAAGCGCCCACCGCCAGCGCTCCGACGACGAGGCCTTCATCTACGTCCCCTGCCTGAACCGCAGCAAGGCCCACCTGAAGGTCTTCACCGCCGTGCTCGCCCCTTACGTGGGCGATGGGGAATAAGGGGGTTCCGAAAAGGCGAGGCGCCGGGAACCCGAAGGCTCCCGGCGCAAGAGGAAGAGAAGAGGTGGCGAAGTGAGCCGCTAGAGATCGGCGATAACGGTCTCCGCCATGAGGTACCCGTAGTTCATGGCGGCGTCGAATCCCATGGCGTAGGGTCGGCCGTCCTTCTCCTCGATGGAGCCGCACACGTCACCGGCGGCATACAGACCCGCTACGGGCTTTCCGTCTTCGGTGAGCACGTGCCCCGCAGTGTCGATGGCCAGTCCTCCGGTCGTCAGGTAGAAGGTGGGGATGCAGCTGACGATCCAGATGCCGTTGTAGGTGTCGAGGTAGGGGAGGTTCTTGCGCCCGAACTCGTCTTCCTCGCCGGCGAGGGCATGGGCGTTGTGGGCCTCGATGGTGGCCTCCAGTTGGGGCAGGTCGAGCGCCGCGGCCGCGTCTTCGACTGAGGCGAAGTGAACCATGTCCCCGCGTCGTTCGAGACACTTGTAAGTGTCCATGGCGTAGAGCTCATTCTTGTTGGTGGTGATGCGCCCCGACTCATCGGTGATATAGAAGAAGGCGCCACCGTTGGCCGCATCGCGCAAGCCACGTCCGAGCATCCCGTGATTGTCGGACATCATGTTGCCGAACTGCGCTCCCGAGGCGTTCACGATAATGCCCGGTGTCGTCTGGTAGAGGAAGGCGATCTCGAAGTTGGAGCCTGCTTGGCTCGTCGTCGAGAGGAACGCGCCGAGCTCGCGGCCCATGCATTCCACGGCACCGCCGGCCTTCTGGCCCATGAGAATGCCCTCGCCGGTGGATCCCGGCGCGCAGTTGAACTTGTACTCGGCGTATTCGGGATAGTGCTCGGCGATCATCTCGGGATTCGCGGCGAATCCGCCGGTAGTGAGGCAGACGGCCTTCGCGGTCACCGTCCAGGTGGATCCGTCGCGCCCTTCAGCCAGAAGGCCGGTCACGCGCCCGTCCGAATCCTGCGAGAGCTCAGTGACCTTGGTAGCATAGATGATCTGGCCGCCAAGCGCGCCCACTCGGTCGACGAGGAAGTCCTTGGCGTATCCGCAGCCGCCCATATAGCAGCCGGGGGCGAGATAGGGAGTTACGCCGTAGGCTGGGTTCACGCCGAGGCTGTAGAAGCCAACGCCCATGCCATGCAGCCAGTCCACAAGCTTTCCGGAATTGTCGTACATCGCGGTCTGATAGGGCATCGCGCCATCGAAACGGTCGTTCTCGGGCACGAGGTACTTGCTCATGATCGCCAACATGCCTGCCTTGCTGAACATGGGGTTCTCGTCGTGCCGTCCGACTGCGTAGTTCGCCTGCAGCTCCGATTCCGCAGCCGCCACGCCCGAGTAGGTCATCGGCATCGAGCCGCCCGCGATGTCCTGCTTCTCGAAGAGGACGACCGACTTGCCGGCTTCCAGGAGACGGACGGCGGCGATGAGTCCCGCGGTGCCGACCCCCGCAAGCGCAACATCCACCTCGACGGCTTGGTCGGTCCCGCCGCTCGGCTCTGCGGCTCCCAGGCTGAAGGTCGCCAGGTCGCCGCCGGCGTTCATGATTGCATCCGAGACGGCGTTCCTGACGGCGATGGAAGTGGTCGTCGCGCCCGAGACGACATCAACGTCGAGATTTTTCGCTTCGAGGATTCGCGCCGCCATCATGGGGGCCGCCGTCGTGCCGATGCCAATGGTGTCGTCGCATCGCAGCACGCGAATCGAGGCGAGGTCTCCGTTGGCCACAACTACCTCGGCAATCAGCTCGTCGTCGTGGCCCATGGCCGTGCCGATCCATTTGCCGTCAGTGAAGATTTCGGGGATCCCTTTCTCGGCGCCGGTGTCCGGCATGGCTCCTTGATCAGATGGCGTCTGCTTTGGGGCGGAGCATCCGGCCAGCCCTCCGACGGCGGCTGCTCCACCGAGAGCCAAGGACCCCATGATAAAGTCCCTGCGATTGAGCTTCATAAGCGCATTCCCTCCTTTTGGGATTGTTGGTGCCGCGACTCAGTGCTTGCGCGGCGTGGACCTTTGGAAGTATGGAACGCAATCGCGGCGGCCGCGACCCCGAAAATCGGTGCATTTCTTGCGAGCGATACGCCCGCCCGTATGACCGAAAATTGGGTATCTTTTCGAATAAGGCCTGATCAGCTGTATGCAGTATTCGAGTTTGTAAAAAATGAGGCATTCGGGTTATGGGCGAGCATGTGCGAGCAGTAGAATAGTCCGAATTGCGAAAGGGGAGGTGTCGATGGCCGACGGGCTGGCGAAAACATTGGCAGGAGTGCTCGGCTTCGGTCTCTGCAAGACGGCGCTTGGCGTGGCTTATTTGACAGCGATGGGGTCGGTGTTTTCCAATGTCGGCTTTATCTCGGAGCTGAGCTTTATGACCCCCATGCTCGTCGCCTCGCTTGCCACGGCGTCTCTGATCGTGCTCGGGGCGCGCAGAGGGCGTCTTTCGCCTGGATCACTCAAGCAATATCCTGCCGTGCTCGCGCTGTCCCTAGGGTTTCTCTTTGGTGGTGCGAATTTGCTCCCTGGTCTTCCCGAGGGCGCTCTCGCTCTTGTCTGCGGTCTGCTCTGCGGCTTCTCCTCCACGGTTCTCAATACCGTGTGGCTTGATGTGCTCTCCGCTGAACGAGATGTGGTCGCGCCGACCATCCAGATCATCGGTGCCCTCATTGTCCAGTGCATCCTCATTCCCCTGGCAGTCGATATCGATCGCTTTTGGGCCTTTGGGCCGCCGATCGTGGCAGTGTGCCTCTCGGCCCTGCTGCTCGCCTACAAGAAGCGTGGTATGGTCTTTCCTGCGAGGAGCATTCTTGCGCCCGCTGATTCGTCAAAGCGACGCGATCTGGCTCTCGCGTACCTTTGCGTATTTGTCCTTGTGGGGGTCGTCGGTATTTTGCATACCGCCGTGCTCGGCTCGCAATCGGAGCATTTGGTCGGCGATGTGAACATGTGGGTGCCGCTTGCCGTCGCGACGCTCGTCACGCTGCTCATGGCGATCGTCGCCCTCAGACGTCCCCATCCGACGTCGGTGTATCGGGTTTGTCTGCCGTTGCTGCTTGTGGTTTTGTCGCTTCTGCCCTTTTTCGGAGATGCGCTGGGAGGACTTGTCGGTCTTATCGTGATCGTCTGCTACGACGTCTGCGGCATGGTGTTCTTACTCTACATCGTCGACTGTTCGCGCCGCCTCGATCTTTCTGCCTACCTTCTTGCGGGTGCTTATTTGGGAGGTTCGGCTCTTTCCCTCCTTGCGGGCCTAGGCATTGGCAGCGTATTGCGAGCTCTGAGTGTTGATTACGGCCTTTCCTTGCTCACTCTCCTTGCCTTTGCGGCCATCTATCCGTTGGCTGGTGTCTTCATGTTCGGGCTTCGGAAGATTCAGCGCCGGTCGACGACTGATGCGGATGAGAGCGCGCGGAGTGGGGTCGATGTTCGAGAGGACGCTTCGAAGTGCGAGAGCAAGCACGAAGCGAATGCTTTTACCCAGGGTTCCGCCGAAGAAATCCAAAACGAGCTGAGAGTGATCGACGATATTCTAGAGAGCGGCGTTGAGGTAATTGCCGGCGAAAATGGACTCACGCGGCGCGAGAGGGAGATCTTGGGCTATTTGGCCCGCGGACGCTCGGCGCGCTATATCGCAGAGGATCTCGTGATTTCCGAAAACACCGTCTGGGCCCATGTTAAGCGCATCTATGCAAAGACGGGCGTCCATACTAAGCAAGAGCTTATGAGCTCTGTTGAGCAGGCGGCCCTGAGAAAGCGGCAGCAATGATGCGACAGTCGTGACGGTTGGTCCGATTGCGGTGTCCGCTGAGCTCGTCCCTTGCGTGGTCAATGCGGAATAGGACAGGACTGCGCCGCTCGCGTTTGTAAGTTAGGTTGTTCGCCCGGAAGGCAATTCTGGATTGGCCGGTAGTGGTGTCCTCGTTTGGAAAATGTGCTTTTTTGGATTGAATTCTGCATGAGCCCGAGTCTTGCGTTCAAAAAAAGCACATATTCCAGATCGGCGTTTCCAGAAAAGCACATATTCCAGATTGAAGTGGATGGTTCTCGGCTCGCATTTCAATGTCGAGAGATTTCATAGGACGTTGACCTGGTGTTTTATCGGAATACCCTTCAAGCTATCCCAGCAAAGGTCGAGAGTGACTTGGAAAATGTGCTTTTTTGAAAGGCCGCGTAGCTTCCCCGGAACAGAGCTTCCAGAAAAGCACATTTTCCAAATGTAATACGCTGTCGCTCACCCAGAATGCTGCGTGGCAGGGCTGCTTGGGCAGAAACAAAGAGAAAGGCTCTCCGAAGAGAGCCTTTCTAGCTGGAATGCCGCAGCCGCAGGGAGGGGGAGGCCGCAGCGGAGTAAGCGGTTTCGCGCGCGGGCGCTTAGGCCTCGGCGAGTTCGTGGCCGAGCAGGTAACCGAAGGTAATGCAGCGGCCGTGGGAGTTGCCGGCGACGTTGATGGGGTAGTCCACCGCGGTGATGTCGCCCATGATGTTGCCGAGCACGTAGAGGCCCTCGATGACCTCGCCGTTCTCATCCAGGCACTGGAAGTCATTGTTGCACTTCAGGCCACCGCAGACGGCGAGCAGCGCCGGACCGACCTTCAGGGCGTAGAAGGGGCCCTGCTTCACGGGCGTGAGGAATACGGGCTTCTTGTAGTAGTCGGTGTCCTCGCCCGCCTCGCACATGCCGTTGTAGCGGTCCACCGTGGCCGTGAGCGTCGCGGCGTCGCAGCCGATCTTGCCGGCGAGCTCCTCGATGGTGTCGGCCTCATAGGCCATGCCCTGCTCGATGTACAGCGGAATCTGGGTCTTGAAGTACTCGGGGGCCAGCTCAAGATCGCTGCCGTAGGGACGGAAGGAGTCCCAGAACATGCCGCCGCCGTAGGGCAGGCCGTTCACGAGGTCCGTCGGCCAGTTGGCGTCGAAGACCGACCAGGCCTCGCCGTTGGGCTGCTTGTTGATGGCCAGGGACTTGCCCTGTACCCAGGTGTCCTCGCACATGAAGCGCTCGCCGTTGTCGTTCACGAATAGGAAGGGCCCGTGGAACCAGCAGAAGGCCTGGGGATGCATCATCGTGGGGAAGGGGAGATCCTGCAGCTGCGCGCCGACCCACATGCCCATCTTGTGGCCGTCGCCGGTGTTCACGCCGGCCGGGGTGTACTGGCTGCGGGGCTGGCCGTACTCGGCGCAGATGGGGGCGTAGGCTTCGCACATCTCCGGGCTGCCGCCGATGTCGCCGGTAGCGAGCACGACGCCCTTGGCAGCGTTGTATTGCACATAGCCCTCGGCGGTCTCGCAGATGCAGCCGCACACCTTGCCGGAGTCGTCCTTCACGAGCTGCACGGCAGGGGAATCGAACACGAACTCGGCGCCGTCTTTCACGGCGTCCAGGTAGCACAGTTCGGCGCCGGCGAAGCCGGTGGAGGTAAGGCCGGCCTCTTCGGGGATCATGAACATATGGTATCCCGGCTGCTCGGCGTAGACGTCGTCGTGGCTGTAGAACGCGCCCACCATGGCGGAGCCACCCAGGGCCTCGCACTTGTCGATGAGCCAGTTGGAGGCCTCCTCGGAGTTGTTGAAGAACTTCACGATAAGGTCCTCGTTGGTGCGGCTGGCGCACTGGGCGATCCAGTGCTGCTTCGCGTTCACCTTGTCCACGACGATGTTCTGGGCCTCCATGTAGCGCGAGTTGATGGCGCCGAAGCCGCCGCCGCGCCCATTGAAGCTACCCGTTTTCTCGACGACGGTCACCTTGCCGCCCTTCTCGGCCGCAGCGGCCGCGCAGGCGCAGCCGGAAAGCCCGGCGCCGATGACGAGGATGTCGGTGTCCACCGTGGAGGCGATGTCCGTGATGGGCTCGGGCGCGATCTCCCACTCGTAGGTCGCGGTGCCCGTAGCGGGCATGGTGGTGCCGCCGGTGGTAGCGGGCGCGGCGGCATCGCTCTGGGGCGCCGGGGAGCAGCCGGCCAGTCCGGCCACGGCGGCTCCTGCGGCGGCGGTGGCGCCCAGGCCGAAGAAGGCGCGGCGCGACAAACCCTTGGCATTGATGTCGGTCATAGGATCTCCCTTTCTTCTCAGCGCGAAGCCCTCCGCCTCGCGTCTGTCCTTAGGGGAACACCGATCGGAAACGGTTGCGTCTTCCCGTCTCGGCATTGTCCTCCCGCCCTATAGACTGACAAAACGTCAGGTGCCATTCATCTGCCGAAGGGGCTCATTTTCCCCGTTCAGGCAAAAATGAGCCGAAGTGGCCCATAGCCATTTTTGAGTACTTTGGTAGTTTTGGAAGAGAAGGAAACAGCTCGGCCCGCGAGAAGGCCGACTGTGCGCTATGCTGCAGGGCGCGGTTGCGGCCGCGGCTTTCGCGGAAGGTCTTGGGAGGGGCGCTCGATGAGGGAAGCGATGACGGATCGCGTCGCCGATTGGCGGCTTTTGGGGCTCGGCTTCTGGCAAGCGTGGCAGATCGTGGCTATGTGCACGGATATCGTGGCACCCACCTCGGGCAAACTCTTCGACCAAGGGAACGCCCTGTTGATTCTGCTCGTGCTTATGACGGCGGCCTATCTGGCCGTCGTTGTGGCCTCGCGCCGCTATGCCCCCTTCGCGGGACGCGGCTCTTCCTACGTGCTCGCGGCGGCGCTTATGGCGGCCGGTACGCTCGCCATGCCTGTTGCCCTGCATTTTCTGGAGGGAATCGTCGGCATTGGTGTGTTCGTGATGGCTGCAGCGTCGGCCTCCCTCGGCAACGCCCTTCTCCTTATTATGTGGGGCGAGCTATGGAGCGCGTTGGCCACTGGTCGCGTTGGCCGCCATCTCTACGCCTCCTACACGTTTGCGTTCGTGCTGTTTTTCCTGATCTACTTCATGCCCCAACCCGTAGCCGTGATGGCCACGACGTTGCTGCCGATCATCTCGACGGCGGTGCTCTACGCCTGTCGCCACGAGCCGCGTCGCGAGCCGTCGGTGGTGCCTCTTGATGTGCATACCATACCGGTGGCGCGCCTACTCGTCTGCCTCTTCATCATCAGCGTTATCTGGGGTCTTACCCAGGGCATCGTGGGAACCTTCGCCGAGGGCGACGAGTTCCATATGGCGAAATCGCTTCTTTTGGCCGGCGGCGGTATCGGCGCCATCACGCTTTCCATGGCCGTGACCTCGTCCCCCTCCGAGGCCCTCACCTTGTACAAGCCCGTCATCCCCGCCATGGTGGCGGGGATCGTCCTTCTGCTCTTGCAGCCCGCGGTCTATCCCTTCCTGGGGTCGGGGCTCATTATCATGGGCGTCTACTGCCTCGATATGCTTCTCATGCTCGTCTCTACGGACATCGCCTTCAGGGGGCGCATCCCCGTGGCCCTCTCCTTCGGCGTGGCGATTTTGGCGACCCGCGCCGGCACGCTCGTCGGTTCGGTGGTTGCGGACGGATTTCTGTTCGCGCCGTTCTGGACGGCCCAGCTGCGCACCGATATCTGTCTGGTCGCGGTGCTGCTGCTTGCCATCATCGGCATGCTGTTCTTTACCATGGCCGATGTGCAACGGCTCTACGTGACGCCCCGGGCCCAGCGCACCGACGAGTCCCTCGAGCAGAAGTGCGCGGCTGTGGCCGCCATGGGGCATCTCACCAACCGGGAATCAGAGGTGCTCGTGCTGCTTGCCCGGGGACGTTCGGTTCCCTATATCTGCGATGAGCTTTCCATCGCCCAGGGCACGGTGAAGCACCATGTGAGCAATATCTATCGGACGCTGGGCGTTTACGATCGCCAGGGGCTGCTGGACGCCATCGAGCAGGGCGGCGTGGGAAGATCGGCGCTCGCGTGAACGTCCCACACCCTCTCTCGGGAATGCGTGCGACGCGGGAAGTGGGTGGCTGCAGTTCTAGCTTCGCGCGGCGGCAGGGCGAGTTTGTGCGTTCCGCATACCCTTAGGGCAAAGGTCGGGTATTGTCCCAAAGGGAGTGCTAAAATCCTCCTTACGCTTGAATAGACTCAGGAGGTATCGATGCTCTCGGAGCGCATGCTCACTACCGTCGTCCGCGCCATGACCGACAAGACCCTGACCTTGCATCCCGTGCCCGAGGACGCGCTTCCCGACCCGGTGCCCGGCCGCCCCTACACGCTTTACGTGCACGTTCCCTTCTGCGAGCGGCTGTGCCCCTATTGCTCCTTCAACCGCTTCCCCTATCGCGAGCAGCGGGCCCGCGACTATTTCCAGGCCCTGCGCCAGGAGATGCGGATGCTGGCCGCGCAGGGCTACGACTTCGAGAGCGTGTACGTCGGCGGCGGCACGCCGACGGTGGACATCGACGAGCTGTGCGAGACCATCGATCTGGCCCGCGACCTCTTCCATGTGAAGGAGGTGAATTCGGAGACGAACCCGAACCACCTCATCCCGGAGTACCTTGACAAGCTGCACGGCCGCATCCAGCGCCTCTCCGTGGGCGTGCAGTCCTTCGACGACGGGCTTCTGCGCCAGATGGACCGCTACCAGAAGTACGGAAGCGGGGAGGAGATCTTCGAGCGCATCGGCGAGGCGGCGCCCTATTTCGAGTCGCTCAATGTGGACATGATCTTCAACTTCCCCACGCAGACCGAGGACATCCTCATCTCCGACTGTGAGAAGATCGCGCTGTGCGGCTGCCATCAGACGACGTTCTCGCCTTTGTACCAGTCCCACGCCACCACGCGCAAAATGGAGCAGGTGCTGGGGAGGATGGACTACGACAAGGAACGGCGCTTCTATCATATCTTGGACGAGATCCTCGCGGGGGGTGATGCGCCCTTCTTCGAGCGCCGTACCTTGTGGACCTTCAACCGGCTCGACGAGAACCTTAAGCGCAAGCAACATCTGGAAGTGGACGAGTACGCCGTGTCCTACGAGGAGTGCGTGGGCATCGGGTCCGGCTCCATCACGCATTTGGGTGACAACCTATTCGTGAACACGTTCAATTTGGAAGAATACGGCGAGTTGGTGCGCGCCGGCGTCACGCCACTACTCGGCAAGACCGACCTGCCCCGACGCGACCTCATGCGCTACAAGTTCCTGCTGCAGCTGTACAGCCTGCGCTTCGACAAGCACGAGTTCGAGCGCGATTTCGGCGTGTCCGTGGAGCGGGGGCTGCCCGTGGAGATGGCCTTCATGCGCGCTAACGGCGCGTTTGCCACCGACGACGCCGACGAGCTGACGCTCACGCCGGCGGGCCGCTACCTCACGGTGGTGCTGTACCGTCAGTATCTCGCCGGCCTGAACAATCTGCGCGAGCAGGCCCGCGCCAAGCTCCCCGGCGACGAGCGTGACCTCCTGTTCGGTGACGGCACGGAGAAGTAACAGGTCCATCAGCACAGGCGCATCTGAAGCCCTGAGGCATCACTCGCCGCCGCACAGGGCGATGAGCTCCTTGCGCGAGTGCACGTCGCATTTTACGTAGATGTGCTGGATATGCGCCTTCAGCGTGCCGGAGGCAATGAACAGCTCCCTCTCGATCTGCTGGTTGGTCTTGCCGCTCGCGATGAGACGGCAGATCTCGTCCTCCCGGGGGCTCAAGTGGCACGAGGCGGACACGGCGTCGCAGCGCTCGGCGATAGCCTCGGCCCGCAGGCTGTCGGCTGCCAGAGTCTCCGTCTCCAAAAGCTTGATGCCCCAACGCGAGGCGAGATCCCTCTCGGAGAGCAGCATGAGGGTGCTGGCCAGCACGAGCATAACCACGGCGGCACTGACGAGGATGGACTGGGTGCCCTCATCGAGGCCCGTGCGTCCCAGAAGATCAGTGCACCCGGCGCCCCACAGAGTGAACAGGGTGTTCACGCGCATAATGCCGGTGAGTGCCACGATGGCGATGCCCATGCGTTTCGAGAGGTCGTAGAATAAAAGCGAGATGAGCAGCGACATGAGCGTCATGCCCATGGAGATGAGGTAGCCTGCCGCTGTGGTGCCGAGCACGCCTTCGGCCGGTATGAGCAGAACGCCGCACACCATGAGGAGAAGGGGCGAGCGGAACAGGGCGCTCACCGAGAAGCGATCGGAGAAAAAGTATACGACGACGAAGAACCCGCCCATGACGAGCGCGGTGGAAAGCGAGGAATGGACGCCGGCACCCTCGGGCAACTGGGCGGTTCGCATTCCGTAGGCGAAGGCGTATATGCACAGCACTGCCAAGGGTTTCCAAGGATAGGAGAATTTAGGATAGGGCCGCACCACCCGCTCCCGTTCCGGAAGGGAACGGAAAGCCAGAGCGAGACAGCCGAGCGACAGCAGCGGCAGAAGCACGAGCACGAGGGCAAAGCGCGTGCCGGCAAGTCCCTGGCACAAGTAGGTCATTGGCACGGCGATGAAGCGGGATGCCGCCGTGAACAGGGCGATGCGGATGAGGCTCAAAGGCACGATGGCCTCGTTGAACATGAGGAGTATCGCGCAGAAGCCGAAGGCTCCCAGCAAGGCGCCCGCTGTAGCCAGCGGCACTGCAGCCGAGGGGAACTCGGGTGCGGCGATGAGACAGAGGGAGGCGGCGAGCATGGCCGCAAGTGAGCCGAATCGCGCCCAATGGTGGGAGCTGAGCGGCACGATGCGCCGGGCGAGCAGCGTGGCCGCGATGCCGAGCACGGCCGGCACGGAGTTCGCGCCACGGGGCACCGCGAAGAACGGTCCCTGCTCGATGGGCACCAGATAGTCGGCCCGCTTTCCGAACTGGCCGTCGGAGCCGGTCGCGCACAGCTCGTTGTAGGCCTCGATGGACGCGACGATGGCCTGCTCGTCGATGGGGTCGATGTGCCACTCCTCAGCTTCCATGTAGGCGTTGATGTTGGCCGCCAGCTCGGCGAAGGTCTCGCCCTTGACGAACTGGTCCTCCGAGGGGACCTTCATGTTGCCCACGCCGAACTTCACCTCTTCGGGATGCGCCGCGGTCCACTGCTCGCCAATCTCGGCCCAGTTCGCCGGCATGATGGTGAAGAACTTCGCCGCCATGGGGTTCTGGAAATCGTACTCCTCGAGGTAACCGCGCATGAGGTTGTTCAGGTAGGCGAAGGACAGCACCTCGTTCATAAAGCGCTCGCCGTGGATGTCCAGGTTCAGGAAGGGCAGCTCCAGACGGGTCAGCGCGCCGCCGCCATGAACCATCTTCGAGTGGTTCGCCGGCGTCATCTGCGCACCGGCCCAGATGCCGGTCATCATGCCCATGCCGTCGCGGAAGGGGCTCATGGTCTTGAAGCCGCGCAGGTCGGGACAGTAGTAATCGCGCATCTCCTGGTTGCCGGAGCAGTCGCCGGAGGCGAGGATGACGCCCTTGGCGGCCTTGAAGAGCACGTTGCCCTCCTCGGTCTCGCAGATCACGCCGGCCACGCGCTCGCCTTCCTTGTACAGCTGCACAGCCGGGGAGTTGAAGAAGAACTCCACGCTCTCGGCGGCTACCGCATCGCAGACGGCCAGGGCCGCGTCGTTGTGGGCGCCTTCCAAGTGGTTGTAGGTGTTCGCGTGCAAGTAGTAGGTGTAGCCGTTGTACTCGCGCTCGGAATCGTAGGGCTTCGATTCGGCGCCGCCCTCGGCTGCCGTGTCGGCCCACCAGGTAACGGCCTCATAGGAGTTGCGGGCCCATGCTTCCAGAAGCTTGCGGTTCGAGCGGTAGGCGTTCTTCTCCATGAGGAAGGCGACGCAGGCCTGGATGCCGGCCTCGTCGGTCTTGGTGGTATCCATCGAGGCGCCCATGTTGCCGGTGGTCTGGGCGGTTCCGATGTTCTGGACGCAGGCTACCTTGGCCCCAGCGGCCACCGCGGAGTGGGCCGCGGACAGGCCCGACTCGCCTGCGCCCACGACAACGATGTCGTACTCGCGGGTATCTGCGAAGTCGGTAATGGGCTCGGGAGCTTGCAGGAATGCGGGCAGCCCGGCATCGGCAGAGCCGGTATCCGCGAGCATGGCCGTCTCCGCGGCGGTTTTCGGAGCGCAGCCCGCGAGGGCGCTCGCTCCCACGACTCCGGCGGCGGCGAGACCAGTGAACTTGAACAGATCGCGACGAGTAACTTCCATGGTGACCCTCCTAAAATACATGCGGCTTCTTCGAACCGCGCTCCCTTTGCGCTCGGCCGACAGAACCGTCTTCTTCGATTCTGCCGTCCGCCGAGCGCTGCTGACGGGTCAGATCATGGCTCAGGGAGCAAAACCGCGCATCGGGTCGATCGCTGAAATCGGGTTAAATGCGTAACCCAAGACATAACCCAAGGTCTGAACTGGGAAGATGGCTTGTCCATAACGGTGACATCGCAAATCGAATATCTTGTAAGATTTTGGAAATAGTTGGAAGTTGCGAGCAGAATGATGTTGCGAGATCGGAAGTAGTTGGGAGTTTCGGGCGAGTTTCGAAGCGGATTGCTTGCAATGGGTCGATTTACTGCTCGAAGTTCCCGACTATTTCTCTCGTGATGCCCGAAACCCTTAACTAGTTCCTTCGCATCGCTCGAAGCGCTGATCTAATTCCCGGCTTGCCCGTTAGCTCTGAATACGCGCTACTAGTAAAAGAGCCGGCATGATGCCGGCTCTCTAAGTTCTGGTCGGGTTGACAGGATTTGAACCTGCGGCCCCTTGACCCCCAGTCAAGTGCGCTACCAAACTGCGCCACAACCCGTTGTTGCTTTCGAGCTTCCGCTCAAGCAGCTTTGCCATGATAACCCGACCGGTGCATCATTGCAAGAGATTTTTTCCGAACGGTCTTTGGCTGATTGGAAGAGCCCTGAGGCTCCCCAGTTTTCCCGTCCCTTGACTACCTTTCGCAATTATATCGGAGGTCAATAATGCAATAGAAATACTCGATGATTGCAGCGTGTTCGAAATGGTAGGCTATTTGCAAACCAGTTTAGATGCCGTCGTTTGAGTTACGGCGCAACGAGGAGGCACCCATGGAAGTTATCGTCGCACCGGAGCCGATGGACTACGAGATCCGCGGGATGTACCGGTTCGCCACGCTGCGGGAGGGCGCCGGACTCGCCGAGGCCGTGCGCGACCAGTGGCCCGTGAACCCGCGGCTGCTCATGATCGCCGCAGAGCCGGAGAGCGACACGTACACCGAGAACCTCGCCATGGATCTGGCCACGGCGCTGGTGAAGGCTGATCTTTCGGTGGGGGAGCTGCGCGTGCTCCAGCGCGAGACGGCCGACGTCGCGGCCCAGCTCGTCGCCGGTGCCGATGTCATCGTGCTGGCTGACGGCGAGGGGAAGGACGCCGATGCGCAGCGTGAGGCCTTCTTTGGCGAGTTGGACATGCCGGCCTTGCTTGAGGGCGTCAAGGAGGGCGCTCTCGTTATCGCGCTTTCCGAGGCGGCGCGCGACGCCATCCGATAGCCCTGCTGCTGGGTGATCTCGGATCGGCGTGGCTTTTCGTTGCCTCGGCTCGCGGTTGCCCAGAGGCGCGTTCCGGGAAAAATCCAGGCACTTTCCATCGTCCGTGACGATTTCGTGCCGCTTCGGCATTGGGCGGGTAACTGCGCTGCCGATACGTCATCATGACCCCTCCATTCATCGACAATAGATGCGAAAACGTCCGCGTCGACGACGAGAGAGGGGAGGTGCCCGTGAACAAAGACGCGCTGGTCGTCGGCTTGGCGCTGTTCGCCATGTTCTTCGGCGCCGGCAATCTCATCTTCCCGCCGTACCTCGGCATGGAGTCGGGCGAGCTGTGGCCGCTCGGCCTAGCGTGCTTCGTGTTCTTCGACGTGGTGGTCTCCTGCGTGGGCGTGTTCGCCATCAACAACGCGGGGGGCTCCATCCTCTCCATCCAAAATGCCCTGGGCAAGAAGGCCGGCCTGGCGCTGAACACCGCCGCCATCCTGTGCGTGGGCATGCTCATCGCTCCGCCGCGCTGCGCCGCCACCACCTTCGAGATGGCCATCGCGCCCTGGTTCGGCGATGCCATCGGGCTCTTGCCGTTCTCCGTCGCGTTCTTCGCTGTGGTGCTCTTGCTGACGCTTAAGCCCACGCGCATCATCGATGTGGTGGGCAAGGTGCTCACGCCGCTTCTCGTGGCCGGCATCGTGGTCATGGTCATCGCCGGCATCGTGAACCCGCTGGGCCCGGTGGGCGCCCCCGAGACGGACACCGTCGTTGCCGACGGGGTGCTCGCGGGCTATCAGACCATGGACATCCTCGCGGTCGTTGGGTTCTCCATCCTCGTGCAGGAGTCGGTGCGGGCGGCCGGCTACGGCGAGAAGCGCGATCAGATGCGCGTCACGGCCCGGGCGAGCCTTGTTGCCTGCGTGCTGCTCGCCGTCATATACGGTGGCCTTACTTACTTGGGCGCCACCTCCGCCAGCGTCGTGCCGCACACGGTCAGCCAGGCCGAGCTCATCACCATGATCGTGTGGAAGCTCATGGGGGAGGCCGGTGTGGCAGTGCTGGGCATTGTCGTGGGCCTCGCCTGTCTCACCACGGCCATCGGGCTGTGCGGCGCTACGGCCGACTACGTCGAGCGCATCACCATGCGGCGGGTGAGCTACCGGACGGCCCTCATCGTCGTCGTCGTTGCGGCGCTGCTCATCTGCAATCTCGGTCTGACGAACATCATCGCCCTGGCGAGCCCGATTTTGTCCGTGGTCTGCCCGCCGTTCATGACGACGGTGGTGCTTCTGCTGTTCCGCAAGCACCTGCGTGGCACCTGGGTGTTCAAGGGGGCGGCGCTCGCCGCCGTGGCGGCGAGTCTCCTCCTCACGGTGCACGATCTCACCGGTGCCTTCGCGTTCGTCGAAGCCGCTCCGCTGTACGCCTACGGTTTCGCGTGGCTTCTCCCGTCGCTGATCGGCGGTGCGGCAGGTGCTCTTCTGGGCCGACGGTTCGAATTCGATCGCTCTACTTCGCCGAGCGGGACGTAGCCTCCTGAACGGCTCGATCCACCTGCTCGATGAGCTCGTCCTGGGAATTGACCGACAGTTTAGCGTAGATGTGCCTGATGTGCGTCTTCACGGTTCCGTCAGCCAAGTACAGCGTTTTGGCTATATAAGGGCGGCTGTATCCGCTCGCAAGCAGCGCGAGCACATCGCACTCGCGCGGCGTTAGCACGTTGAGCAGCGCCTTCGGCACCTTATGCGGGCCGTCCCATTCCATTTTGTCGGAGTTCTCTCGGGCTGCGGGTTGATACTGCACGATATGCCTGATAATCGCACCAATCGAGAACGAGAAAAGAGCGACTGCCAAAACGATGGTGAGAAGTTCGGTAATCGCCTGGTATTCCCCGAGAGACAGCCCTGCAAGCAGTGGATAAAGCCATGCAACGGTGAAATAATAGGGGATAATCTGCGCCGCATATTCCCAATAGGAGAACACAGCCGGGTCGATGGCAGTCATGCGCCGATACGTAGGCAGCTGAAAGATGTTCTGCGTCGACCAAGCGAGCTCGACGAACACCATCAACAATCCAGACAGCCCCAATGGCGATTCGCCAAAGAACGTCGCCGCTACAAGGGCTGTTGCCACAATTGGCGCTATGGACACGAGGTACAGGCTCGCTCCGCTGTTCTTGCCGAATTGCCGTATGCCGCCCACAACGAGAAAGAGCGTGAGGGCCAGCAGTGCGGCATTAACTTTGCAGCAGGTAAGGGGCGTATCGTCGAAGGAAGTCAGGCAAAGAAGGACGCCAAGTCCTATGCCGTAGGCGACCCGGGTTCCAAAATAGAGGAAACGCGTTTTCGGAAGCGAGGCGCCGGCCACCGTGGATCGCCGATCGCTCTGGCGCACTGATGCGAGGGAGCTCGGAAGCGTAACAGATGCGCTTTCCTGCACGACGAGGTAGAGATTGAGCAAGCTGCTGATGAGCATGAGCCCTATCACGAAAACAATGGAGAACGCCCCGTCAAAAAGCTGCGAGACGAGAAAGAGTCCGGTGGCGAGAAGGATCGCGCTGGCGGAAAGACGGGCGGCGCTTCGGCTCTGATTTAGCGAGAAGTGAAAATTCCATTGGATGTTAATAAAAAGCGTCGCGATGCGGCCCGAAGCAGCGAGGAGGAATACGAGGGGAGCGGTCGCTTCCAGATTTGCGCGGCCGGTGCCGACGTAGGTGAGCAGAATGCACCATGCGATGGCTATAGCGAGACCAATTATTCCGAATGCCTGTCGGCTGAAGGCGTCTCGCATGCGAAACGTGAGGAAGAAGAAAGCGGTAGCCACTAATCCGCACAGGACAAATGAAGAGGGTTGGAAGTACTCGACGCCCGAGGTCGCTGTTATGCTTCCCGAGAACGACATCAATAGGACGCAAAGCGCGAACGCCTTACCAGCTACTATGATGTGTTCCCGTCTCGTTTCGTCCATAGCTTGCCCCCCTCGCTTCCTGTTTGAACGATGCACATCATAGCAGAAAACCCCAGGAAAAATGGGTATATACCCCTTCTGGGATGAGGCATTTACGCCCAGAGACAGGAGGGGTTTGCCCCTTCTTGGAAGATGTGCTCAGCCCCGCATCTTGCAACAATTGATTTGCACGAACGCAGAGAGCGTTTGTCGGCGGGTTCCGAGAAGGCCCGCAATGATATCAAGAAGGAGGAATGATCATTATGAATCTCAGCCGCAGAAGTTTTCTCGCAGGGGCGGGCTTGGTTGCCGCCGGCTCGATGGCGTCTCTTTCGGGGTGCGTTCCGCAGGCTTCGACTTCAGGCGATGCGAGCAAGGGAACCACTCTCGCTTCCACCTCTTCTGAAAACCGCTGGAGCTGGTCGATAGCGCCCGAGCCTCCTGCGGAAAACGAGGTATCGGAGGAAGTCGATTGCGAGGTTCTGGTTGTGGGCCTCGGCTCGGGCGGCGTTCCGGCGACGGTGTACGCGGCTGCCATGGGGGCCGATGTCGTGGCCGTTACGGCGGGTGACGCTCCCGAGGGCGAGGGCGCCTACATCGGTGCCTACAACACGAAGTACGATGAGCAGTACGGCATCAAATACGATCCTGCCGAGTTGAGGGCCGAGTACTCCTATTGGGGCTTCGGTTCCAACAACGGAGATGTAACCGGTACCATTTGGGATCGATCTGGAAACGCAGTAGACTGGTTCGCTGAATACTGCAACGACGTATGGCCCTACGAGTGCGGTCCCGACAGCGCTATCAACGAGGGCATCCATATTCGCGAGACGGCAACGCACATGGTGTACGTCTTCCCTGATCCCGAGGAGGAGCAGGAGCAGGAGCGCGTCTACAACGGGTTCCCGAAGTTCCTCAAGGCCGCCTGCGACAAGGCGGAGAAGGACGGGGCGCGGATCTACTATTCCACTCCCGCCCGTCAGCTCATTCGCGAAGAGGGCGGTCGCGTCAAGGGGGCCTATGCTCAGAAGGAGGACGGTTCCTATCTCAAGATCAACGCATCCCTGGGCGTGCTTCTCGCTACGGGCGACTTCCATCAAAACGACGAGATGCTTGAAGCGTGGTTGCCGCTTATGCGCGGAGATCTCATAACGCGCAATCCCTACGGCAACGCCCAGGGTGATGGTCAGAAGATGGCCTGGTGGATTGGCGCCGGTCAGGACACTGGTCCTTTCAACATCGGTCTGTGCTGGCCTCATGACTTCACATTCGCCAAGAACTCTCCGTCTCGCTGGGGATCACTGCCTTGGCTGCGCGTGAACATCGCGGGCGAGCGCTACACCAATGAGACTATCGGCTCCCATGAATGGTACTCTACGAGCCCGATGTGCATGATCGACGTGAAGCAGCCGGGACATACGGCCTATCAGATCTGCGATAGCAAATTCGGCCAGATGCTCGAGAACAACGAGAGCGAAATCGAGATCTTCAAGGACTGTGTCGAGCGAGGCGTTATCTGGTCTGCCGACACCATTGAGGAATTGGCCGAGAAGGTCGGATTCACGAACCCCGATCGTTTGGTGGAGACGGTGAAGCGCTACAACGAGGTGTGCGCCGGAGGCTCGGATGTAGATTTCGGTGTGCCCGCCGAGTACCTGGCCTACTCTTCCGTCACCGAACCGCCCTTCTACTGCATGCACCGCGAGGTTCTCAAGCAGTGGACCGATGGCGGCGTGAACACCAACCGCTACGGGCAGGTGCTCGACACCGAGCATGAGCCCATCGAGGGACTTTATGCGGCGGGTAACATTCGTTCCGGCCTTGCGGGAACCCACTACCTCTGGAAGTCCTTCGGTTCCAATAAGCTCAATGCCACGGCGGGCAGTATGTTGTGCGTCAAGCATATGCTCGGAACGTGGGACGAGGAGTTCTAATCTCTTACGCGCTATCCTCTTTATGCAAGACCGCTGCGATATTCCCTCCCGTATCGCAGCGGTCGTCTTTTTGCGCCCTTCTGGGCTGACGGTTCGATTCGGCCGCGAGCGGATGAGGTTTCGCGAAAATTGATCAACTGCATAATTACGATGACCCTTTTACCGAGTATTGCTCATGAGTCGGGGGATGGGGGCGCGATTACCTGCGCCTCCTTTGCTATGGTAGGGAGCAGGATCCGAGGGATCTCGCCTAATCGCAGAAAATTATGAGGCTGCGGAGAGGCCGGTATATTAGGTTAGGAGGATCCTGAATGGAGTTCAGTTTCGGACTGATCGGCTTCCTCATCGTGTTCCCCCTCATTGTGGCCGCCGCGCTCTTATTCGTGCGGCAGGAGGGGCCGCGCCGCGTCATCGTCTGCGTGTCGGGCGTTGTCATCGCGCTGGCGTCGGTCGTGCTCGTGGTCATGAACCTGGGGGCGAGCTGCACGCTCTTCGCGTTCGAGAGCATGGCCATCGACTTCATCTGCACGGGCATCTCCGTGGCCATCGCGGCGGTCATCGTGTGGTTCGCCGTGCGCTACAAGAACCTGTGGGCCGCCGTGCTCGCGGGCGTGCAGGTGGTCGGCACGCTCATCCTCGAGTTCATGTTCTCCCACGGCATCGAGGTGCCCTACGGCCTGTACTTCGATTCGCTCTCGCTGCTGATGACCTTCATCATCGGCGTGGTGGGAAGCGGCATCTGCATCTACGCCTTGGGCTACATGGAGGATTTCCAGGCCCACGAGCCGGAAGGGGCGCCGGATCGTCGCCCGATGTTCTTCGCGCTGATGTTCGTGTTCCTCTCCGCCATGTACGTCATCGTGTTCTCGAACAACATGGAGTGGATGTTCGCCGGCTGGGAAGTGACGACCCTCTGCTCGTTCCTCCTCATCGGCTACACCCGCACCGAGGAGGCCATCGCCAACGCCTTCCGCCAGATCATCATGAACCTGGCCGGCGGCCTCGGGTTCCTCGTGGCGCTGTGGTGCTGCGCCCTTACCGTGGGCACCTTCTCGTTCTACGAGTTCCTCGTCATCGGCCAGAACAATCCGGCCCTGACCACCTTGGCCGTCACCGCGCTGGCCTTCGCGGGCATTACCAAGGCGGCGCAGATGCCGTTCCAGACCTGGCTTCTGGGCGCTATGGTGGCCCCGACGCCCACTTCGGCGCTTTTGCACTCCTCCACCATGGTGAAGGCCGGCGTCTTTCTGCTGGTGAAGCTGGCACCCGTGTTCCACGTGTCGCCGGCACCGGCGGTCATGGTCATGCTCGTGGGCGGCATCACTTTCGCGCTGTGCTCGTTCATGGCCATCTCGCAGTCCAACGCCAAGCGCGTGCTGGCCTATTCCACCATTGCCAACTTGGGCCTCATCACGGCCTGCGCCGGCGTGGGCACCGCCGAGGCGGTATGGGCCGCGTGCTTCCTCATCCTGTTCCATGCCATCGCGAAGTCGCTTCTGTTCCTGTGCGTCGGCACCGCCGAGCACCATATCGGCAGCCGCGACATCGAGTCCATGGATCTTCTGTTCGACCGCATGCCGCGCCTGGCCCGCTTCATGATGCTCGGCATCATGTGCATGTTCATCGCGCCCTTCGGCATGCTGCTCGCCAAGTGGGCCACGCTCGTGTCTTTCGTGGACACCCGCCAGGTCGCCCTCATCATCATCTTGGCCTTCGGCAGCGCCGCCACGTTCATGTTCTGGGCCAAATGGCTCGGCAAGCTCTCCGGCATCGCCGGCGAGCCGGAGAACGTGGAGGTCACGGTGAAGCCGACGGAATGGGCGGCGCTGCTCCTTATGGCCTGCCTGCTCGTGCTGGCCTGCGTGTTCCTGCCGCTCATCTCCTCGACGCTCGTCGAGCCCTACGTGGCCAGCGTCTACGGCATGCTCGGCCAGGATATCGCCACGGACAACCTGTGGCTCGCCTCCATCTGCACCGTTATCGTGGTGGCCGTGCTGTTCGCCGGCCTCGGATCGAAGCAGAAGTCGCGTCGGGCGAGCGTCTATCTGGCCGGCATCAGCCGCGACAACGACTCCCGCGCCTTCCAGAACTCGCTGTCGGGCACCACTGAGGCCACGACGCGCAACTGGTACATGGAATCCGTGTTCGGCGAGGCGCGCATCGCCCCGGTCGGCGTGGCGTTCAACACGCTCATCATGGTCGCCGCGTTCGTGATCGCCATCGTCGCGGGCCCGATGGGCTTTTAGGAAGGGTGTGATCTCATGACTTTGCTTACGACACTCATCGGCACCCTCCTGTTCGCCGTGGCGGGCCCCGTCGTCGGGTGCCTCCTGGCCGGTTTGGATCGCATCATCTCGGCTCGCATGCAGGGCCGCGTGGGGCCGCCGCTTCTGCAGCCCTACTACGACGTGCGCAAGCTCTTCGAGAAGGAGCGCGTCTCCGTGAACTCCGTGGAGGGTGTCTACGTGGCCTGCGCGCTGCTGTTCGCGCTCATCGCCGGCGGCATCTTCTACTCCGGCGGCAACCTGCTTCTGTGCGTGTTCGTCATCACGCTGTCGAGCCTGTTCTTCATCATGGCCGCCTATTCCACGCGCAGCCCCTACGCCGAGATCGGCGCGGCCCGCGAGACGCTGCAGGTGATGAGCTACGAGCCCATGGTGCTGCTCATGGCCGTGGCCTTCTTCCAGGCCTCGGGCTCCTTCGACGTGGCCGAGGTGCTCCAGCTCGACCACCCGATCATTTGCACCATCTGGCTCGTGTTCCTGGGCGTGCTCTTCATCCTCACCATCAAGCTGCGCAAGTCGCCCTTCGACCTGTCCATGTCGCATCACGCCCATCAGGAGATCGTGCGCGGCATGACCACCGAGATGAGCGGACCTGTGCTCGGCATGGTGGAGATCATGCACTGGTGCGAGAACGTGCTGTTCCTCGGCTGGATCGGCATGTTCTTCCTGTGGGCGAACCCCATCTCCATTCTGGTCGCCATCGTCATCGTGCTATTGATGTACTTCCTGGAGATCTGGATCGACAACAACTTCGCGCGCGTGAAGTGGCAGTTCATGTTCAAGTCGGCGTGGCTCGTGGCCCTTGTCGCCGGCGGTGTGAACGTCGCGTTCCTCGCGTTTTTGTAAGGAGGTAGGCACATGGCATTCGCATCGAAATCGCCCTGGGTCATCCACTACGACGGCTCCAGCTGCAACGGCTGCGACATCGAGGTCCTGGCCACGCTGTGCCCCGGCTTCGACGGCGAGCGGTTCGGCGTGGTGAACACGGGCAATCCCAAGCACGCCGACATCTTCCTCGTCACCGGTAGCGTGAACGAGCAGAACATCGGCGTCGTCCGCGAGATCTACGACCAGATGCTCGAGCCCAAGGTGGTCGTGGCCTGCGGCATCTGCGCCTGCACCGGCGGGGTCTTCCACGACTGCTACAACGTCATCGGCGGCGTGGACAAGGCCATCCCCGTCGATGTGTACGCCCCGGGTTGCGCCGTGCGCCCGGAGCAGATCATCGACGCCGTGGTGGCCGGCGTGGCGAAGCTCGACGAGAAGTCGGCGGCCCTGGCCGCCGCCAGGAAGGGAGCGTGAGAAATGACGACCTTTGAGCAGACCTTCGAGGAGCTGCCGCTGGCCGGCGTGCACGACTTGGCGGCCGCGCGCCATGCCGAGGGCTGGCGCTACGTGCAGATCCTCGCGGTGAACACCGAGGAGGGCATCGATCTCGTCTACTCCTACATGAAGGACGGGCATCTCGCCAACTTCAACGTGAGCGGCGTGAAGCAGACCGACGTGGTACCCTCCATCACCGATCTGTACCTGGAGGCCTTCGTCTGCGAGAACGAGATCCACGACCTGTTCGACGTGGCCATCAGCGACATCGCCATCGACTTCGGCGGCATGTTCTACCAGCTGGCGGAGAAGGCCCCCATGACCGTCGTGAGCCCCGAGCAGTTGGCGGCGCGCGAGAAGGCGAAGAAGATCGCCGCGGCCAAGGCCGCCAAGGAGGCGAAGGCGGCCGCACCGACCGAGGCGCCAACTGGCCCCACCGAGGAGGAGATCCAGGCCAAGATCGCCGGGCTCGACCCGGAGAAGGCCGCGAAAGTGAGGGCGGCCATGGAGGCCAAGGCCAAGAAGGCCGCGGCTGCCGCCCCGGCGCCGGCTGGCCCCACGGAAGAGGAGATCGAGGCCAAGATAGCGGGCCTGGATCCGGAGAAGGCCGCGAAGGTGCGCGCCGCTATGGAAGCCAAGGCCCGAAAGGCCGCAGAAGGGAAGGGAGAATAGCATGAGCAAGGCGACCGTCATTCCCTTCGGGCCCCAGCACCCGGTGCTCCCGGAGCCTCTGCACCTCGATCTGGTGGTGCAGGACGAGACCGTCGTGGACGTGCTCCCGCAGATCGGGTTCGTGCACCGCGGCCTGGAGAAGCTCGTGGAGACCCGCGACTACAACCAGTTCATCTACATTGCCGAGCGCATCTGCGGCATCTGCGCCATGGGACACTCCCTCGGCTATGCCGAGACCGTCGAGTCCCTCATGGGCGTGGAGGTGCCCAAGCGCGCCGAGTATCTGCGCGTCATCTGGCACGAGCTGTCCCGTATCCACTCGCACCTATTGTGGCTGGGCCTTGCCGCCGACGCCTTCGGCTTCGAGTCGATGTTCATGCACTGCTGGCGTTTGCGCGAGCGCGTGCTCGACCTGTTCGAGAAGACCACCGGGGGACGGGTCATCCTGTCCGTGGTGAAGGTGGGCGGTGTGGTGCGCGACATCGACGCGAGCCAGATGGCCGAGATTGTCTCGGTGCTCGACGGTATCAAGGGCGAGTACACGCAGATCATGAACACGTTGCTCACTGATACGTCGGTGAAGAACCGCACCGTGGGCGTGGGCCACATCACCACCGAGGATGCGGCGGCGCTTTCCATGGTGGGTCCTTTCGCCCGCGCTTCCAACCTGCCCTACGACGTGCGCTCCTTCGGGCGCGGCGCCTACGGCGATCTGGCGGACTTCGCACCCATCACGGCCACCGAGGGCGACTGCTACGCCCGCGTGAAGGTGCGCTGTTTGGAGGTGCTGCAGTCCATCGAGATCATCAAGGAGCTCGGCGCGAAGATCCCCGCCGGCGACATCGAGGTGGCGGTGAAGGGCGCGCCGGCCGACGGCGCCCAGGCATCCAACGTGCTGGAGCAGCCCCGCGGCGAGTGCTACTACTACGCGCGCGGCAATGGGTCGAAGAACCTGGAGCGCATGCGCATGCGCACGCCGACCTCGCAGAACCTCGCCGGCATGACCGTGGCCCTGAAAGGGTGCGACTTGGCCGACGTCAATATGATCATCCTGACCATCGACCCCTGCATCAGCTGCACGGAAAGGTAGGCGAGCATGGGAAGCTTCAAACTGGGCGGCATGACCTTCGGCTCTCTGTTCAAGAAGCCCGAGACCGTGCTGTACCCCTTCGAGCAGAAACCGGCCCCGGCGGGGCTCAAGGGCCATATCGAAAACGACGCGAGCGCGTGCATCCTGTGCGGCATCTGCGCCAAGAGCTGCCCGGCCGATGCCATCGCGGTGGAGAAGAAGGAGCGCACCTGGGCCATCGATCCGTTCCGCTGCGTGCAGTGCGGCACCTGTGTGCGCGTCTGCCCCAAGCACTGCCTGACCATGGATCCCGCCTATACACCCATCGCCACGGCAAAATCCTGCCGCGTGGTGCACGTCCCCGACCCGAAGGCGGCGGTGACGGAATCGTAAGCTTAACCGCTCGTTAAGTTTCGTGGTGAGTCTGAGAAGGGCTTGCCGCTCTGCTAAAATATGCCGTTATCGGCACGTGCGCCGGACCCTCGACGAGGGTCCGGTTTTTGTAGGGAAGGAGCAGGACGCCTCATGGCCGAAGGGCAGCGAGATGGGGAAGGGATCCCCGAGCAGGTGACAAGCGAGATCTTCACGGCGGCCAACGTCGTCTCCTTCGTGCGCCTGTGCCTCGTGCCTGTGTACCTGTGGCTTCTGCTGTCCGGCTTCAACCTGGCTGCCACGCTTGTCTTTGCCGCTGCTGCCGCCAGCGACTTCATCGATGGACAGCTGGCCCGCCGCACCCACACGGTGTCGAAGCTGGGGCAGATCCTCGATCCTGCGGTGGATCGCATCCTCATGATCACCGGCGTCCTCGGCGTGTTCCTCGTCGGCCGCATTCCCTTGTGGGTCATCGTCGTCGTGGTGCTGCGCGACGCCTACCTGCTCATCGGGGGGGCGTGGCTTTTGTCGCGCTACCGCATCCGCGTGCCCGTCATCTATCCGGGGAAGTTCGCCACGACGTTTCTGTTCATCGGCTTTGCCGGGCTTCTCTTGAACGCGCCGCTCATCCCCGGTTTGGGCTGGTGCGACATCTCCTGGTTGCCCGGGTTCAACGGCGAGGCCGTCTCCTGGGGCATCTGGTTCATCTACGCGGGGCTCATCCTGTCTCTTGGCGTCACTATCTACTACACCGTGGCGGCGGCGCGCGCCCTGGCCGCCGAGCTGAGACACCGCAAGGAGGCCGCTTCGGAAAGTTCGAGCGCCCATGGCGACGCGTAGGCCCTCCGACGAGCGTCCGAGCAGCGAGGAGCGCCGTGCGCGGGCGAGGGCCGAGCGGCGCATCGTCATGCCTTCGAACCGCGTTTCTCGTCCGAAGGGCACCGTTCGATCGTCTCCTTCCGCAACAGCGCAGTCTTCCTCTGCTCGACCCTCCTCATCCGCATCTCGTCCGTCGGCGCGGGCCGCAACAAGACCGAAGAGCACTTCGAAGGCGGTAACCCCGCGCAACGGTGGCGCGGCCGCCGGCGCCACGGCGAAGCGCGGTGGCGGCGCGACGACAGCGCGCCGTGCCGCATCTCCGTCGAATCGTTCTCGCGCCACGGTTTCGCAGGCCAAGGCTCCGCGCAACCCCGGCGCCCCGCGAAGCACGGCGGCAGGCCACTCCGGAGCTTCGAACCGTCCTGCCGCCAAGCGTCACTTCGCGAGGTCCCGCATTGTCCTGGCGGCCGTGCTGGCGCTTTTCGCGCTCGTCGGCGGCGCCTGGGCCATCGACGGCGCGGTCAACGGCTCCCGCATCTACGATGGCGTGTCGGTGGGCGCGGTGGATGTCTCCGGCATGACCGAGGAGGAGGCCCGTCGCGTCGTGAGCTCCTTCTACAAGTCCCGCGTTGCCGATGGCCGGGCGCTTATCTTCGCCAGCGAGGAGGCACGCGACACCCTTGATGTGGAAAGCGAGCTTGCCGAGCAGGACGCCCAGGCCGAGCAGCTCTCTTTAGAGGAAGCCCGGGCCAACAAGCAGGTGTGGGTCGCCGAGAGCGGCACGCTGGGCGCGAGGCTTCCCGTAAACGAGGCGGTCTCCCGTGCCTTCGCTGTGGGCCGAGAAGGCGGTCTTGCGGAGCGTATGGAGGCGGCGCGCAACGGCGTTTCCGTCGACGTCGCCCTTTCCTTCGACGAGGAGGCCTTGGAGGCGCTGTGCTCCTCCATCGATGAATCTGCTGGCGAGCCGCGCCTCGATTACGGCATCGCCATCGATCAGGGCGCGGTATCGGTCACCGAGGGCCACGGCGGCAAGGCCGTCGACCGCGCCTCGGTGGCCCGTCAGCTCTCCGAGGGATTTCTCGGCGAGGCGTCCGGCAAGGTCGTCATCGTGGCGACGCCCGATGAGGCGGACGTGCGCATCGGCGCCGATGAGGCCACCCGGGTCGCCGACGAGGTTCAGGAGGCCCTCGATCGGGGCTGCACCTTCTCCTTCGAGCGGACCGAGTGGCCGCTGGGGGCGGCGGATCTGGGCGCGTGGGTGCGCACCCGGGTGGAAGAGCGCGGGGAGGGTTTCGCCCTGGTTCCCTACCTCGACGAGACCGAGGCGGCCTCGGGGCTGCTCGGGCTCATTCGCGACGCTGGCTACACCTCGGCGGCCACGGTGTCGTTCGACGTCGACGGCGGCGAGGTATGGGTCAGCGCCCGCGAGGGCTCGCGCTATCCCCATACCGCCGATGCGGCGGCGCAGGCCCAAAGCGCCCTGTTCGGCAGTGAGGCGGCCGGCTCCGATGCGCCTTCCATCGCCATCCAGTGGGGCGAGGCTCCGTCCCGGACCACCTTCGACGAAGCGCTCGAGATGGGCCTTATCGCCCCGATCTCCTCGTTCACGACCGAGTACAACGACAGCCCCTCCACGGCCAATCGGCGCCACAACATACACGCGGCGGCCGACTTGCTGAACAACTCCATCGCCCGGGCCGACGGAGGGGAGTGGTCGTTCAACGACACGGTGGGCGAGGCGAACGAGGAGGCAGGGTTCCAGGCGGCCCATGCCATCATCAACGGCGAGTACGACGACGCCATCGGCGGCGGCATCTGCCAGGTGGCCACCACGGTGTTCAACGCGGTCTATGAGGCGGGCTATCCCGTGACCGAGCGGCGCAACCACTCGCTCTACATCTCTAGCTATCCCACGGGCCGCGATGCCGCTATCGCGTACCCCGACCTCGACCTTACATGGGTCAATGACGGCACTTCGGATGTTTTGATGCGCTCGCGCTACACCGATTCCAGCCTAACCGTTACACTGTACGGTATCGATCCCGGCTACGTGGTCTCCACGCAGACCGGCGATTGGGAGACCGGAGAGCCCTTCAAGAAGCGCACCAAAGTCGACGAGAGCGAGCCTGAGGGCACGCGCTACGTCAAGACCGCCGGAGCTGACGGGCGCAGCGTGACCGTGCATCGCACCGTCCGCGACCGTGCGGGCAACGTGCTTCATGAAGAGGATTTCACCTCCAACTACGCCCCCATCGACGAGGTGACCGTCGTGGGGCCGAACACGCCGACACGCGAGAGAGAAGATACCGATAAAGAAGCTACGGACAAGGAGGAAGCCAGTGTTCTTTCAACCGGAGATTGAGACGATGCCCCGCGAGGAGCTGCGCGAACTGCAGCTTGAGCGCATGCGGGAGTCGCTGCGCAACGCCTACGAGAACGTGCCGCTGTACCGCGAGCGCTTCGACGCGGCGGGCGTGACCCCCGACGACCTCACGAGCCTCGAGGACATCGCCAAGTTCCCCTTCGTCGTGAAGCAGGACATGCGCGACAACTACCCCTTCGGCATGTTCGCCCGCGAGAACGCCGACGTGGCCCGTATCCACGCCTCATCCGGCACCACGGGCCAGGCGACGGTGGTGGGGCATACCGCCAACGACCTCGCGAACTGGGGCGACTGCTTCGCCCGCGGCATTGCCATGGTGGGCGGCGACGAGAACTCCACCATCCAGGTGTCCTACGGCTACGGCCTGTTCACGGGAGGCTTGGGAGCTCATGCCGGCGGCGAGGCCATGGGCTGCACCGTCATCCCCACCTCGTCGGGCAACACCAAGCGCCAGGTGCAGATGCTCAAGGACTGCAAGACCGACATCCTGGCCTGCACTCCCTCCTACGCCCTGCTCATCGCCGATACGGCCATCGAGATGGGCTATGACCCGGCCACCGAGTTCCAAATCTCCGGCGGCATCTTCGGCGCCGAGCCCTGCTCGGAGAACATGCGCCAGGAGATCGCCGACAAGCTGGGCATCCAGTACTGCGATGTGTACGGCCTCTCCGAGATCATGGGCCCGGGCGTGGCCATGGAATGCGCCGAGCGCGGCGGCCTGCACATCGCCGAGGACCAGTTCTACTGCGAGATCGTCGACCCCGAGACGCTGGAAGTCCTTCCTGACGGCGAAGTGGGCGAGCTCGTCATCACGACGCTGACCCGCGAGTGCTCGCCGATGATCCGCTACCGCACCCGCGACGTCACCACCATCAACGCCGAGCCGTGCGCGTGCGGGCGCACCCATCGCAAGATCGGGCGCCTTCTGGGCCGCACCGACGACATGCTCATCATCCGCGGCGTGAACGTGTTCCCGTCCCAGATCGAGCAGGTCATCACCGAGTTCCCGGAGATCGCCACCCAGTACCAGATCATCCTCACCATGAACGGCCCGCTCGACCACGTGGAGCTGCAGGTGGAAACTGAGCCCGACTTCCCGATCGACGAGGTGCGCCGCCTGGAGGATCTGCGCAACCGCCTGGCCGCGGCCCTCAAGAGCAACTTGCAGGTGGCCGTCGACATCAAGTTCGTGGAGCCCAAGACCATCGCGCGCTCCGAGGGCAAGGCCAAGCGCGTCATCGACCTGAGAGGGGAGAACCAGTAATGATTTCGCAGCTCACCGTTTTTCTCGCCAACGAGAAGGGGCGGCTCGCCGCGGCCTGCCGCACGTTGGCCGATGCCGACATCAACATGAAGGCCCTGTTCATCGCCGACACCGCCGATTTCGGCATCGTCCGCATCTTCTGTGACACACCGAAACGCGCGGTGGAGGTGCTGGGGCAGGCAGGCTTCCGCGCCTCGCTCACGCCGGTCATCGCCGTGTCCGTCGAGGATGCTCCCGGCACTTTGGCCGATCTTCTCGGATTCTGCCAAGGGGCCTCGATGAACATCGAGTACGGCTACTGCTTCTGCACCGCTGACGGCAAGGCCGTCGACGTGCTGAAGATCGAGGGCGACGGTGCCGAGGCGGTTCTCGCCGAGGCGGGCTTCGCCGTTCTGGCTCCGGAAGAGGTTTACTGCGTTGACCCTGCTTAGCCCCATCGAAAACGGCAGTGCGCACCAAAGCGGCGCCCGTCTGTCAAGGCGGGCGCTCGGCTTCGCTTTGGCTCTGCTGCTGGCGCTGCCTTTGGGCGCGCCGGCACGGGCCTTCGCCGACGTGCGCGGCACCGACGAGATCCTGGGCGCCTCCGTCGAGGCGCGCGGGCTGCCGGCGGTTGCCTGTCCGAACGTCACGGCGACCTTCGCGCTGGTCATGGACGACGAGGGCACGGTGCTCTTCTCGCGGGGCGCCCTCGAGCGGTCGCACATCGCCTCCATCACCAAGATCATGACCGCCATCGTCGCGCTGGACTCCGGCGTACCCCTGGACAGCACGGTGACGGTGAGCCAGGAGGCCGCCTCGGTGGGCGAGTCGTCGGCGAGCCTGTGGGCGGGCGACACGCTCACCCTTGAGGCGGCGCTCGCGGGGCTCATGATCCCCTCGGGCAACGACGCCGCCATCGCCATCGCCGAGACTTTGGGCGAGGGGATGAAGACCGACGATTCGCAGACCGCCAACGAGGCCTTCGTGGCGGCCATGAACGCCAAGGCGGCCGAGCTCGGGATGACCGAGACGCTGTTCTCCAACCCCCATGGGCTCGACATCGGCGCCTACGACAACGAAATGTACAGCTGCGCCCGCGATGTCGCCCTCATGAGCGCCTACGCCATGGGAAACGAGACGTTCCGCTCCATCGTGTCGAAGGAGTCCGCCCAGATCACCATCACGCGCGCCGACGGCAAGCCCCAGGTCATCGACCTTCAATCCACCGATCGTCTGCTCGGCACCTACGAGGGAGCCTGCGGCATCAAGACCGGCTACACCGAGGCGGCGGGCAACTCCTTCGCCGGCGCGTGCGATCGCGGCGACGGCCTTCTGTACGCCATCGTGTTGGGCTCGCCCTCCGAGGACGCGCGCTTCCAGGATACCGAGACGCTGTTCAACTGGGTCTACGACAACCGTGTGAGCTATGCGCTGGCCCACAGCCCCGAGACCGTGGCCTCTGCAGCTGACGGCGGTGCCGAGGTGCCGCTCATCGCCCGCGTGTCCCACAGCGCGTGGCCGGACCGCACGGTGGCGGCCACCTTCGCCGATCCCTCGGCCGCCGTCGAGGTGTTCGCGCCCGAGGGCAATGTGAGCCAGGAGATCGTCGCCGAGGAGCTGACCGGTTCGGTTGCCGCGGGGGATGTCGTGGGCGTCGCCAACTTCTACCAGGGCAACGAACTTGTCGCCTCCCAGGACCTCATCGCCTGCGAGGATTCGCCGGCCCCCGGTTTTCTCGAGGGCATCGGCATCTGGTGGAACCGGCTGTGGGGCAACGACGCCCCGGCGCCGACTGAGGTCGTCAACGAGACGCCCCTCATCTACAGCAAGTCATCCTCTCGCGAGGATCATCAGTCCGTTGCGGCCATCGCCGCAGGCGTCTCAGACGACGCTCCCGCCGACGGTGCCCCAAGCGGCGCGGGCGCGGGCGCCGCAGACGCCGCCAACGAGTAAGGAGGTGGGCCATGAGCGAGCGCTGCCCCGTTTGTTCCCACGAGATTTCACTGAACGACACCGTGTGTCCCACCTGCGGATTCAAGCTGCTCGGCGCCACGCAGGCCATGCAGCCGCTCGTCATGAGCGAGACGCCGGCCACAACCGTTGAGGAGAGCGCCCCGGCCCGTGCGACGCTCAACGTCGTGCGGGGTCCGCAAGTGGGCATCAGCTTCGTGCTCACAGGCGAGCCCGTCACCATCGGTCGCAGTCCCCAGTGCACGATCTTCCTGAACGACATGACCGTCTCGCGCATGCACGCCACCATCGAGCAGGAGAACGGCTGCTACGTCATCCGCGACGCCAACTCGTTCAACGGCGTGTGGGTGAACAACGATTCCGTGGAGGCTCGTGCGCTGCGTCCGGGCGACTTCATTCAGATCGGCACCTTCTGCATGCAGTACGAGGAGAATTAGGGCCGCGCACGCGACGGCGGGCGCCGAAGGGAGAGGAAGAGACATATGGAGCTGATGAGCGGCAACGAGGCCATCGCCCAGGGAGCCTGGGAGGCGGGCTGCACCATCGGCGTGGCCTACCCGGGCACGCCGTCGACGGAGACGCTGGAGGCCTTCGCCAAGAAGGAGGGCGTCTACGCCGAGTGGTGCGTGAACGAGAAGGTGGCCGTGGAAGTGGGCATCGGGGCCTCGGCCGCCGGCGCGCGGGTGCTCGCCACCATGAAGCACGTGGGCGTGAACGTGGCGGCCGACCCGCTGTTCACGGCCGCCTACACCGGCGTGGGCGGCGGTATGGTCATCTTGGCAGCCGACGACCCGGGCATGTACTCCTCCCAGAACGAGCAGGACTCGCACTACTACGCTCAGGCCGCCGCCATCCCGTGCCTCGATCCGGCCGACTCCGCCGAGGCTTTGCGCTTCACCCGCGAGGCCTACGATATCTCCGAGCGCTTCGACGTGCCGGTGATCATCCGCTCCAGCGTGCGCATCTCCCACACGAAGACGCCCGTCGAGGCAGGGGAGCGCGCCGAGGCGCCGGCGAGGCCCTATGAGAAGAATCCGGCGAAGTGGGTCATGATGCCCGCCTTCGCCAAGCCGCGCCGCCTCGTGCAGCTGGATCGCATCGATAAGCTGCGCCAGTGGGTGGAAACCTGCCCCTACAACGAGGTGAGGGAAGGGAAGGGCGCCATCGGCATCGTCTGCGCCGGCGCGGCCTACCAGCACGTGGCCGAGGCGCTCCCGGACGCGAGCATCTTCAAACTCGGGGTCACCTGGCCCCTTCCCGCGGCCGCGCTGCGCGATTTCGCCGACTCCGTCGAAGCCGTGTACGTCGTGGAGGAGGGCTCGGAGTACCTCAAAGACGCCGTGCGGGCCTGCGGGGTGCCGGTGAGCGAGACGCCGTGCCCCCTGCCGCGGGCCGGCGAGCTGTCGCCGGGGCTCGTGCGCGCGGCCTTCGGCCTTGAGCAGCCGCCCCATGCGCCGGCTGCGACCGATCTGCCGGGACGCCCTCCGGCGCTGTGTCCGGGATGCCCCCATCGCCTCGTGTTCAAGGAGCTCTCGAGGATGCGGGCCATCGTGACCGGCGACATCGGCTGCTATACCTTGGGCGCCCTGCCGCCGCTTTCGGCCATGGACACCACGGTGGACATGGGGGCCTCGGTCTCCATGGCCCACGGCTTCGAGCTGGCGCTGGCCGACACGGAGCATCGTCCCATCGTCGCCGTCATCGGGGACTCCACGTTCGCCCATTCGGGCCTAAGCTCGCTCATCTCCACGGTGTACAACCGCGGCGCCGGCACGGTGTGCGTGCTCGACAACCGCACCACCGCTATGACGGGGCGCCAGGGCAACCCCTTCAACGGCGTGACCCTGCAGAACCGGCCCAGCCGCGAGTTGAACATCGAGGCCGTGGTGGCTGCCCTCGGCGTCGAGGATGTGCGCGTGGTCGATCCCAACGATGCCGCCGCCGTGCGACGGGCCCTCAAGGAGGCCACGGGCAGCGACGACATCTCGGTCATCGTGTTCCGCTCGCCCTGCGTGCTGCTCGAGCGCCACGTAGAGCCGCCGCTGTTCGTGAGCGACTCCTGCACGGCCTGCGGCGCCTGCGTCACGTTGGGCTGTCCGGCCCTCGGCCGCGACGAGACGGGCCGTGCGCTCATCGATTCCGCGCTGTGCATCGGCTGCGGCCACTGCACCCAGTACTGCCGCTTCGACGCCATCGTCAAGGAATAGGAGGCCGTTCATGGAAAATGCCACTAAGACCGTGCTCTTGTGCGGTGTGGGCGGCCAGGGAACCATCCTCGCCGCCGATTTGCTCGCTTTCAGCTGCATGAAGGCGAATCTGCAGGTGAAGGTGTCGGAGATCCACGGCATGGCCCAGCGCGGCGGCGCCGTCACCACGGTGGTTCGCGTGGGCGAGGACGTGAAATCCATGGTATCGGACGCGGGATGCGCCGATGTCGTCGTCGCCTTCGAAACCACCGAGGCCCTCCGCAATCTGCCCCAGCTCAAGGAGGGCGGCTCGCTCATCGTCAACGATGTGGCCATTCGGCCCCTGCCGGTACTCACCGGCGCCGCCTCGATGCCCGGGAACGCCCGGGAGCGCCTGCGCGAGGCGGGGGCGCTGCTCATCGACGCCGATGCCATTGCGCGCGCGGCCGGCAACGCCAAATGCGCCAATGTGGTGCTCGTGGGGGCCTTGGCGGCCCGGCTCGACATTCCCGTCGAGGTGTGGGAGGAGACCGTGGCCGAGCGCGTGCCGCAGAAGACCGTCGAGGCGAACCTCGCCGCCCTGCGCGCGGGCCGAGCCGTCATCGAGAACGAGGAGGGAAAATAGCATGACCGTTTCCCAGATCAGCGTATTCGCCAACAGCCGCCCGGGGCACATGAACCGGGTGCTCGACCTCTTCGAGGGCGCCGGCGTCTCCGTGCGCGGCTTCTCCGCCGCCGACACGGGGGGGTACGGCATCCTCCGCTTTATCGTCGATAAGCCGGAGGCGGCCATGGAGGCGCTTAAGGGCGCCGGCTGCGCCTGCGTCGTTTCGCCGGTCATCTGCCTGAAGCTCGTCGACGAGCCCGGCGAGCTCTCGCGGGTCATGGGTGTGCTCGCCAAATGCGGCATCAACGTGGTCTACAGCTATTCCATGATCTCCACCTATATCGTGCTCTCCACAAGCGAGCCGGAGCGCGCCCAGGCGCTTCTGGCCGATGAGCCGGTGGAGCTCATTTCCCAAGAGGACATCGCGCGCATCGTCGCCGAGCGCGCCGCGAAGGAGGCGTAAGAGCGCATGAGCGAGGCAATGGATCCCATCGACGTGACAAAGAAGGGCGCGGCGCTGGCCGCCGCCGAAGCGGGACGGTTCGACGCCCTGCCCATTTACAAGCCGGAAATCGAATGCGCCTCCCGCGAGGAGATTCGCGCCCTGCAGCTGGAGAAGCTGAAGGAGACCGTGGCCTATGCCTACGAGCGCGTGCCCTACTACCGCCAGAAGCTGGACGAGATGGGCGTGGCGCCGAGCGACATCCAGACGCTCGAGGACGTGCGCAAGCTCCCCTTCACCGACAAGGCCGTGCTGCGCGAGACCTTCCCCTTCGGCCTGTTTGCGGTGCCGCTGGACGACATCCGCGAGCTGCACTCCTCGTCGGGCACCACCGGAAAGCCCGTGGTGGTGGGCTACACCGACGACGACATGGACATGTGGAGCGAGTGCATCGCCCGCCTCGTGCAGATGGCCGGCGTCGTGCCCGGGGACATCGCCCAGATGGCCTTCGGCTACGGCATGTTCACCGGCGGTTTCGGCCTGCACTACGGGCTGCAGCGCCTGGGCTGCGCCATGATCCCCGCGGGCTCGGGCAACACCGAGCGCCATATCCAGATGATCGAGGACTACGGCACCACCGTGCTCGTGGCCACGCCCTCCTACGCCATGCACATCTGCGAGGTGGGGGAGAAGATGGGCTACGATTGGGAGAAGTCCCCCCTGCGCGTGGGCCTTTTCGGCGGCGAGCCCTGTCCGCCGGGCCTGAAAGCCGAGATCGAGCGACGCATGCACATCGTCTGCACCGACAACTACGGCCTCACCGAGGTCATGGGGCCGGGGGTGTCCGGCGAGTGTCTGGCCGAGCGCTACCAGCAGCACATCGCCGAGGATCACTTCCTGTGGGAGGTCATCGATCCGGAAACCGGTGAGCCGGTGGGCGAGGGCGAGATGGGGGAGCTCGTGCTCACGCCCCTTTGCAAGCAGGGCATTCCCGTGCTGCGCTACCGCACCCACGATCTGACCGCCGTGCACACCGAGCCCTGCGCCTGCGGCCGCACGCTGGCCCGTATGGACAAGGTGCGCTCCCGCTCCGACGACATGCTCATCATCCGCGGCACCAACGTGTTCCCCTCGCAGATCGAGGACGTGCTCACGGGCATCGAGGAGGTCACGCCCCATTACCATATCATCGTGGAGACCCGCGGCGGCATGGACGCGCTCATCGTGGAGACCGAGCTGCGCCCCGAGGCCTTCCGCGACTCCTTCGAGGCCATGGACGCCCTGCGCGCTCGTATCGCCGAGAAGCTCAAGGGCACGCTGCTCGTGGCGCCAGAGGTGCGCCTGGTCGAGCCCGGCGGCATCGAGCGTGCCATCGGCAAGGCCAAGCACGTCGACGACCGGCGCGAGAAGTAGCCCGGTTTTAAGACTGCGTCGGAAAGGTTTCATTGGCTATGACGGAAAGCGGCGCGACAGAGGCGACACCCGTCGTCGGCCGCTTCGCGCCGTCGCCGACCGGGCGCATGCACGCGGGCAACATCTACGCCGCGCTCATCGCATGGCTCGTGGCGAAGTCCCAGGGCGGCCGCATGGTGCTGCGCATCGAGGATCTCGACCGCGAGCGCTCGAAGGCCGCCTACATCGATCAGATCCAGCGTGATTTCGAGGCCCTGGGCCTCTTCTGGGACGAGGGGCCGTACTTCCAGCATGATCGCGACGAAGCCTATGCCGAGGCATTCGCGCGCCTTGAGGCCCAGGGGCTTTTGTACCCGTGCTTCTGCACGCGGGCCGACCTTCACGCCGCCTCGGCGCCCCACCGGGGTGAGAAGCTCGTCTATGCCGGCACCTGCCGCTATCTGTCGGCCGCGGAGGTGGAGGCGCGCCGGGCAGCGGGGCGCACGCCGGGCTGGAGAGTTGCCGTGGACGGCCGCACGATCGCCTTCGAGGACCTCGTTCAGGGATACTACGCGCAAAAGCTCGACCGCGACTGCGGCGACTTCCTCATACGCCGCTCCGACGGCGCGTTCGCCTACCAGCTGGCAGTGGTGGTGGACGATGCCGCCCAGGGCGTCAATTCAGTCGTGCGCGGCGTCGATCTGCTTTGCTCCACGCCGCAGCAGCGCTACCTCCAGGATCTTCTCGGGCTGCCGCACCCCGCCTATGCGCACGTTCCGCTGCTCGTGGCCGAGCAGAATCGGCGCCTCTCGAAACGCGATCGGGACGCGGCCTTAGACGAGCTGCTGGCCCGGTTCGGAAGTCCGCGAGCCGTCATCGGACATATCGCGGCGGTGGCGGGGCTTGTTCCCGAAGAGGCGCCGGCGACGCCGGAAGAGCTGCTGAAGGACTTCTCGCTGGAGCGTTTTCGCGATGGACTGCCCGATCTCGTGCAGATTCCCTGGCGCTCCTAAAGCAGGAGGGCGGCGGCGTAGAATGCGCCCAGAGCCACGTTCACGCTGCAGATCTGGCCCATGGCGCTGATGCGCGTGGGCGCAGCGAGCGGATTTTTCCACAGGCCCATCATGAGGGGGTAGCAGCCGAGCGCCAAGAAGGGGAGCACGACGATACCCCGGGGGAACCAAATGCCGATGATGGCGAGGATGGCGAGAACCCAAACGACCATGAGGGCGTGGTAGAGGGTGCGCGCCTTTTCTCGGCCCAGCAGCACCGGCAGCGTGCGGCGGGATGCCTCGATGTCCTTCTCGATGTCGCAGGTGTTGTTCGTCATCATGATGAGGCCCACGCCGATGATCGTGGGCGCGGCCCAAAGGAGCGCCATGAACGTGAACGTGCCCGAGAGCACCTGGTAGCATGCCAGCGGAATAAGACCGCCCATAACGATGCCGCTCACCGCCTCGCCGACGGGAAGGTAGGAGAGAGGCGTCTTGCCTCCGGAGTACATCACGACGATGACGGCTCCGATAAGCGCGATGACGAGGGGAACGGGGCCTGTCTTCCAAACAACGTACAGGCCGAGCAGAAAGGCCACGGCCAGAAAGCCGATGGCCAGCCCGAGGGCCGAGCGCGGATTGACGTCGTTGTAGACGAGCACCGAGTCGGAGGCCTCCACGTTGTCCTCGGCCGTATCGGTTCCCTTGATGAAGTCGAAGTAGTCGTTGAAGGTGTTCACGGACGCCTGCATGAGGATGCAGATGAGGAGCAGAAGCCACGCCATGCCCACGTCCAGCGACCCGGTGTTGGCCAAGGCGCAGGCGGCGGCCACGAGCACGGGCATGATGGCCGCCGGCCAGGTATGGGGCGCGGCCAACTGAAGAGCGAGGCGAGGGGAGAGGGGAGTCGTCGCTCCCCCGCTGTTCGGTTTCGTATGGGAACCCATGTTCGATTTCTCTTTTCGTCGTGAGAAGCGTTATCGATTACCTGGCATTATAGAAGAAGGGCGCCCCAATGGAGCGCCCTTCAAGGGGTTTGCGCGTTGACGGCGCGTTTAGTTGGTCATCAGCGCGGCCGCGATGTCGCCCGAGGTGGACGAGGCCGGCTCCCAGGTGCCGTCGACCTTGGTGTAGGTGATGGTGATGGGCTGGGTGGCCGCCAGCTCGACGCCGTCGAGGGAGCCGATGACGATCTCGCCGATCTTTTGGTTGATCTCATCGTTGGAGAGAGCGGCAAGAGCATCGGGATCGGCGGTGACCTCGTCCACGGCCGTCTGCAGCGCCTGCAGGTAGCCGGTATAGCTCTTGCAGGTAAGGGTGATCTGGGCCGTGGCGCTGTCGCCGTCGACATTGATCGAGTCGATCGTGTAATCGAAGCCGCTCAGGTAGGACTTCATGAACTCGACGCCGTCGATGCCGTAGACCGAAAGCTGGCTCATATCGATGGACTCGGAGAACTCGTTGACGAACGCGTCGTCGATGTTCTTAATGCTGTCCAGTTCGGACGAGAGTGAAGCGCGGATGGCGTCTTCATCGCTCGTGCCGCTCGAGCAACCGGCCAACCCGACCATTCCAATGGAAAGCGCCAAAAGAGCAGCGAGGGTCACTATAAAACCCTGTATAGTTGATCGTGATTTCAATTTTACATAATCCATATTATCAGCCTTTCTTGTCAATCTTTTCAGAAGCCCTCCAACTTGAAACATTTTACCGTATATGGAAGGTGTTTAGCCCCAGGCATTGCCGCTGCCGCCGGATGGCTGCGCGGTGATGGTGGCGCCCTCGCCGAGGATCGAGGTGAAGTCTCCCGTTTGCATGGCCTCCATGAGCACGGGCATCATGAGCGCGATGCCGACGATGTTGACGATGAGCGCAATGGCGCTGATGGCGAGACCCCAGATAAGCGTCTGGCGTACCGTGGCGGCATAGACCTTCTGGCGACCATCGACATCGTCTATCACGTGCTTGATCTTAACGAAGCCGACAATGGCGCAGACGAGGCCCACCGTGCTCAGCATCACGCCGCCGATGATGAAGGAGACTGGACCTGCAATGGCGGCTACCGTCGAGAGCGTGCGGGCGGATTTCAGGTCGGCGTCGATGAGCGCCCGTCTCTGATCCTGCGAGGGCTCCGTCGACGGCTCGGGTCGCTGGGGATTTTCGGGAGTCGTCTCCGGAGCTCCCAGCTGCTGGGGCTCGGGCGTTTCTTCGGGTTTCGAATCGCGGTGATCGGTCATAAAGGACACTCTTTCTAGGAAAGGCCGCTGCTTCCGAAGCCCTGCGCTCCGCGCGAGCTCTCGGGAAGCTCATAAGTGTTATGTAAAGTAATGGTGGGGGTAGCGATGATCACGAGTTGGGCGATGCGCTCGCCCTTTTCGTAATTGAACACCTCCGTTGGATCGAGATTGATGAGCGGCACCTTGATCTCCCCCCGGTAGCCGCTGTCTATGAGGCCCGGGGCGTTCACGATGGAGATGCCCTGTCGTGCCGCCAGGCCGCTTCGGGGAATGATGAGCCCCGCATAGCCCTCGGGAACGGCCAAGGCGATACCGCAGGGCACGAGTGCCCGCTCGAAGGGCAAAAGCGTGCCGCCCTCGGCGGCGCGCAAATCGAGACCCGCATCGCCCGGACGGGCGTAGGCGGGCGCTTCCAGGGTCTCGTCGAGCTGCTTGAAAAGAACGTCCATGGATCAGCCCAGCTCTTTCAGGGCCTCGGAGAACTCCTCCACATTCTGGAAATCCTTGTAGACGCTGGCGAAGCGAATATAGGCAACGTCATCCAGAGTGGCCAGACGGGCCAGTACCAAATCGCCCAAATCGCGCGATTTGATCTCGTTGCGCTGACTCGATCGCAATTCCGCCTCGATGCTCGTGATGAGTCCGTCGATCTTCTCGGGCGTGATGGGACGTTTCGCGCAGGCGATGAGCAATCCTCGCATGAGCTTCTCGCGGTTGAAGACCTCCGATGAACCGTCGGCCTTGATGACGAGAATGGGATTTTCGGCGAGCCGCTCGTAGGTGGTGAATCGCGTGCCGCACTGCAGGCATTCGCGACGGCGCCGGATAGAGGCGCCGTCGTCGGCCGATCGCGAGTCGACGACTTTCGATTCCTGGTAGCCACAGGAAGGACAGCGCATAGGTTCTCCTTCTCACTTTGATAAGTTGATTGCTTATCATACCCTATCAGACCTAGCGCGCTCCCCTCTTCAAAACATTGCTACCTTCACGACACCCGCCCTCGACGCTCTAGGCGAAGAAGATGAGGAATGACGCGATGGTGCTGAGCGTGAAGGCTATGGAAAATTCGATGCGTGCCATTTTTTACTCCTGACCTCTTGCGTAGAACCTTTGTTCGCAGTTATAATAGAGCGAACAAAGGTTCACGTCAAGAGATTTTTCAAACAAATGTACGCTTTTGTGAAAGGATGCGCTATGACCCAGAAAGTGACCAAGCGGCAACAGGCGGTTCTCGACTGCATCGAAGCGTGCATTCGCGAGAAGGGCTACGGTCCTACGGTGCGCGAGGTGTGCCAGAGTTTGGGGCTCTCCTCCCCTTCCACCGTCCATGTCCATTTGAAGGCACTTGAAGACAAGGGCTTCATCAAGCGCGACCCCCTTAAATCCCGCTCCATCGCGCTTACCTATCCCATCGAGGAGGTTCCCTCCCCTGTCACGGCTTTCGCGGCCGCCTACAGCAAGCTCGTCAATGTGCCCTTGGTGGGCAACGTGGCTGCCGGCTCCCCTATTCTCGCCGAGGAGAACATCACCGACACCATCACGCTGCCCACCGATATCGTCGGCGATGCCCCCTCCTTCATGCTCTCGGTGCGCGGCGAGTCCATGATCGAGGCCGGCATCAACGATGGCGACTACGTGGTTGTGAAGGAGCAGCCGGTGGCCAACAACGGCGATATCGTCGTGGCCATCATCGACGACGGCGCCACCGTCAAGCGCTTCTTCCGCGAGGCCGACCATATCCGCCTGCAACCGGAGAACTCGACGATGGATCCCATCATCACCACGGACTGCTCCATTGCCGGCAAGGTGGTGGCCGTGTTTCGGCGCCTGTAGCGCCTTCGCCGCGCCGATAGGCCGCGAGTCCTCCCCTTTCGGTCAATCAAGAGCGCCCCTGCTCCGGATGCGAGGATCCGGAGCAGGGGCGCTCTTTCGTTTCTGGAGCGGTGGTTTCCTCAAGCGTCGACGTCCGAGACAAGGTAAGGGGAGAACGCGCTGACGAAGGCAGGGGCCGCGAGCAGCTGCAGGCGCGTGCCCGTGGCCTCGTGGCTCTCGGAGATGATGTGGCAGCGCTCGTGGGCCAGCGATACCAAATCCCCCCGTTGGTACGGCACGAGCACGTCCAGCTTGGCGTCGGCGGACGAGGCGGCCTGGGCGATGGCGCCCACGAGTTCCTCTATGCCCTCTCCAGAGCGGGCGGACACGAACCGGGCGCTCGGATAACGCCTTTTAAGGCCGGCCAGCGTCTCGGCGTCCAGCAGATCGCATTTGTTGAAAGTGGCGATCGTGGGAATGCTCTGGGCCCCTATCTGGTCGAGCACCTCGCACACGGCCTCGATCTGCCCCTCGAACTCCGGCGAGGAGGCGTCGATCACGTGCAGGATGAGGTCGGCTCCGGTGATTTCGTCGAGCGTCGACTTGAAGGCCTCGACCAGGGTGGTGGGCAGCTTCTGGATGAAGCCGACGGTGTCGGTGACGGTGACCTCGCGGCCCTCGGGCAGTTCGAACTTGCGGGTGGTGGAGTCCAGCGTGGCGAAGAGCTTGTCGTAGCTGAGCACGTCGGCTCCGGTGAGCCGGTTGATGAGCGAGCTTTTCCCGGCATTGGTATAACCGGCCAGTGCCACTTTGAACATGCCGCTGCCGTACCGGCTCTCACGCTGCAACGAGCGCACGTCGGACAGACGCTCAAGCTCGCGGCGAATGCTCGTGATGCGCTTGCGCACCATGCGGCGGTCCACCTCCAGCTGGCTTTCGCCCTCACCGAAGCGGGATCCCACGCCGCCTCCCATGCGGTTCGAAGCGAGGTGGGCCCACATGCCGCGCAGGCGCGGGTACAAGTACTGGTTCTGGGCGAGACGCACCTGCAGACGCCCCTCCTTGGAGGTGGCGTGCAGGGCGAAGATGTCCAGAATGAGGGCCGTACGGTCGATGACCTTCACGGACTTGTCCATGACCTTCTCCAGATTGGCCTGCTGGGAAGGTGTCAGCTCATCGTCGAAGATGACGAGGTCGGCCTCGTGCGACCGTGCCAGCTCGGCGATTTCGTCGGCCTTGCCCGTGCCGACGAAGGTGCGCGGGTTGGGCGCGTCCAAGCGCTGGGTCGTCGTGGCCACCACATCGGCTCCGGCCGTATCGGCCAGACGTTCCAGTTCGGCCAGGGAAGATTCCAAGGGCCACGGCAGCCCCGGGCGCTCGACGCCCACGAGAACGGCGCGCTCGCGGCGCTCCTCGGCCTTGGTGGCCGGACCCTTTTGGATGACGGATTCGTATTCGGTCATAGCATGCTCCTTTGCTTCAAGTAACGACGGATCCCATGAGGGGAAGGCGGTGCAAGTGGTCGTTACAGGCGCATGAGCATCACTCCTTAATCGTGGCGCGGCGTTGCGCCGGTGAAACGGGGGCTATCATAGCACAACAGCAGCGCCGGAGAAGCTCACGGCAGCACAATGGTTCCCGAGAAGCTCTCCGTTGCCGGTCCCGTCATGGATATCGTGCCATCCTCGTTCCAGCAGATGTGCAGTAGGCCGCCGCTCAACAGGAGATCGTTCTCCCTGCCGGCCCGACCGGTGAGGCAGGCGGCCGTGTTGGTGGCGCAGGCGCCGGTGCCACAGGCCAAGGTCTCGCCGCAGCCCCTCTCCCATACGCGCATGGCGATGCCCTCATCGGTGACGGAGGCGAACTCGACGTTGGTTTTCTCGGGAAATACGGGATGCGTCTCGAAGAAGGGGCCGGGAAGATCGATGCGCAGGGTCGAGAGGGATTTCTCAGCACCAGCGGGGAACAGCTCGTCGGGCAATGCCGCCCAATCGTCCACGAGGCAGACGGCGTGGGGGTTTCCCATGGAGACGCACACGAATTCGAAGGTTCCCCACGGCGAATCGAGGCGCAGATGCCCCACATAGGGCGCACCATCGGTCGCGCGGGAGTCCGGCGCGGCATCGACGGGCACGAGCACGGGATCCAAGATGGGCGCGCCCATGTTCACGGTCGCCTCGGTCATCTTCCCCTCCGCATCCACGGAAAAGGCGATAGGGCGCGGGCCGGCCAGGGTGTCGGCCACAAGGCTGCCCGAGGCAACGTCCGCCAGCTCGCGATCGACGAGGTACTTGGCGAAGCAGCGCACGCCGTTGCCGCACATTTGGGCCAAGGTGCCGTCGGCGTTGATGTAGTGCATGTAGCCGTCTCCCTCTTCCGAGAGAGCCGGCCGCACGAGGATGACGCCGTCGGCGCCGATGCCGAAGTGGCGGTCGCACAGATACGACACCTGCTCGTCGGTCAGATCAAGAGCGCAGTCGCGATCGTCGATGAAGACGAAATCGTTCCCGAGACCGTGCAATTTGGCGAAGGACAACTCCATGGGACGCTCCTTTTAGGCGGCAATTGAGGGGGCGGAAGCTCTCCTCGACGACCCGGAAGGGCCGCTTCAACCATGGTAGGCGTCCAATGTTTCCAACTGGGAAAGAATCTCGGCGGCCACGGCTTCGGCATCGCCGACATCGGCGTTCACCCAGCGGATGCGCTTATCGCGGCGGAACCACGTACGCTGGCGCTTGCCGTAGCGGCGCGTGGCCGTCTTGATGGCCTGCACGGCCTCCTCTAGCGTGATGTTCCCATCCAGCGCCTCGACGATCTCCTTGTATCCGATGGCCTGGGGCGCCGTGACGCCGTCGCGGAATCCGGCGGCCAGCAGGCCCCGCACCTCGTCGACGAGCCCTGCGGCCACCATGGCATCGACCCGGGCGTCGATGCGCTCGTTCAGGATAGCCGGCTCCACGGCCAGCCCGAATTGCACGGCTGGAACGAAGGGCGCCACGGTGGCGAGCCGCTGTTTCTGCTCGGCGTAGCTGGCACCCTCCTCCAAAAGCTCGAAGGCACGCACGACGCGCCGCACGTTGTTGGGGTGGATGACGGCGGCGCTTGCGGGATCGCGCGCCTCCAGCGCCTCCCACAGGGCCTGGTTGCCGTGTTCCTCCGCATAGGCGGTCCAGCGTTCGCGGACGGGGTTTTCCACCTGGTCGCCCTTGGGGAAGGCGAAGTCGTCGATGGTCGCCTGCACGTACTGGCCGGTGCCGCCGCAGAGCACCGCTCTCTTGCCGCGGGCGTCAATATCGCGAATGCAGTGCCGGGCGAACGCCTGGAACAGGGCCGCCGAGTAGGGCTCGCCGGGATCAACGAGATCGAAGCCGTGATGGGGCACGCGGCGCTCAGATGCGGGAAGCTTGCCCGTGCCGATGTCCATGCCCCGGTAGATCTGCATGGAATCGGCGCTCACCACTTCCCCGCCGAGGCGCTCGGCGACGATCTGGGCCGCGTCGGTCTTGCCCGAGGCCGTGGGCCCCACGATGGCGATGACGGGTGCGGAAAGCTCAAGCATGGACGATCGTGCCCGAGAGATACCAGGTGCGGGCTTCCTCGATGGTCACGGGCACGATGCGCCCCACCAAAGACGTCGCGTCCGCACCAGCGGGCACCGGCGCGTGAACGGTCTGGTTCTTCGGGCTCTTGCCGGCCAAGATGGAATCGTCGCGCTTGGACGTGCCCTCGACCAGCACGGGCACCGTGGCGCCGAGCTCTGCCTGGTTCGCCTCGAAGGCCTTGCGTTGGACGAGATCCACGAGCCGGTCGAAGCGCTCCTGGATGACCTCGCGGGGCGTGTCGTCGTCCATCTCCGCAGCAGGGGTCCCCTCGCGCTTGGAGTAAATGAACGTGAACACCTGGCTGTAGCCGACTTCCTCCACGAGGCGATAGGTGTCCATGAAGTTCTCTTCGGTCTCGCCGGGAAATCCCACGATGATGTCCGTGGACAGGGCGATGTCGGGACGGGCGCGGCGAAGCTTCTCGATAAGGCCGAGGTAGTGCTCGCGGGTGTAGCGGCGGTTCATGGCCGAGAGGATGCGGTTCGAGCCCGACTGCACGGGAAGGTGCAGCGCCGGCATGAGCGAGGGCAGCGTGGCGAACAGCCCGATGACCTCGTCGGTGAGATCCTTCGGGTGACTCGTCGCGAAGCGGAGCCGCTCGATGCCCGCGGCGTCCACGGCCCGAAGGACATCCGCGAACCGCGGCTCGCCGTAGAGGTCGCGCCCGTAGGAGTTCACGTTCTGCCCCAGCAGCGTGATCTCCTTGACGCCCGCTTCCGCATAGGAGCGCGCCTCGGCGGCGATGTCGTCCAGGGGCCGCGACTTCTCGCGCCCGCGGACGTAGGGCACGATGCAGTAGGAGCAGAAATTGTTGCATCCCACAGTGATGGGCAGCCACGCCGCCCAGTCGTGCTCGCGCACCGTGGGCAGGGCGGAGGAGAACTCCGCTCCCCCCTCAATCACTTCGGCGGCGCGGCCGTGCTGCTCGATGGCGCGTCGGAGAAGCCCCGGCAAAGAGCCCAGATTGTGAGTGCCGAAAACCACATCGAGATGGGGAAGCGCCGCAAGCAGCTTGTCGCCGTCGCGCTGGCCGATGCAGCCGCCTACGGCGATGTAGCGCTTGTCGAGGGGCGCGCCGTCGCGCAAGGGGATGTTCTTCATGGAGGCGACCTGCCCGTAGAGCCTCGTGTCGGCAGCCTCGCGGACGCAGCACGTCATGAACACGACGATGTCCGCCTCCTCGATGGTTTCGACGGGCAGCGAGCCCAGGCCCTCCAGCATGCCGGCGACCCGCTCGGAATCGTGCTTGTTCATCTGGCAGCCGAAGGTGTGGATGCAGAAACGAGTTCCCTCGAAGACGTTGCTCATAGCAAAACCCTCTAATGGACCGCGGCCGCATCGACGATGGGGGCGATCGCGGCGGCGCCCCGCGGCTCGACGGCGAAGCGGATGGCCGTGCGGTACTCGCCGTCGATGACGATGTCCGCGAAGGAGGGGATGCAGCAGATCTCGATGCCCACCGGCGAGAGGAACCCGCGGGAGATGGCCACGGCTTTCACAGCCTGGTTCACCGCACCGGCCCCCACGGCTTGAATCTCCACCGACGCCCCGTCTTTGATCATGCCGGCGATGGCGCCGGCAACGGAGGCGGGAGACGATTTGGAGGATACTTTGAGGCACCCGATGGAGGGCTTGGTTTCAGTGGTAGACACAGCTGGTCCTTGTCGTTTGTGGTGCGGTTCTTCTCTGGATGTGGTTCGTTTAGCGGGCGCCCGTGGCGCCTTCAGCCCGAATATTCTACCTGTTGCACCCGAGTGGCGCAACCGCGCGCGCTTCCTTAGAGCGACGTGCGGATGGGAACGGTGATGCGGATGGCTTCCTGGCCCACGATGACCTCCGCCTCGCCCACCGCTTCCAGATAATACGTTTCCGCCACGGGCTCCATGAGCCGGCCGATGCCGCGCTTCAGCGTATCGATGTCCTCGGGAGCCAGACGCAGGGAGCGGGCGTTCTTAGAATTTCGCCGGCGCTCGGATGGGCGATGGGCCTGCCGCGGGAACGATTCGGCGGCCAAACGCTCGGTTAAGGGGTCGAGCGCAACGATGGCCCCGTCGAGAATGCGTCGGGCCGAGCGCTCGGAGAGCGGCAGCCCCAGGGCCTCGCAGCGGTCCGCGAGGTCATCGGGGCCGGCGGCCAGGGCGAGGCGCTTGACGAGGGGGATTCCCGTGCCGTCGCCCCCGAAGGCGCGCACGGCCGGGGAGAGCGAGGCGAGACCCAGTTGGTACAGCGTCGCTGCCACCTCCACCGGGGTGCCGAGGTACACGGAGAGGTCGCCGCGGTGCTCCAAGGCGAATTCCGCGGCCGTGCGCACGATGTTCTTGGGGCCGCGCATCGCCCACGAACCGGAAGGCTCCTGCTCGAAACGGGGAAACGTCGACTGATCCGCCTTCTCGGCGAGGCTTTCGGTGTCGGTGGCGACCGTGAGGCTGGTGCCGAGTCCCGGCTCCGATTGCAGCACCCGGGCCTCTTCGGCGTTCACGGAGATAGAGTAAAGGGCCATGCCGCGCCCGTGCATGCCCCACTTGTCCATATGCGCGCTATCGAGCTTCGAAGTGACGCGCGGTTCGAAGATGCGCTCGTGCTGGGCAGCGGGAATGCCCTGTCCGTCGTCGAGGACGGTGAGCAGACGTTCGTTGCCGGTCTTCTGAGTGGCGAGGAAGATGCGGCTGGCGCCGGCATCGCGGGCGTTGCGCAGAAGCTCGATGACCACGTCCTCGCTCGAGCGGATGTCCTGGGCGGCCTGGCGTCGTTCGGCCTCGGAGGACCGGAGGCGGACGAAGCCGTCTCCGAGGTCATCCTCGACCCGTAGACGGCTCTCGCCGCACACATCGTCTATGAAATCGCTGAGGGTATCGCCTTCCATGGCCTACTTGGCGTAGTCGACCGCACGGCTCTCGCGGATGACGACGACTTTCACCTGGCCCGGATACTGCATCTCGTTCTCGATCTGCTGGGCGATGTCGTGGGCCAAAACGACGGATTCGGCCTCGTCCACCACTTCCGGCTCTACCATGACGCGAACCTCGCGGCCTGCCTGGATGGCGTAGGTGCGCTCGACGCCCTTGTGGGAGTTCGCGATCTCCTCCAGCTTCTCGAGGCGCTTCACGTAGGCGTCCAGCGTCTCCTTGCGGGCGCCGGGGCGGGCGGCGGAGACGGCGTCGGCGGCCTGGATGAGCACGTCGACGACGGAGTTGGCCTCCACATCGTTGTGATGGGCCTCGATGGCGTGGACGATCTCGGGGCGCTCGCCGAAGCGACGGGCCAGATCGGCGCCGATGACGGCGTGGCTGCCCTCGACCTCGTGATCGACGGCCTTGCCGAGGTCGTGTAAAAGGCCGGCCCGCTTGACGGGGATGGGGTCGAGCCCGAGCTCGGAGGCCATGACCGAGGCCAGATAGGCCACTTCGAGCGAATGGTTCAGCACGTTCTGACCGAACGAGGTGCGATAGCGCAAACGTCCCAGGGTGTTGACGAGCTCCGGGTGGAGATCGTGGATGCCCGCATCGAACGTGGCCTGCTCGCCGGCCTCGTGCACCCGCTGGTTCACCAGCTTGACGGCCTTGTCGTACATCTCCTCGATGCGCGCGGGATGGATGCGCCCGTCGGCGATGAGGTTCTCCATGGTGACGCGGCCGATCTCGCGGCGCACCGGGTCGAAGCAGGAGATGGTGACGCACTCCGGCGTGTCGTCGATGATGAGGTTCGTGCCGGTCAGCTGCTCGAAGGAGCGGATGTTGCGGCCCTCGCGGCCGATGATGCGGCCCTTCAGGTCGTCGGAGGGGATATGGATGGTGGACACCGTGCTCTCGGCGGAGTGGTCGGCGGCCACGCGCTGGATGGCGAGGCTCAAGATCTCGCGGGCCTTCTTGTCCGCCTCGGCCTTGGTGCGCGTCTCGGCATCGCGGATGATGACGGCCGATTCGCGGGTGACCTCGTCGTGGATGGTCTCCAGCAGTTCCTCTTTGGCCTCCTGGGGGCTCATGCCCGCAGCGCGCTCGAGGGCCTGGTTGATCTCGATCTGCGCCTCCTCGCGATGGCGCTCGATGGCATTCTCGGCCTCTTCGACATCGCGCTCGCGGCGCTCGACTTGTCCCTGCAAAGACGAGAGCTGGTGCTCGCGGGCATCCAGGGACTCGACCCGGCGATCGAGGGACTCCTCGCGTTGGGCGATGCGGTTCTCGGCGGAGCGCACCTCGCGCATGCGCTCCTTGTTCTCCTTCTCCATCTCCTGCTTATAGCGAAGAGCCTCGTCCTTGGCTTCCACGGCGGCTTCACGTCGGAGCGTCTCGGCTTGCTTCTTGGCATCCTCGACCAGGCTTGCGGCCTCGCGGGCAGCGTTCTTGGATGAGGAGCTGGCAATGAGTCGATTGACGATGAAACCGAGGACCAGGCCGATGACGATAGCGACGATCAAGAGCACGATCGTGATGGGATCCATGGCTGTTTCCTCCTTTCATCTGGGCTTTCATGCCCATTTCATGTCATAAAAAATGCCCGTGGCCGGGCATGAGCATAACTGCGCGAAGATACGAGGAATATGAAATTCTCTATCTTGAATGCCCAGAAGGGCACGTATGCTCTAAAGCCACAGCTCACAGTATAGCGTAAGGCCGCGGCTTTAGACAGACTCTAGTGGGTTTGCGTCACGAATGGCTCATCGAATCGCACTTCAGGTTGCGCTCCTGCTCCTCGGACCACGTGCGCGACGCGGAAGCGGCGACATCGGTGGAAAATCCTTGGGAAACGAGACGGCGGAAAGCGGCCTCCCGGGCGCGCTTGGCTTTAGGCGGGCGACGCCGCAGGGCGGCCAGGGCGCGGCCCACTTCGAAGTCCCTCCCCTTCCGCTCATGCTCGACCCAGAAATCGAGGGTGGCTGGGTCGATGCCGAGCTCCTCGATCTCCCGTTCGGCATCGCGAAGCCCCCGGCCGGCCGCAAGCTTCATGCGGACGAGGGCGTCGGCGTAGCGTCGATCGTCCACCGCCCGTACGCGCACGGCGCGCTGAAGGGCCTCCTCCACCACTGCCGCAGGAAAGTCGTCCTTCAGCAGGCGCTCGCGCAGGTAGGCCGTGGAGCGCTCGCGAACCGCGGCCCATCGGAGGATCTTCTGGTACGCGTCTCGGGCCGTCTTCCCCTCCTCGCCGCTCAGAGCGCTCTCCCGCTCCTCTCCACGAGAGGAGCGGGAGAGATCCTGCGCGCAAGACGCCCCTGTATCCCTGCCGCAAACGGCGTCGTCCTCGGCAGGGTGCGGCCAAGCGGCGATTTGCGCGCACGGTTCCTCTGAGGGAGGGGCGGCTTCCAGGGCGGCGATATCCGCCCTGAGCGCTGCGAGTATGTCGGCCTTGGACGCCACGATGCGTTACTTCTTCTTGCCGCTCTTGGGCGCCGGCGTGAACGACTCGTTTTCGGCCGGACGCTCGATGACGGGGATCTCGTAGGCCTCGCGGACCTTGTTCTCGAGCTCCTCACGCAGATCGGGGTTCTCCTTGAGCGTCTGCTTGGCCGCCTCGCGGCCCTGGCCCAGGCGCTCCTCGCCGTAGGTGTACCAGGCGCCGGACTTCTTGGCCACGCCGCATTCCACGGCCATATCGACGATGCAGCCTTCCCGAGAGATGCCCTCGCCGTACATGAGATCGAACTCCGCTTGGCGGAAAGGAGGAGCCACCTTGTTCTTGACCACCTTCGCCCTCACGCGATTGCCGACCACATCGCCGTTCTGCTTGATAGAGTCGATGCGGCGAATGTCGATGCGAACCGAGGAGAAAAACTTCAGGGCGCGTCCGCCGGTGGTCGTCTCCGGGTTGCCGAACATGACGCCGATCTTCTCGCGCAGCTGGTTGATGAAGATGCAGGTGGTGTTCGATTTCGACAGCGACCCGGCCAGCTTGCGCAGGGCCTGGGACATGAGCCGAGCCTGAAGGCCCACGGTGGTATCCCCCATCTCGCCCTCGATTTCGGCACGGGGAACGAGCGCCGCCACAGAGTCGACGATGACGCAGTCGATAGCGCCCGAGCGCACGAGCATATCGCAGATTTCCAGCGCCTGCTCGCCGGTGTCGGGCTGGGAGATGAGCACCTCGTCGATATCGACCCCGATGCGCGCGGCGTAAACGGGATCGAGGGCGTGCTCGGCATCGATGAAGGCAACGATACCGCCCAGCGCCTGAGCCTCCGCGAGAATCTGCAAGGCGAGCGTTGTCTTGCCGCTTGACTCGGGACCGTAGATTTCGATGATGCGGCCGCGGGGCACGCCTCCGATGCCGAGCGCGGCATCGAGCGGCAGGGCGCCCGTGGGGATGACCCCGATGTTGAGATCGGCGCCTCCCTCGCCGAGGGTCATGATAGAGCCCTTGCCGAACTTGGACTCGATTTGATCAGTGGTGAGTTTGAGCATCTTTTCTTTATCTTCGTTCATGACCTCTCCTTGTCTGGGCCAGGCGAACAAATGGCCTGTTTTCATCATTATACGAACAAACGTATGCACGTCAAGAGGTGATTCTCAAAAACCAGTTCTCTCTGTGCGCGAAAACAGCATAACGGTACGCGACCGCAGCAATGACGCGGGAATGTCTCATTTGAGTCCTCGCGCCGACCGTACCGCTGTCGCACTCTCGTCGCAGAGTGCCCGTGCGCCCTCGCCAAAACCGCGGCGCTGTCAGAAGCTCGCGAGCGCCTCTTCCATCGTGCGCAGGGCGATCAGCACCGTTTGCAAGCGCACGGCCTCGCGGCCGCCTTCGAAATGATGGCATGCAGCATGGGTCTTTTTGGCGGTGGCGCAGCCGATCCACACCGTGCCCACCGGCTTGCCGGGCTCGGCGCCCGTCGGTCCGGCGATGCCCGTGACCGCCACCGAGACATCGCTGCCCAGCTCGCGCAGGGCGCCACGGGCCATCTGCAGGGCCACCAGCTCGTCGACGGCCCCCTGTCGCGCGAGCACGTCCTCGGAAACGCCGAGTACCTCGGCCTTCACCTCGTTCACGTAGCTCACAATGCCGCCGCGCACCGAGGCCGACGACCCGGGCACGGAAGTGAGCATGGCCGCGATGAGGCCGCCGGTGAGGCTCTCGGCTGTGGCCACCGTGGCCCCTGCGGCCGTCGCCTTCTCGACGATGATGCGCGCCTGCTCGTCGATGGCCTTCTGCAGCGCCGCGATCTCGGTGGGTGCCGCAGAAGGGGCGGCCGCCTTTGCGGTTTTGGCCCCCGCGCTCCCCTTCAACAGATGGCGCGCCTTTACGAGATAGTCGAGCATGGACATGACCGTCAGGACGAGCGCGATGACCATGACGGTCCAGGACAGCACGAACATGGGGTTGGTGAAGGCGCCGGCCGCCGTGGTGAACGTGAGCGAGTCCTTGAGAAGGAACAGCACGATGGCGATGATCTGGAACACCGTCTTGGCCTTGCCGTACCAGCTGGCGGCGATGACCGTGCCCTTGCTGGCCGCCACCATGCGGATGCCCGAGACGATGAACTCGCGGGCAAGGATGATGAGCACGGGCCAGCCGGGCAGCACGGCCAGCTCCACCAGGGCGATGAGCGCCGCCGTGACGAGGATCTTATCGGCCAGGGGATCCATGAACTTCCCGAAGTCGGTCACTTCCCCGCGACTGCGGGCGAGATATCCGTCGATCCAATCGGTGCAGGAGATGAGAATGAAGATGCCAGCGGCGATGACGCACTTCGCCTCCATGGTGATGCCCGGCAGGCCCACCCATTCGGGCCAGGGGCTCAGGATCGCCAGCACGAAGACCGGCACCAGGCAGATGCGGATGAGCGTGACGATGTTCGCCGGCGTCCAGAGCTTGTCCGGAGCCGTGGGCTGGATGGTGGTCATGGCCTACTCGCCTTCCATTTCGTAAAGCAGGGTATCCGCGATGGTGCAGGAAACGAACGCGCCGATCTCGCCGCGGGACACGTAGGTGACGCCGTCCACCTCGGGCGCCTGGCATTGGGCGCGACCGAAGCGCTGGCCGTCCTCCTCGGTTCCCTCGACGAGCACGATCGCCCCCTTCCCGATGCGCTCGGCGATGCGGGGCCCGCAGGCGGCATCGGCGGCGTCGCGCAGCACCTGGGCCCGCTGGGCCTTCTCGTCCTCGTCGATCTGGTTCGGCAGGTCGAAGGCGGCGGTGCCCTCCTCGCGGGAGTAGGGGAAGACGCCGACGTAATGGAACAGCCCCTCGGAGACGAAATCGAGGAGCTCCTCGAACTGCTCGTCGGTCTCGCCGGGAAATCCCGCGATGAGCGTTGTGCGCAAGGTGATATCGGGCACCGCGGCCTCGATGCGCTCGATGAGGGCGCGAAACGCCGCGGCATCCCCTCGGCGGTTCATGGCCCGAAGGATCGGCTCGCTCACGTGCTGCAGGGGAATGTCCAGATAAGAGCAAACGTTCTCGCGGGCCGCCATAACGGAGAGCAGCTCGTCGGTTGCGCCCTCGGGCTGCAGGTACATGACGCGGAACCACGTGTCGGGGTGCGCCTCGGCCAGCGTGTCGACGAGCCATGCGAGGTCGCGGCCGTCGGGAAGGTCGGCGCCCCAGCGTCCGGTGTCCTGGGCGATGAGCACGATCTCCCGGGCGCCGGAGGCGATCTCGCGCTCGACGTCCTCGGCGATCTGCTCGTACGGGAAGCTGTGGTAGCGCCCGCGAATGAAGGGGATGGTGCAGTAGGAGCAGAAGCGGTCGCAGCCGTCGGATATCTTCACGTAGGCGAACGTCCGGCCCTCCCCTTCTGCGGGCTCGCCCCCGACGGCCGCCACGGGCAGGGGGATCCCCAGAGCGCGCGCCACCACTTCCGCGATATCGTCCTCGCGACTGCAGGGCACAAAGGCCGACGCCTCCGTCAGCTCCGCGGCCAGGTCGTCCCCGTAACGGGCCGGCATGCAGCCGGCGACGATGAGGGCGGCTGAGCCCTCATCCACTTTGGGCAGGGAGGCGGCCTCGAGGATGGCATCGATGCTCTCCTCGGTGGCCGCCTGGATGAACGAGCAGGTGTTCACGATGATGGCGTCGGCGCTGGACGCCTCTTCGGTCACGGAGAAGCCGGCTTCGCGCAAGCGCCGCGCCATGGCGGCCGAGTCCACCTCGTTCTTCGCGCACCCCATCGTGATGAGGCAGACGGAGGGCACCGCGCTGTCGCGCGTCATATTGATCACGTCCGTAGTCCTAGCGATAGTTGACGTACTGCAGCGGCTGCCCGTAGTCCTGGCCGCGCAAGAAGGCGATGACCTCCTGCAACGTGTCGCGGGAGGGAGAGCTCACGCGCAGCTTGTCGCCCTCGACGGTCACCTTGCACTTGAGCTTCTGGGCCTTGATGTCCTTGTTGATCTTGCCCGCGGTCTCCTTGTCGATGCCGTTGACCACCGTGGCGCACCGGCGCACCCCGCCGCCGGAGGAAGGCGTGGAATCCCCCCACTTCACGGCGGTAAGATCGATGCCGCGCTTGATGAGCTTGCTGCCGATGACGTCGATGACCTGGGAGGCCACGAACTCGGCCGGCGCGGTCACCGTCAGGGTGCCGGCGCTTTTGTCCAGGGAGATCTCGGCGCCCGAATCCTTCAGATCGTAGCGCTGGGAAAGCTCTTTCTTGGCTTGCTGGAAGGCGTTGTCCACCTCCTGCATATCCACCGTGGAGACGATGTCGAAGCTGGATTCTTTAGCCATGGGTTGATTGCCTTTCTCGATGGGCCCGCTAGGCCGCGCTGTCGGAGGAGTCCTCGCCGGAGTCGGACGAGTCGCCATTTCCGGAGGTGTCGGAGGGACGGTCGCTGGTGCTGGAGTCGTCGCTCGAGGAATCCGAGCTGGAGGAGGAGCCGGAATCCGAGTCGCCGGAGCTATCCGAGGAGGCGCCGGCCACGCCGTTGGCGCGCTTCCAATCGTTGAGCACGTCCTCGAAGTTGACGGTGTAGGTGTAGACGCCGCGGCCGTTCTGATCCTCGGCCTTCACCTCCTCGCCGTCGAGGGTGAGCTTGACGGCGGCGATGTCCTCGTCATCACCGGAAAGCACGAATTTCAGCGTTCCGGTCACATCGAAATCGGCCGTCTTGGGCCCGGTGACATTGCCCGCCTCCACGGTCTTGCCGTCCTGGACGACCTCGATGTAGACGCTTGACCCCTCGGGCACGTTGTAGCTGAACTTGGCGCTCGTCGGCGCCACGGGCTGCTGGGTGGGCGCCGTTGCGTCGCCTGCGCCCTCGTTTGCGGCACCGGTATCGGTGCCGGCAGGGTTCTGCATGCCGGAGATGGGCACCGTGGGCACATCGCTTTCCGGCGCCGCACGGTTTCCGAAGGCCAGGACGATCACGAGGACGAGCAGGCCCACGATGATGGCGCCCACGATGATGAGCGGCAAATACGAGCCGATGTTCGCCGCGATGCCCGGTGCCTGGCGCCCTTGGACGAGGTTGGTGTACTGGGGCTGCGGAGCCGCCCTGCCCGTGCGGGCCGAGGAACCGCCCAAGCCGGAACGGCCGGAGCGCGGGGAGCCCGCGTAATCGTCTCGGTAGGAGCCCCGAGAGGATCCCCGGTCGCGGCTGGAGGGCAGCGCGACCGTGCGTCCGGCATCGCGGGGGCGCTCGCGACGGTTGCTCGCCGGACGGCGGCCCGTCTCGAACTGGTAGACCTCTTCCCGGTAGGCGCGGGTGACCTCCGTGGGGTTCAGCCCCACCAGGCGCGCGTAGGCGCCCACCATGTTCGACGTGTAGCCGCGCGGGGGCATGCGGGCGAAATCGCCCTCCTCGATGGCGCGCAGGATATCCGGGCGGATGCGCAGCTTGCGGGCGGCCGTGGACAAATCGAGTCCTTTGCGCTCGCGGGCATGGGCAAGCGCCTCGCCGAATGATGTCTGTCTCGCCACGATGGTCTCCTCTGTGTTTTCCGTTGGCCGTTGCGGTGCGGTTCCGTTCCGGCCTATTCGTCAGCGGCCTCGAAGGCCTTCAGTGTTTCCAGTTCCATTTGGTCGACGAGCACCTCGCGCGGGCGGCTTCCGTTGGCCGGGCCCACGATGCCCTTTTCTTCCAACTGATCCATTATACGTCCAGCTCGCGCGTATCCGACCTTCAAGCGACGCTGAAGGTTGCTCGTGGAGCCCAAATCGCTTGAAACCACCACATCGGCGGCCTCCCACAGAAGCGGATCGTCGGCCTCGGAGCCCCCCTCCCCCGAAGGCGAGGAGTCGCCCAAGGTCACGACGTTGGTCTTCAGGATCTCGGAGTGGTACTCCGGCTCGCCCTGGCTCTTCAGGTGTGCCACCACGGCGACGATCTCGTCGTCGGGGATGTAGGGGCCCTGGATGCGGATGGGCTTGGGGTACTCCGGCTTGGCCAAGAGCATGTCCCCCATGCCGATGAGGTTCTCGGCGCCCGTGGAGTCGAGGATGACGCGGGAGTCGATGCCCGAGGCCACCGTAAGCCCGATGCGGCAGGTGATGTTCGCCTTGATGAGGCCCGTGACCACGTTGGTGGAGGGGCGCTGGGTGGCGATGATGAGGTGGATGCCGGCGGCGCGGGCGAGCTGGGCGATGCGGCTGATGGAGAACTCGACCTCCTTGCCCACGTTCATCATGAGGTCGGCCAGCTCGTCGATGACGATGACGATGTAGGGAATGGGCTCGCCGTAGGGGTTCTCCGGCGGCTCCTCCCCCCTCTTCTCCGCGGCCTCGTCGGCGGCCTGGGCCGCCCGGGCCTTCTCGTTGAAGGTGATGATGTTGCGCACGCCGCACTTCGAGAACATCTTCAGGCGCCGCTCCATCTCGGCCACGGCCCAGGAAAGGGCGCTGGAGGCCTCGCGGCACTCGGTGACCACGGGGACGTACAAGTGCGGGATGCCCTCGTAGGGGGCGAACTCCACGCGCTTGGGGTCCACCATGATGAAGCGCACCTCGGCCGGGGTCGCGCGCATGAGGATGGACATGATCATGGAGTTCACCTCCACCGACTTGCCCGAGCCGGTGGTGCCGGCGATGAGCACGTGGGGCATCTTCGCCAGGTCGTGGACGATGGCGTGGCCCTCCACGTCCTCGCCGATGGCCACCTGCAAAGGCCCGGGGCCCGCAGCGGCGAGCACGTCGGGGAGATACACCATCTGGCGGTTGCGGTTGGGCACCTCGATGCCGACGTAGTTGGTGCCGGGGATGGGGGCGAAGATGCGCACGCCAGGAGCGGCGAGCGCCAGCGCGATGTCATCGGTGAGGTTGGTGACCTTGCTCACGCGCACGCCGGAGGGCAGGTCCACCTTGAACAGCGTCACCGTTGGGCCCTCCACCCAGCCGACCACGCTCGCCATGACGCCGAAGTCCTCCAGGGTCCCCTGCAGTTCGGCGGCTACGTCCCGCAGCTCCTCCTCGGTAGAGCCGCGGCGGGCGCCGCCGGTGGCGAGGAGAGTCATGGGAGGCAGCTGGAAGCCGTCCTTGGAGATCGGTTGGGCGGGCGCCTCCTTCTTTTTCTTGGGGGCCGTCTTCTTGCTCACGGGCTTCGTCTTCGCGGCCTCGCGCTCGGCGACCTCGGCCTCCTGCCGGCGCCGCCCGAGCTTGCGGGTCATGGGAGCGGCTGGCTCCACGGCGGAGATGTCCTCCACCTCGGCCACCTCGCGCGGATCAGGGGCTTGGATGGGCACGAGGCCGTCCGTCTTCTGGGCGCCCAGCTGCCGCGTGACGGCCGCATCGGACACGGTGTCGGCTGCAGCCCCGCGGGAGCGCCGGCGCGGTTGCTCGTCCAAGGAGATGCGGGCGGTGGGCGCCCCATGGGCTGCCGGGGGCAGATCGGCGGACTCGGCCATGGTCGTCAGCGGCGGCTTGCCCCTCCCCCGCCTCATAGATCCGAAGGCATCGGGAATGAGGGAGGCGGCACCCTCGCCGTCCAAGTCGTAGCGGGCGCGCACCTTCTCCAGAAATGCGGAGATGGAGAATCCGATGACGATGACGCCGACGATGGCCACCCCGATGAGCAGGATGGCGGAGATGGCCGGCCCGAAGAGCGTGAGCCCCACCCAGGCGAGCGCCGCCCCCACATAGCCGCCATGGGTCACGAGCGCGATGCGGTCGAACAGGGCGGCAGGTCCTGTGCCGGTCGTCGGCGTGAACAGGGCGATGATGCCGAGCAGCGCCACGAGGATGAGCGATAGGCCCAGCGTGACGCGCAGCGACATGCGCTCCGACTGCATGCGGTACAGAACGGCGCCGCCGATGGCGACGAGGAAGAAGGGCATGATGTAGCAGCCCACGCCGAAGACGACGTGGAGCGACTCCGAGAGGAAGTCGGTCACGATGGCCCCGGCCGGAGCCGCGGCCGCGATGAACAGCACAATGCCCAAAATGATGAAGCCGACGCCCACGATGTCGCGGCGCGTGCGGTCGTCCAAGATGCGGGGCTCGGCCTCCACGGCGCGGCTGCGGGCCGCGGCGGATTTGCGCGTGCCGCTCTTCGACAGGTTCCCCGAGGCCTTCTGGGCGCTCGTCTTCTCTTTGTTGGTGCTCGTATTGCGCGCCACGGTGCCTCTAGACCTCCAGCAGGTTCACGACGACCATGGGGCGCTGCTTGGTGCGCTCCCAGAGAAGCGAGAGCAGCGCGTCGCGGGCGGCCTTGCGCAGTTCTTTCACGCCTCCGTCCTTGGAAAGGCACTTGCGCAGGGCGTTGGCCACGGTGTTCTCGGCCTCGTGGGCCAGATAGTAGTCGTCGCCGCCGGTAATGCCGTGCATGGACACCTGCACCTGGCCGACGAGCTTGCGATCCTTCATGTTCACGGCCGCGGCCACCGAGGCGAAGCCCTGGTTGCCGAGCGTGTTGCGCTCGTCCAGCACGTCCTGGGAGGTGTCGCCCACCGAAAGGCCGTCCACGTAGACGATGCCCGAGGGCACGCCCTCGCCGCGCTCGACGCCCCGGGCGGAAAGCTCCAGGGAGTCGCCGTTTTCAAGCACGTAGATGTTGTCCGGGTCGACGCCGGTGGCCTCGGCCAGCTTCGCGTGGGCCCGCAGGTGCGTGGCCTCGCCATGGACCGGCATGAAGTTCTTCGGCTTCACGATGGAGAGCATGATCTTCAGCTCCTCGGCCCCGGCATGGCCCGACACGTGCACCCGCGCCCGGCTCTTGTCGTACACGTCGGCGCCGATCTTGGCCAGCTGGTTGATGACCCGGGTGACGGCCTTCTCGTTGCCGGGAACCGGCGTGGCCGAGATGATGACCGTATCGCCCTCCTCGATCTCGATGGTCTTGTGCTCGCCGTTGGCGATGCGGGCCAGAGCCGACAGCGGCTCGCCCTGGCTGCCGGTGCACATGATGACCACCTGCTCGGGCGGAATGCCCTTCAGGTCGTAGGCGTCGATGAGGTTGTCGTCGGAGATGTTCAGGTAGCCGAGCCGCCGCGCGATGTCGGTGTTCTGGATCATGGAGCGGCCCGTGACCACCACCTTGCGGCCGTTCTTTACCGCCGCGTCGCAGATCTGCTGCATGCGGTGGATGTGGCTCGCGAAGCTGGCGATGATGACGCGCCCCTTGGCCTGAGAGATGATCTGCTCCAAGGTCTTCCCCACCTCGGCCTCGGACGGGGTGAAGTTCGGGTTCGTCGCATTGGTGGAGTCGCTCATCATGAGGTCGACCCCCGTCTCCGAGAAGCGGGCCAGGGCGCCGAAATCGGTGGTGATGCCGTCGATGGGGGTCTGGTCCAGCTTGAAGTCGCCGGTGTGCAAAACGTTGCCGGCCGGGCTCTGGATGAACAGGCCCACCGCGCCGGGGATGGAGTGGTTCACGGCGAAGAAGTCCACCGTGAAGCAGCCGAGCTTGACCTCGTCGCCGGGCTTGATCTCGATGAGCTTGGCGTTCTTCACCCGGTGCTCGGCGAACTTGCCCTCGATGAGGCCGAGCGTGAGCTTCGTGGCGTAGATGTTCACCGTGCGGTCGAGATCCTTCAGAAGGTAGGGCAGCGTGCCCGTGTGGTCCTCGTGGCCGTGGGTGATGACGATGCCGCGCAGCTTGTCGGCGTTCTCCAGCACATAGGTGTAGTCGGGCAGGATGAGGTCGATGCCCGGATGGTCGTCGTCGGGAAACATCAGGCCCGCGTCGTCCAAGATCATGTCGCCGTTGCACTCGAAGGCGGTCATGTTCTTGCCGATGGCGTCAAGACCGCCGAGCGGGATGATCTTGAGCTTCGCGTTCGGGTCCTTGCCCGCCTTCGAGCCGCGGCGCGGCTTTCGGCTGCCGGAGGGGACTTCCTTGGCCGCCGCTGTCTCGCCGCGCGAGAGCTGCGGGCGCTTGCGCTCCAGGTTCACACGCTTGAAGGAGGTGTTGTTCTTGCGGCGATCGTTGTTGCGCCGGTTGGCGTTCTTGCCGCTGCCGCCCTCCGTGCGGCCGTTCTGCTTCTCTTGGTTTTCTTTGGTCATTCAATGCCTCTTTCTAAAGGTAGTAACGCGCAAAAACGCCGACCTGAGGGCATCGGGCCGGCGTCGCATCTTCAATGGTGGACGATTCTAGTCAAGAACACCGACCTCGCGCATGATGGAGGCCAGGCGCGCCGACTGCTCCGGCGTGGCGTCCACGAGCGGCAGGCGCACGCCGCCGACGGGGAAGCCGACAAGGCTCAGGGCCTCTTTCACGAGGATGGGATTCGAGGTCTCGAACAGGCCCTTCATGAGCGGCATCAGGGCCTCGTTGGCCTCACGAGCCGCATCCCACTCGCCCTTGGCGGCCAGATCGACGATGGCCTTCATGCGATCGGGCGCGACGTTGCCGATGGTGGAGATGACGCCCACGCCGCCCAGCTCCATGATGTCGAGGGTGGACGAGTCGTCGCCGGAGTACACGTCGAAACCGGCCGGAGCGTTGTCGATGATGTACTTGATCTGCTCGAAGTTGCCCGAGGCCTCCTTGATGGCCACGACGTTGTCGCAGTTGTGGGCCAAGCGCAGGGTGGTGTCGCCCTCCATGTTGATAGAGCAGCGCCCGGGGATGTTGTACAGGATGATGGGCATGTCCGTAGAATCCGCGATGGTCTTGAAGTGGCGGTACAGGCCCTCCTGCGGAGGCTTATTGTAGTAGGGCACGACGCACATGAAGCCATCGACGCCCTGCTTGGCGGCATCTTGGGCGAAGTACACGGTGTCGGCCGTGCAGTTGTCGCCGACGTTCGCGATGACCGGGATGCGGCCGTTCACGGCGCGCACCACGGCGCGGAACAGCTCGAGCTTCTGGGGATAGAACACCGTGGGGCTCTCACCGGTGGTGCCGTTGACGATAAGGGCGTCGGCGCCGCCGCGCACGAGTCGGTCGGCCAGCTCCTGGGCCCGGTCGAGATCGAGTTCGAGGTCGGCGTTGAACGGGGTGACCATGGCCGGAATCATGCGGCCGAAGCGAGGATCGCGCTTGAACTCCATGGAAGTATCTCCTTAAACAAACGTCGGGGGCGCCGCGGCGCCCAAACACTATCCCATTATGCCATTGATGGGCCGCAAGTAAAACGCGAGCGCTCGTAAGTCCGTCAAACGCACAACCTGCGGCGACAAAGTGCCGCTCGTGGGGAGTGCCTGGGACCCTTTTCGCGTTTCAGTCGCGATCAGTCACCTCGGCGACGACGCATCCCCGCAAACCCCCGCATTTTGGCTACGAAAGCAACGCGCCAGCCAAAATGCGGGGGTTTGCGTGGGTAAAAATCTCGTTCGCAATGATAGAGAAAGTTACGACCTGGGGTTTTACCCAGACGCCTTCCAAGTTATCCATGCGCAACCCGCGCAAACCCCCTCGTTTTGGCTTCCTCATGCCGCCACCAGCCAAAACTTAGGGGTTTGAGCGGGGCGAAACTAGTTCATGAAGCTCTCGAGGCCGACGATGAGGCCGTCGCGCTCCCCTACGCTGCGGATGCCGAGGAGGACGCCGGGCATGTAGGAGGTGCGGTCCCATGAGTCGTGGCGGATGGTGAGCGTCTGGCCCAGCGAGCCGAAGATGACCTCCTGACTGGCCACGAAGCCCATGGAACGCACCGAGTGCACGGGCACGCCCTCGATGAGCGCCCCGCGGGCTCCCTCGGCCCCGGCGATCTCCGTCTCGCGGCCGGGCGCCTCGCTCACGCGGGGGGCGCGGGCCTCCGCGATGATCTCTGCGGTGCGCACGGCGGTGCCGGAGGGCGCGTCCTTCTTGTTGCAGTGGTGGTACTCGATGACCTCGGCCTCGGGGAAGTAGGGCGCCGCCGCCTTCGCGAACTCCATCATGAGCACGGCGCCGGTGGTGAAGTTCGGCGCGTAGAACAAACACGTCCCCGGCGTCGCCGAGGCGGCCAGCTCCTCCAACGTCTCGTTGGAAAGACCCGTCGTCCCCACCACGCAGTCGACTCCCCGCGGCAGCGCCACCGAGAGATTGCCCGCCACCACGTTCGGCTGCGTGAAATCTACGAGCACGTCGACATCCGTCGCGTCCAGCGCCTCGGCCAGCGTGCCGAACACGGGGAAGGGCGTCTCCTTGGCATGAGGATCGATACCGCAGACGACCGTCATGTCGTCCGCGGCAGTCACCGCATCCACCACCGCCGAGCCCATCCGCCCCGCATAACCCGCCACCGCAACTTTGATCATAGGAAACCTCCCATACACCAGTCAGATTCAACAAGAAGCGTGAACGCTATTGTAAAGCAACAACGTGAGAGCGAAGAGGAGACAGGGGGCGCCTTGACCGAGCGAGTTCCGCAGACGGTATCGAAGGCGCGAAGATTCAGGGATTAATGCGTTCGGCGCGCCTTCGATACCGGCGAGGACTGTCTGAGCGAATCAAGGTGCCCCCTGTCTCCTCTCCGGGAGAGTCGCGGCGTGAACTTCTGCCTAAGCAATCCGAACCATCTAGGCATCCCCGGTTTCTCTTTCGCTGGGGCGTTAGGGCAGACCAAGGTCTGCCCCTACAGGACGGTGCCGGCGTAGTGGATTCCGCTCGCAACAAGAAAGGGCCGCGATTGCGACCCTTTCCCAAAGTGCTAGTTGCTGCTTCCGCTCTCGTGGCGACGACGCGGCGTGCGGCCGGCGCGGCCGGGACGGTTGTCCTCCCGACGCTCGCGGCGCTCGTGACGCTCGCCCTTGTCGCGCGGAGCCGGGGATGCGGAAGCCGGCGCGTCCGGCTTGTCCAGGCGGTCCAGCGAGATCTTGCCGGTCTTCGGGTCGATCTCGAGCACTTCCACCTTCACGATGTCGCCCAGGCTCAGCACGTCCTCCACCTTGCCGACGCGGCCGTTGGCCACGCGCGAGATGTGGAGCAGGCCGTCCTTGCCCGGCGTGAGCTTCACGAAGGCGCCGAAGTCCTTGATGCCGACGACCTCGCCCTCGAAGACCTCGCCCACCTCGGGCTCCTTCACAATGCCGAGGATCATGTCCTTGGCCGCCTGCATGGCGGTGCCGGAGACGGCGCCCACGTGGATGGTGCCGTCCTCCTGAATGTCGATGGAGGCGCCGGTCTCCTCCTGGATGCCGCGAACCACCTTGCCGCCGGAACCGATGACGTCGCGGATCTTGTCCACGGGGATCTTGATGGTCTCGATGCGCGGCGCGGTCTCCTTCATCTCGGCACGCGGGCCGTCGATGGTCTCAAGCATGGCGGCCAGGATGAAGGCGCGGCCCTCGTGGGCCTGCTTCAGGGCGCGGGCCAAAATCTCGACGGACAGGCCCTTGGCCTTGTTGTCCATCTGCAGGGCGGTGATGCCGTTAGGGGTGCCGCAGACCTTGAAGTCCATGTCGCCGAGGAAGTCCTCGATGCCCTGGATGTCGGAGAGGATGACCACGTCGTCGCCCTCCTTGATGAGGCCCATGGCCACACCGGAGACGGGCGCGGAGATCGGCACGCCGGCGTCCATCAGGGCCAGGCAGCTTCCGCACGTGGAGGCCATGGAGGAGGAGCCGTTGGACTCGAGCACCTCGGAGACCACGCGGATGGCGTAGGGGAAGGTGTCGGTGTCGGGCAGCACGGGCACCAGTGCGCGCTCGGCCAGGGCGCCATGGCCCACCTCGCGGCGCTTCGGCGCCCCCATGCGGCCGGTCTCGCCGGTGCAGTAGGGCGGGAAGTTGTACTGGTGCATGTAGCGCTTGCCCTCTTCGGGCCAGATGGTGTCGAGGCGCTGCCACTCGTTGAGCATTCCCAGGGTGCACACGGACATGACCTGGGTCTGGCCGCGCTGGAACAGGCCCGAGCCGTGGACGCGGGGCAGATACCCCGGCACGATGTGCAGCGGGCGGATCTCCTCGGGGGTGCGGCCGTCGACGCGCTCGCCGGTCTCAAGGATCATGGCGCGCATGGCCCGCTTCTCGAGGGCCTTGAGGGCCGCCTTGATGTCGGAGCCCCAGGCGGCGCGCTCCTCCTCGGTGAAGTCGTTCTCGATGATGGAGGATTTGAGCTCTTCCACCTTCTGCATGCGGGCGGCCTTGTCGGCGTCCTTGAGGGCCGCGGACATCTCGTCGAGATGCGCGTCGACGCGCTCGGCCACGGACGGGTCGGCGGCGTGGATGGTGTAGTCCATGGGGGTGGGGTTCACCTTGGCGAGGAAGGCGGCCTGCTTCTCGCAGAAGGCGGCGATGGCCTCCTGGCCGAAGGTCATGGCGGCCAGCATGTCCTCCTCGGAGATCTCGGCAGCGCCGGCCTCGACCATGGAGATGTAGTCGGCGGTGCCGGCGATGGTGAGCTCCAGATCGGAGTTCTCCTGCTCGGAGACCGTGGGGTTCACGATGAACTCGCCGGTCTCGATGTCGCGGCCTATGCGAACGCAGGCAGCAGGGCCGTCGAAGGGCGCGCCGCCCACGAGCAGGGCCGCCGAGGCGCCGGCCACGCAGATGGTGTCGGGCAGGTTCTCGCCGTCGATGACGAACGGGGTGGCCACGATGTGCACCTCGTTCTTGTAGCCGTCCGGGAAGCCCGGGCGGATGGGGCGGTCCACCATGCGGGCCACGAGCGTGCCGTGGTCGGACGGCTTCGCCTCGCGCTTCAGGTAGCCGCCGGGGATGCGGCCCACGGCGTACATCTTCTCGATGTAGTCGACCGTGAGCGGGAAGAAGTCGTAGTCCTTCTCCTGGCTGGAGACGACGGCGGTCACGAGCACGCTCGTGGCACCGCAGGTCACGAGCACAGCGCCGGTGGCCTGCTTGGCCAGCTCGCCGGTCTCGAGGCGGTACTGCTTGCCGTACAACTCGAATTCTTCGACAATTTTCGTCATAACGCTTTTCTTTCTCTTCAACTCCCCCGCCTCATTGCGGAGGACTTCTTCGGGCGCGGCTACTTACATTCGCCGCCCCCGCGACCGTCGGCGCCTCATGCGCTTCCGACCGCTTATAGCAGAAAACGGGGCCCCAGGCGGGGCCCCGTACATGCTCGAGCTAGATGTTGTCGCGGATACCGAGCTTCTTGATGAGCTCGCGGTACTCCTCGATGTTGCGCTCCTTGATGTACTTCAGCATACCGCGGCGCTTACCGATGAGCATCATGAGGCCGCGACGGGTGTGGTTGTCCTTCTTGTGCGTCTTCAGGTGCTCGGTGAGGTTGCGGATGCGCTCCGAGAGGATGGCGACCTGAACCTCGGCGGAACCGGAGTCCTGATCGTTCTTGCCGAACTCCTTGATGAGTTCCGCGGTGCGCTCCTTGGAGATGCTGAGCTTGCTGGCCATAGCTGGTCCACCTTTCTTTCCCGGGGTCTCCCCCGTCTTCGCCGTGTGCGCGGCCTACCGTTTCCATCCGTCTTGGGTAGCCATGGAAGTGGTCCGTGGGAACCAAAGGCGAATTCCGCCGCCGTTTTGGCAGCCCGCCCAGTATAGGGCACTTGCGGCGCGGCTCGCCCAAGGTTTCCGCGAGCGACACGGTTTCTGCATATTGGGGCTGGGTGAGCGCGGCGAAAAGGCGGTGCGACACTAGAACAGGCCGCACGTGAAGAGGAACTCGAGGGACTTCAGCGAACTGCCGATGTGGGCGCGGACGAGATCCTGCACGAGGTGCAGCACGGCGAAGGTGCCCGTAAGGTCGGCCGGCCCTTCTGCAATGGCGTCGAAGGGGGTTGTGAGGAAGTACTGCGCCCAGCAGAGGGTGCCGGCATCCACAAGCACGGATTCGTCCAGGCCCCGGCAGCTCTCGCAGAGCACTCCGCCGCCTGCAGCCGAGAACGGGATGCGGGCGCCCTCGACGAGCGCCACCGGCTCGCCGCAGCCGACGCAGACCTCGAGGCTCGGTCGCAGGCCCGAGAAGGCGAGGATCTTCAACAGCTCGGCGGCCGAAAGCGCCGCACGGTGGCTGTCATCGGCGCCGTCCATGGCGTCCAGCACGCGCATCGCCGACTGGAACAGGCGCGGGTTGGCGAGGTCGCGCTGGCTCATGCGAGCGAGCAGCTCCGCTACGGGCGCGGCGGCCGCAGAGGCCTCGAGGTTGCAGCGCAAGGCGTCATGGGCCGCGACGAGCCGCGCCTCCTTCAGAATGTCGAGGCTTCGGCCCGTCGCGCACAGGGCGTCGATGACGCAAAAGGGCTCGGTGCGCGCCGCGAAGCTGCTCTTGGGCCGCCGGGCCCCTTTGGCCACGGCCCGCTTCTGGCTGCCGTCCTCGGAAAGCAGCGTGAGAATGAGGTCGCTCTCCCCCAGCTTCGTACGGCGCAGCACGAGAGCGCGCAGGGAGTAGGTCGGTTGCGCCACGAAGCCGCCCCGCGCCTAGTAGCGGATGGAGGGGCTGGCGTAGGAGACCTCGTTGTCGTCGTTCCACACGATGCCGCCCTCGATGGTGGTGAGCTTCTTGGCGAACACCGTCTCCTGGCCCAGGCCGAAGGGCATCGTGACCACCTCGTACTGGCGCGCCTCCACGGTGTAGAGCACCTCGCCGTCGCCGCGGTAGGTGCAGCTCTTGATATTCTCCACCTTGAAGCTGCCCTCGTCGTTGGTGAGGTTGGCCCCGGGCAGGATCTCGCGGGTAAGGTCCACCAGCTCGGTGCCGCGGGAGTGGGCGACATACAGCGTGACCTCGGAGCCGGAGTTCAGCTCGCTGCCGGCGGCCGGGTCGGTGGAGACGGCAGTGCCCTCCTCGATGTCCTCGGTGGTGTACCACTCGCTCGTCACCTCGTAGCCCTCGGCTTGAAGCGCGGCCTTGGCGTCGGCTTCGGACATGCCCTCCACATCGGGTACGGTGTAGGGAACGGCCACGGTGACGGTGATGGCGTCGCCGGATTTCGCCTCCGTGCCCGCTTCCGGGCTCACGGCCAGCACGGTGCCCGCGGCCTCGTTCGACTTCTCCTCGGTGTAGGTGACCGCCGTGAACCCTTCGGCCTCCAGAGCCTGGGCGGCCTCTTCGCTCGTGGCGCCCACGATGGTCGGCACGATGCGCGGTACGGCCACGGAGAGCGTCACGGTGCTGCCCTCTTCCGCGCGATGCCCCTGCTCGGGATCGCTTGAGAGGACGGTGCCCTGGGGCTCGTCGGATTTCACCTCGACGGCCTGGGCGGCGAAGCCCTTGGCCGACAGAGCATCGGTCGCCTCCGGCTGTGAAAGGCCCACTACCTCGGGGATGGTCTTGCCGCCCCACAGCTCGGCCATATAGGTGCCACCCGCTACGGCCGCCAGCACCACGGCCAGGGCGATGCATGCGGCGGCGATGATCGGGCCTTTGGCGCGCGGGGGCCGTGCGGAGGGCCCCGGGAAGGGAGCCTCCGCATCGGCGCCATCGCGAACCGGCGCGGCCTCTTCGGGCGCCGAGAAATCTATGGAAGATTCCAGCTCAGGGGTTTCCTCCTCGATGGTCGAGGGGAAGGCCAGCTCGCCGGTGGCCCGGGGCGCGAGCGCTTCCTCGGCCTCGGCAGTCGTGACTGCCGCCTGGTCGGCGACGACAATGGCGGAGGCGGCCTCCATGAGAGCCGTTTCCTCGGCGGCGCAAGCGTCGGCCGACTCATTGGGCGACGCTTGCGGTGCCTCTTGCACCACCGGGGTCTCCGGAGTCGCCCCCGCCTCATCCTGGGTCTTACGGGAGCGACCGCGGCCCTGACGATTCACGGAGGGCCGCGCCGCATGGGAGCCCATGCGCGCCGGACGCTTGCCCGACCGCTCGAACAGGCTCACTACCTCGTCCCCGCTGGACAGCACCTCGTCGAGATCGTCGTCCTTGGCGGTTGCGTCTGCAGCTGCGAAGCCGGCGACGGCGCCAGGAATCGCACCGAAGGCGACACCGGACGCATCGCCAGCCTTGGAGGCCTCGTTCTCAGCAACAGGGGCATCCTCGCCGGGCGTCGTGAATTCAGGCGTTTCTTCCATCTCGGCAGTCTCGGCTGCCACGGCCGCAGCTGCTGTCGCGGCAGCCACCCGCTCTTGCTCAAGCCGCTCGCGTTCTTCCCGCTCGGCAGCCTCGGCAGCGCGCCGGGCCTCGCGGGCCTCCTCCTCGGCTATCCGCCGCTGCTCGCGGGCCTCGGCCTCGGCGGCGCGCAAACGCTCCTTCTCCGCAGCCGTTTCGGCGCGCAGGCGCTCCTTCTCGGCCCGCAGGAGCTCCTTGGCCTTGCGGGCCTCCTCCTTCTCCTGCATCTTCGAAAACTTCTTCGCGAGCTTCTTCTGTTGGCGGTCGCGGCGCCGCAGCTCCTTCTCCGTCGGTCCCATGGCGTAGCTGCGGGCGCGTGGCACGTACTCCTCGTTGATGCGCGGGATCTCGGCCGTGTCACCGGCCTGAGTGGCCGCCGGCGGAACGTAACTTGAGTCGACCAGCCGCTCGAAGCCGGACAGGTCGGGGACATCGGGGCCGTCGGGCACTGGATCGACCAGATCGGCCACCGAGGCCCGCGGCGCCGGTTTGGAAGGCGCCGGGGCGACGTCGGGCACGCGCACGACCGGGGGCACCTCCACCACGGGAGGCACCGACACTTTCGCCGAGGCGGCCACGAACACTTCGCCGCAGTTCTCGCAGAACGCGGCGTCGTCACGATTATCGAATGAGCAGTGAGGGCATTTCATCGACGTTCTCCTCATTGATTGCACAGATGAAAAGAATTGTACCCGATTATTTCTTCAAAAACTTTCTTACTCAACAACAATTGAATTACTGGTTCGCCTAAGGAAGTCAGCGAGGAGCCGACGGGCACCTGCAATTCGCTTGAAGCGCGGCCGAGCGGCCTTCGGGCCGTGAGGGAAAGCGCTGAATGCGAAGGGCAGGTGCCCGTCGGCTCCGCAGCATCGGCCAGTCCGTTCGTCCCGTCAGGGCGAACGGAACGACTACGCTCCCTCCCCGTAGCCGAAGCGACGGATCTGGTTGGCGTCGCGGCGCCAGTTCTTGCGCACCTTCACCGACAGATCCAAAAACACCTTCGCCCCCAGCAGCAGCTCCAAGTCCTTGCGGGCCTCGGTGCCGATGCGCTTGATGGCTGCCCCGCGCTTGCCGATGATGATGCCCTTCTGGCTGTCGCGCTCCACATAGATGACCGCGTAGATGCGGTAGAGGTTCGGCTTCTCGAACTCCATCTCCTCCACGGCGACCCCGATGGCATGGGGCACCTCGTCGAAGAAGTTGCGCAGGATCTTCTCGCGGATGAATTCCGCCACCATGACCTCCAGCGGCTGATCGGTCTCCATGTCGGCCGGGAACCACGCCGGGCCCTCCGGCAGCAGGAACTGCACCTCCTCCACGAAGGCGTCCACGTTGCGGCCCGTCTCGGCCGACAGCGCCACCATAGCGTCCCAGTCGCAGAGCTTCTCGGCCGCCTCGCGCTGGGCGCTGATCTCGGCATCGCTCGCCAGGTCGGACTTGGAAAGCACGCAGATCTTCGCCGAGCCCTTCGCGGCGCGCACCTGGGCGGCCACCCACTCGTCGCCCCGTCCGATGGGCTTCGATGCGTCGATGAGCATGGCCACGACGTCCACGTCCTCCAAAGCCTTGATCGCGCTCGTGTTCAGCTCCTCGCCGAGGGCGTCCTGGGGCTTGTGCAGACCGGGAGTGTCCACAATGATCATCTGCATGTCATCGGTGGTGTGCACGGCACGGAAGCGGTGGCGCGTCGTCTGGGCCGTGTTCGAGGTGATGGCGATCTTCTTGCCCATGATGGTGTTCAGAAGCGTCGACTTCCCGGCGTTGGGGCGCCCGACCAGCGTCACGAACCCGCTCTTGAAGTCGGGATTGGTGGGAAATGAGCCCCCCATGGGGTTTTCAGCGAAGTAGGCGTCGAGATCCATGAAGTTCCTTTCGAAGAGGTGGGGCGTCGTGCGTTAGAGAAGGTCGAGCGCGTAGGGTGCGAAGACGATGAGCCCGACAATTACCGAGCCCGCTGAGGCCAAAAGCACGGCGCCGGCCGCCGCGTCCTTGGCCGCGCGGGCCAGCTCGTGCCACTCGGGCGAGGCGAGATCGACCGCCGACTCGATGGCGGTGTTCACCACCTCCGCCACGGACACGACGATGATGCAGAGCACGATGGCGAGCCAATCGACGCGGCTGATGCCCAGGGCGAATCCGGCCGCGACGGCGGCAAGCCCCAGGATCACCTGGATCTTCAGGTTGCGTTGAGAGCGAAAGGCGTAGGCGACGCCGGCGGCCGCGCAGCGAAAGGCGCACACGAGCGGGAAGCGCCCCTCCCCGCACCGGCGGCTCTCCCCCGCTCTGCGCACGAGCGGCCTCATCTTATCGTCGCCAGCCAACGGGCTGCCCCTCAAGCGCTCAGCGGTTCTCGGAGACAGCGGGCAGGTCGCGCTCGGTCCAGGCCGTGAGCAGCTCGCGCTCGCGGGCCTCCATGACCTCGGCCTCCTCGTCCACGATGTGATCGTAGCCGCACAGGTGCAGAAGCCCGTGAACGATGAGCAGCGACACTTCCTGCTCGAAGGAGTTGCCGAACTCGGTGCTCTGACGCGCCGCGACGTCGGGCGCGATGATGATGTCGCCCAGTTCGTAGACCGGGCAGCTCGGCCCGTCGGCGGCGGTGATGTCGTCGTCGATGTTGTCGCATTCGAAGGAGAGCACGTCGGTGGGTCCTTCCATGCCGCGGAAGCGCTCGTTCAGCTCGGCCATGGCCGTATCGTCCACAAAGCTGATGGAGACCTCCGTGTTGATGGGCTTCCCCTCGCGCTCGAGCACGAACAGGGCCAGGTCGCGAATGGGAAGGGAGGCGAGGTCTTCCTCGCGATGTCCGTAGGTGATGAGGATTTCCATGGGCTATCTTGCCTTTCCCGCCGCGCGCTCGTAGGCGGCCACGATGGTCGCCACCAGAGAGTGGCGCACGACGTCTTTGCCGGAAAGATCGCAGAACGCGATGTCGTCGATGCCCTCGAGGACGGAGCGCACTTGCACAAGGCCGCTCTCCCCGCGGGGCAGATCGATTTGAGAGATGTCGCCGGTGACGACGATTTTCGAACCGAACCCCAAGCGCGTCAGTGCCATCTTCATCTGCTCGGGCGTGGTGTTCTGGGCTTCGTCCAAGATAATGAAGGCGTCATTTAAGGTGCGCCCGCGCATGAAGGCGAGAGGGGCGATCTCGATGGTGCCGTTCTCGATGAGGGCATTCGCTCGCTCCTGATCGAACATGGAGTACAGCGCATCGTAGAGCGGTCGGATGTAGGGATCCACCTTCTCGAAGAGGGTGCCCGGCAGAAAGCCGAGGTTCTCGCCGGCCTCCACGATGGGCCGCGACAGCACGATGCGGCCGACTTCCTTGCGCTTCAAGGCCGCCACCGCCATGGCCATGGCCAGGTAGGTCTTGCCCGTGCCGGCCGGCCCTATGGCGAAAGTGACCGTGTTGTCGCGGATGGCGTCGACGTAGTGCTTCTGGCCGGCGGTCTTCGGTCGAATGGCCCGGCCCCGGTAGGTGAGCAGCACATCGTCGCGCAGGGCGGTGGGGGCGAACTCCGCCTGGCGGAGCAGCTCGACGGAACGGCGCACCGAGTCGGTGTCGGGGGCCTGCCCTTCCTCCACCGTTTTGAACAGGTCGGCGAACAGCGCGGTGAGCTGCTGCACCTCCACGGCGCTCCCCTCGATGACGATGCGATCGCCCCGCACGGTGAGCCGAGCGTCGAAGGACTCCTCCAGCACGTGGAGAATCTCGTCGGAGGCGCCGACGACGAGGGCCATGTCCACCCCGCCGGGCGCCGTGAGCGTTGTCTGCATCAAATCAGTCATGCCGGTTATTGTAACCTATCTTGTGCGATCTGTTGTGCGCCTGCTCCAAAACTCCCATCGATGTCGCAGCTAAACCCCATCGGCACTCGACCGTTAGCGCGCTTCAACCAAAACTAAGCCTCAGTCAACTTCCGGCCAAGCTTCGGTCGACGAACTGCCCCGAAATTGCACGAGATATCGAGTTGTAAGCGTCTACGCGTGCGCAGTTGTTCAGGGTGGAAAGCGTCGCTGTTGCCAGCACTGCTGTGACCAGGTGTTTTCCAAATAGGCTATTGAATAGCCGAGTCCAGTGCGTCCCTGAGACGCTTACAACTCGAGATCTCATGCAGAAGGAGAGGTGTTCGTCGACCGAAAAGGTCACTCGTGCGGCGCGAGCCTTAATCTGGAGCGCGTTTCGGGAAGAAGAGTCGTCCCTGCTGCGCGGCTATCCTACTTTCGCCGGGACGAGAGAGCCGATCTTGGCACCTGCGGGAGCAGGCACTTCGTGGTAGCTCTCGGCGGTGGCCGTCTCGGGGGTTTCCACGAGGGCCAGCTCGATGGTGCCGACGCGAGAGGCACGGTCGGCGGCGGCGAGCTCGTCGGAAAGCGCGCGCAGGCGGGCGGCGCGGGCGGCCTTCGCCTCGGGCGGCACTTGGTCTGCACGGGCGGCCGCGGGCGTTCCCTCTCGCTTGGAGTAGGGAAACACGTGGATCTTCGAGAAGCCGACGTGGCGAGCGAGCGCGCAGGTGTCCTCGAAGTCCTCATCGGTCTCGCCGGGGAAGCCCACGATGATGTCGGTGGTCAGCGCGATGGAGGGGACGCTCGCCCGCAGGAAGTCGGCCAGCTGGCGGAACTCGTGGGCGTCGTAGGGGCGCGCCATCTCGCGCAGCACCCGGGACGAGCCGGACTGCAAGGGCAGATGAAGATGGCGGCAGATGCGGCCCTCGGCCTCGGCGAGGAGAGAGACGAACTCGCCGGTCACGTCCATAGGCTCGATGGAGCCGATGCGGAAGCGGCAGGGAGGCTCGCCCGCGCCGTGCAGATCGGCGGTGGCCGTTAGAAGGCGGCGACATAGGTCGGTCAGATCCGTCCCGCCGTCGTCGTAAGAGCCCAGGTTGATGCCGGTGAGCACGACCTCGCGGACGCCGGATTCAGCGAGGGCCACCGCCTCGGCCACCACCTCGCCGGCCGGTCGGCTCGTCGCGCGGCCGCGGGCCACGTGCACGATGCAGTAGGTGCAGGCATTGTCGCAGCCGTCCTGCACTTTGATGCCGATGCGCGTGCGGCCATCGGCGGGCGATGCCGAGAAAGATTCAGACATTTCGCAAGGAGCTGTGCCGCTCATTTCCAACTCGCTGAGATAGAGATCCGCGCCTGCCTTGGGTACGACAACGACGCGATCATCCATAGCGGTGAAGGTTTCCGACGAGAGTTCGCTCGCGCATCCCGTGACGACGACGCGTGCGCCGTCGTTGGTCGACAGGGCATGGCGCACGGCCTTGCGGGTCTTCTTCTCGGCCTCGCCGGTGACCGTGCAGGTGTTCACGACGATGAGGTCGGCCGCCGCCTCTCCAACGGGCACTCCCCCGCGTTCCGCGAGCAGCCGCTCGAAACCGTCGGCCTCCACGCGGTTCACCTTGCAGCCCAAGTTCACGACCGTGTAGCCGAAGAGGGCCCTACCCACGGTTGCCCTCGTAAGTGGGAGAGGGCCGATTCCCCATGCCGCCCAGCTCGTAGAGCACCAGCGCCGGGGCCACGATGCCGGCGGTCTCGGTGCGCAGGATGGACGGGCCCAGGGTCACGAGGCGCGCGCGGGCGTTGCAGCCGAGAAAGCAGCGCACCTCCTCCTCGGCGAGGCCCCCCTCAGGGCCCACGACCACGGCGATGCGGGCGTCAGCGGCCGGCGTGCACGTCGCGAGGAGCGCATCGTGCACGGCTTCGCTCAGACTCGCTGTCTCGGGCGCCTCTTCCCAGCACACGAGCACGGCCGTCGCCTGGCCGAGCATCGCGGCCGCCTCGCGCACGGAGACGGGCTCGACGACCTCCGGCACCCGAACCTGCCCCGATTGCATGGCTGCGTTTTTGGCGATGGCCCGCCACCGCTCCGTCTTCGCAGCCGCCTTCTTGCCGTCCAGCTTCACGATGGAGCGGGCGCAGGCAAGGGGGACGAAGGCCGCCACGCCTACCTCGGTGGCATGGCGGATGACGGTCTCCATCTTGTCGCCCTTGGCCAGGCCCTGCAGCAGAATCACCTGCGGGCCGGCCTCGCTCGCGTCTTCATGACGCGCAATGGACACGAGCGGCAGCTCGTCAGCAAAATCGACGATCTCGCATTCGAAGTAATCCTGGTCGGCGTCGATCACCGCGATGTGCTCACCCGCCGCCAGCCGGAGCACCCGCGCGTGCTTCGCGTCGTCGGACTCAAGGCGCAGCGGGAACACTGCCTCCGTTTCGGCAGCGAGCACTTGGTTTTCCAGGAAGAAGCGCGGCAACGACATGATCAGTAGCCCTACTCGAAAATGTCGCGGAGCTTCTGCAAGGGCGAGCGCTTCTCCTCGTTCACGTCCTCGCCCATCTCCTCGGCCAGCTCCTCCAAAAGCTCGCGCTCGCGCTTGGAGAGCTTCTTCGGCACCTCCACGGCGATGTGCGCGAACAAATCGCCGCGAGCGTCGCTTTTCAGGCGCGGCATGCCGAAGCCCTTCACGCGCACGATCTGGTCGTTCTGGCAGCCCTCGGGGATGGCAACCGTGACCTTCTCGTCCTCGTAGATGCCGTCGATTTCGATATCGGCGCCGAGCGCCGCCTGCACCATGGGAACCACGAGCTTGCAGTGCAGGTTGTCGCCGTCGCGCTCGAAGAACTCGTCGGGGGCGATGCGCACGGTGACGATGAGGTCGCCGGCCGGCGCACCCTGCATGCCCGCTTCGCCGAAGCCGTGGATGCGCAGCTGCTGGCCGTCGCGAATGCCCTTGGGGATCTCCACCGAGACGCGCTGGCGGTCGGGCACGCGGCCCTGGCCCTCGCACTCGGGACACGGGTTATCGATGACCGTGCCGGTGCCGTGGCAGGCGGGGCAGGTGCTCGCCGATTGCATGTCGCCCAAGAAGGTGTGCTGCACGGTGACGACGCGCCCGGTACCGTGACATTCCTCGCAGGTCACTTCCTTGCCGTCCTCGCCCAGGCCCGTGCCGTCGCAATCGGGACACGGCGCCAGGCGGTCGTAAACGATCTCCTTCTTCTCGCCGGTGGCCGCCTCCTTCAGCGTGATGCGGATGCCCACGCCCATGTCGCGGCCGTCCTTGCGCACTTGGCGGCCGCCCGCGGCCGCGCCGCCGAAGAAGGTGGAGAAGATGTCGCCCATGCCGCCGAAGCCGCCGCCGAACAAGTCCTCGAAATCGATGCCGACGCCGCCGTAAGGGCCGCCACCACTCGCCGCGCCGGGAATCGTGCCAAAGCGGTCGTACTGGGCCTTCTTCTGGGGGTCGGACAGCACGTCGTAGGCCTCGTTCAGCTCCTTGAACTGGTCTTCGGCATCCGGTGCCTTGTTCACGTCCGGGTGCAGCTCCCGCGCCCTATGGCGAAATGCTTTCTTGATCTCGGCTTCGGAGGCGTCGCGGGAGACGCCGAGGATTTCGTAGAGGTCCTTAGTTGCGGCCATGATAGGTGAATCTTGCCTTTCTTCGTTCGCTCTTCCGTATTCTTGGGTAACGCACGTCTACTCGCCGTGCAGCGCGCACTGGGCGGCGCGGACGGCGCGGATGGCGCGCTCGTAGTTCATGCGGGTGGGGCCGATGACGGCGACGACGCCCTCGGACTCGCCGCGCCCATAGGGGCAGGCCACGATAGAGACACCGGCGAGCTCCGAGGCGGGGTTCTCGTGCCCGATGCGCACCATGACCGGCCCCCCTTCCGCGGCGGCCTCGTCGAAGGTGTTCAGCAGCACGCGGTCGTCCTCCAGCACTTCTATGACCGGCAGCAGGGCCTTCGAATCGCTGAACTCCGGCTGGCGCAGAAGCGCCGAGACACCGAGGCTGTGGGCACGAGCGCTTTCGGACTCGCCCAAGCATTCTATGACCTCGTCGATGATGAGCTGCACGAGCGGGTCGCTGAGGGCCTCTACGGTGCCGGCGTCCATGGAGCGGCGCACGTCGCGGGCCGAGTGCCCGGCGAGCACCCGGTTCAGCAGGTTCTGGGCACTTGCCAGCTCGTCGGCGGAGACCTCGTCGGCGAAGGTGACCGTGCGGTTGACCACCTGGCCGTCCTCGGCCACCACGATGACGATGGCCTGCCAGGGCGAAAGCGACACCAGCGTGATCTGACGAATGCGGCCCGCGAGCACCGAGGGCGCCATGACAATGGACAGGCAGTTGGTGAGCCGCGCGAGGGCCGCCGAGGTGCGTTCCATGAGCGCGTCCAGCTCCGAGGCCGAGGCGCGCAGCTCGTCAACCATGGCCTGGTGCGGGCGCTCCTCCTCGGCCAATCCCGACGAGAGCAGCTCGTCGACGAAGGTGCGGTAGCCGGCGTCGGTGGGCACGCGCCCGGCAGAGGTGTGCGGCTGCTGGATGAAGCCGGCGTCTTCCAGAGCAGAGAGGTCGTTGCGCACCGTGGCGGGGCTCACGCCCAGGCGGTGCCGCTCGGTCAGGGTACGCGAGCCCACGGGGAGTGCGTACTCGATGTAGTCCTCGATCAGCGCGCGCAGCACTCTCTGGCGCCTCTCCGACAGCATATCCGCTCCTCTCGCCTTCCCGCCTCGTCCCGCGCGTCGGGCGCGGAACCTTCCGTTGTTGACGCCATTTTAGCAACCGCAAGGCGAGAGTGCTAATGGAAGCGCCCATCTCGACGCAAGCGACACACAACCGCCGACAGAAGGCGGCTGTGCCCCTGGTGCACTGCTTCTGTAAGGGCAGACCTCGGTCTGCCCTCTTCGAGAGGATCGCCCGTTCTCGAGGGGCGGTGCTTGCACCGCCCTCCCGAGAAAGAAAGATTTTCGGCGTTGAGAAGGGGCGACCAAGGTCGCCCCCTACGGAGGTGGTATGCGAAGCAGGGACGATGGGTTGGCTTACGGGGCGAGGTCGAGGAGGCGGCCGTAGAGCTCGTTGCCGCAGAGCCAGCCGGCGTCGGTGGGGCGCCAACGGCCGTCCGCGTGTTCGACCAGGCCCAGGTCGGCCAGTTCATCGAAGGCGGCGAGGACCGAGCCGCCCTCGGTCTCAAAGGCCGTTGCGGCCAACCGCGTGCCCCCACCCGTTTCGGTGCCGTCGATGACCGCCGCCGCCCGCGCCACCCGCTCGTCGGAGACGCCGCGGGCCATGCGCATGCCCAGCATGAGGCCCTCGGCGGCCATCTGCCGCGCGTCCAGATCATCCACCACCTGTCCGTCCTGCACCCGCATGCGACGCTCGGCGTTCTGGGTCATGGTAACGGCCGAGCGCCCCAGCCCCAGGTAGGGCTTGCCCGTCCAGTAGGCCGTGTTGTGGCGGCTCTCGAACCCGGGCCTCGCGTAGCTTGCCACCTCGTAGCGGTGAAAGCCCGCGTCCTCCAGGATGCGCTGAGCCTCCTCCATGGCCGCCGCTTCCGCATCCTCGTCGGGCTCGAGCATCTCGCCCCGCATAATGGCGGCATCGAAGGGCGTATGGGGTTCGATGGTCAGCGGGTACACCGACACATGGTTCGCGCCGAGGGCCACCGCCTCCCGCACGCTTTCCGCGAAGGACTCCGCGCTCTGCCCGGGAATGCCGCACATCAGGTCCACCGATACGTTCTCGAAGCGCTCCCGGGCCGCGCGCACCGCCGCCCGCGCCGCCTCGGCGTTGTGGGCGCGGCCGAGGATGCTCAGCACCTCGTCGTCGAAGGACTGCACACCAAGGGAGAGCCGGTTCACCCCGAGCGCCCAGATATCCCGCACCATGGGCGCCGTAAGACTTTCGGGGTTCGCCTCCATCGTGCACTCGACCTCGGGCTCGAGATGCATCGACATCGACAGCGCATAAAGAAGCATCGAAAGTCGTCTCATGCCGATATAGCTCGGCGTCCCCCCGCCCAGATACACCGTCTCAATGGCTCCGAGCTTCCCCTCCCTCGAGGCCCGGCGGATATCCATCACGAGCGATTCCACGTACTCGTCGATAATCGGCGAGTCCCGCTCTACCGCCGAAGTGGCGAAATCGCAGTACCCGCACCGTCTCACGCAGAACGGAATGTGCAGGTAGAGTGCCTTATAGGGATCGTAAGCCATGAGGGTCCTCTCTTTCCGACCGAGTAGTCCGACGCTAGGAGGCATTGCAACCGAGCGAGTTCCGCAGATGGTATCGAAGGCGCAGCGATGCGCGGAAAGACTGACCATGGCGCCTTCGATACCAGCGAGGACTGTCTGAGCGAATTGCGATGCCTCCTAGCGTTGGACGGACAACCCTGATGCGAGATGGACAGCAGGAAATCGGAGCGATATTGGCGCGAGACGGACAAATCACGAATGCTCCCGGGCAATCTCCAGAAGCTCGTCGAACACGGCATCGAAGTCGGCCAGGGTCGTGCAGTAGTTGATGCGCCCGCGGGCCGCGGCGGCGCCGGGCAGCCCCGCCATATACCACATGGCGTGCTTGCGCATGCGCACGATATTGCGCCCCTCGCGATGGGTGAGCAGCTCCGCATGGCGACGCGCCATGGCGATACGTTCCTCAACCGTAGGCGGTGCAGGTTCCGCCTCCCCGACAAGTGCGGCCTGCACCTGGGAGAACAGCCACGGGTTTCCCTCGGCGCCCCGGGCGATCATCACCGCGTCGCAGCCCGTCTCTGCCGCCATGCGCACGGCATCGGCACCGCTGCGGATGTCGCCGTTGCCCACGACGGGCACGGACACCGCCTCGCGCACCCGAGCGATGACGCCCCAGTCGGCACTTCCCCGGTACAGCTGCTCGGCGAACCGCCCGTGCACCGTGACCCCGTCGGCTCCGGCCTCTTCCATGAGGCACGCGAAAGCGGGCGCCGTCTCGTCGCCTTCCGCCCAGCCCCGCCGGAACTTCACCGTGACCGGATGCTCCACGGCCCTCTTCACGGCCCGCACGATGGAGGCGGCCAGCGCGGGATCCTTCATGAGCGCCGAGCCGTCCCCCTTCGACACGATCTTGCGGGCGGGACAGCCCATGTTGATGTCCAGGTAGGCCAGGCTCTCCCCCATCTCCTGCTCGATCCAGGCGGCCTGGGAGGCCATGACGTCCGGCTCGTGGCCGAACAGCTGCACGGCCACCTGGGACTCGCCGTCGGCCAGGGCCAGCAAGTGGCGCGTCTTCTCGTTGGCGAAGGAGAGCCCCTTGGCCGAGACCATCTCCGTAAAGGCCATATCCGCCCCGGCCTCGCGGCACAAGGTGCGGAAGGCGATGTCGGACACGCCGGCCATGGGCGCGAGCAGCACCCGGTATTTCCCGAAGAGCCCTTCCACGACTAAAGAATCCCGAACAGCAAAAGCCCGATGAGCACGATGAAGCCCAGCACGAACAGAAGGCAGCCGATGCCCACGAAGGTCTTGGACGTGCCGCTCATGCCCATGCGCTCCCGCTCCTCGGCGATCTTCTTCTCGTCGAAGGGATCGTTGATCCAATCGTAGTCTTCTTTTGGTTCCCTGCTCATCGGTGCTTCTTTCGACTGCTGCGTTTAACGGTGTAGAATGAGCATAGTTTAATGGATGCGCGCCGAGGACGCGTCGAGATCACAAGAAGAGGAGACGATCGTGAAGGTACTGCTCATCAACGGGAGCCCGCGCTGGAAGGGCAACACGAACCGAGCGCTGGAGGAAGCGGCCGCAGCCCTTGAGGCCGAGGGTGTGGAGACCGAGCTTGTCTGGATCGGCAACAAGGAGATCCGCGGGTGCATCGCCTGCGGCATTTGCGGCAAGACCGGCGAGAAGCGCTGCGTGTTCGCCGAGGACTGCTGCAACGAGCTCATCGCCAAGGCCGCCGAGTGCGATGGCTTCATCGTGGGGTCGCCGGTGTACTACGCCGGTATGGCCGGGTCGCTGCGGGCGCTCATGGATCGGATGTTCTACGCCGGCGGGGCGAACTTCCGCTTCAAGCCGGCCGCCGGCGTCGCCGTGGCGCGCCGGGCCGGGGCCATCGAGGCGGCCGACCAGATCAACAAGTACTTCCAGATCAACTGCCAGCCCCTCGTCTCCAGCTCCTACTGGAACCTCGCCTACGGACGCACCCCCGGCGAGGCGGAAGGCGACGGCGAGGGCTTGCACACCATGCGCGTGCTGGGCCGTAACATGGCCTGGATGCTCAAGTGCATCGAGGCCGGCCGCGCCGCGGGCATTAATGCGCCGGAGATGGAGCCCAAGGTGATGACCAACGTGGTGCGCGAGGATCTGCTAGGAGAATAGCCTCGCGCGCCGCGCACGACCCGTAGGGGGCGACCTTGGTTGTTTGTTCTGTAGGGGGCGACCTTGGTCGCCCCCTCATCAAGTGGGATGTTCGTACCTGAGGAGGGCTGACCAAGGCCAGCCCCTACGGAGAATATCCCGGCAGAGAGGCAGCTCCTATTCGTCCACCTTCAAAATGGCCATGAAGGCCTCCTGGGGCACTTCCACGTTGCCGATGGCCTTCATGCGCTTCTTGCCGGCCTTCTGCTTCTCCAGAAGCTTGCGCTTGCGGGTGATGTCGCCGCCGTAGCACTTGGCGAGCACGTCCTTGCGCTTGGCCTTCACGGTCTGGCGCGCGAGCACCCTACCTCCGATGGCCGCCTGGATGGGCACTTCGAACATCTGGCGCGGGATGATCTCCTTCAGCTTGTCGCAGAGCACGCGCCCGCGGTCGTAGGCCTTGTCCTTGTGCACGATGAACGACAGGGCGTCGATGGGCTTGCCCGACAGCAGGATGTCCAACTTCACGAGCTGCGAGGGCTTGTAGCCGTCCATCTCGTAGTCGAGGGACGCGTAGCCCTTCGTGTTCGACTTCAGCTTGTCGAAGAAGTCCAGGATGAGCTCGGACAGCGGGATCTCCCAGAGCATCTCGACGGTGGTCTGGGAGAGGTAGTTCATGGTGACGAAGTTGCCGCGGCGGCCCACGGCCAGATCCATCACAGCGCCCACGTAGTCGGGCGGGATGAGGATCTTCGCCTTCAGATAGGGCTCTTCCACGTGATCGATGGAGCCGGGGTCGGGCATCTCCTGGGGCGAGTGGAGCGACACCATCTCGCCGCCCTTGAGGTACACGTGGTACTCCACCGAGGGCGCCGTGGCCAGAAGGTCCAGCCCGAACTCGCGCTCCAACCGCTCCTTGATAACCTCCATGTGCAGAAGGCCCAGAAAGCCCACGCGGAAGCCGAAGCCGAGGGCGTGGGAGGTCTCGGGCTCCCACACGAGCGCCGGGTCGTTCAGCGACAGCTTCTCCAGCGCCTCCTTCAAAGGCTCGTACTGGTCGCCGTCGATGGGAAAGAGACCTGTGAACACCATGGGCTTCGCCTCACGGTAGCCGGGAAGCGGCTCGTTCACGCCGCCGTCGGCCACGGTGATGGTGTCGCCCACCTTCACCTGGCTCACGTCCTTGAGGCCCGTGACGAGGTAGCCCACCTCGCCCACATAAAGCGCCTCCTCGGGCACCTCCTGGGGGTGCCGCGCGCCAACCTCTTCCACGAGCGTTTCCGTGCCCGTGGCCATCATGCGGATCTTGTCGCCCTTCTTGATGTGCCCGTCGACCACGCGGATGAGGGCTACCACGCCGCGGTAGGCGTCGAAGTAGCTGTCGAAGATGAGCGCGCGCAAGGGGGCCGCCCCATCGCCCTCCGGAGCCGGGATATTGTAGACCACGGCTTCCAGAAGATCGTGGACGCCCTCGCCGGTCTTGCCCGAGGCGAGCACCGCGTCGTCGGCGGGAATGGCCAGGCCGTCCTCGATCTCGGCCTTCACGCGCTCGGGCTCCGCGGCCGGCAGGTCGATCTTGTTGATGAGCGGGATGATCTCCAAATCGGCGTTCATGGCGAGCATCGCATTGGCCACCGTCTGCGCTTCCACGCCTTGGGTGGCGTCCACCACGAGCACGGCTCCGTCGCAGGCGGCCAAGCTGCGGGAGACCTCGTAGGTGAAGTCCACGTGGCCCGGCGTGTCGATGAGGTTCAACTGGTAGGTCTCGCCGTCGTCGGCGGTGTAGCTGACGCGCACGGCCTGGCTCTTGATGGTGATGCCGCGCTCGCGCTCGATATCCATGGAGTCGAGTAGCTGGGCCTGCATGTCGCGCTTGGCCACCGTACCCGTGAGCTCCAGGATGCGGTCGGAGAGCGTGGACTTGCCGTGGTCGATGTGCGCGATGATCGAGAAGTTGCGGATATGGGAAAGCTCGTGGGTCATAATGTCTTTCTTATCGGCGGCGGTCTTACCGGGCGAGCGGGCCCGCGAGGCCCCTCTCCCCTCCCAATGTGTGCGTCTCGCGAAGATTCGGGGCCGCAAGACCACTTTCTTCGCCGCGCTCACGGGAATCTTTGGTATTCTACCGCATTGTGTATCCAGCGATACGTGCACGCGGTGATTCCACCGCCAAATCTGCAGACGTGGCTGCGCTTTAAGATTACGGTTGCTGGCGGCTTTCCGAGGCATTCGGTCTCGGGGCTGAGGAAGCGGAGAAATCCCGCCGCTTTCCGATTCGCACGATGGCCCGCAGCGGGGTATACCGCCGCGCGTTCGTGTCGTTGGATACCACCGAAGATGGGAAACGACCGAACCAGAAAGGGCTAGCATTCATGGCTAACATCAAGTCCCAGAAGAAGCGCATCATCACCAACGAGAAGCGTCGTATGCGCAACCGCGCCGTCAAGAGCGAGCTGAAGACCGCCGTCCGTCACGTCAAGGACGCCGTGGCCGAGGGCAACGGCAAGGACGCCTACGCCTTCGCCTGCGAGGCCTGCCGTCTGATGGACAAGGCCGCCTCCAAGGGCGTCATCCACAAGAACCAGGCCGCCAACCGCAAGAGCGGCATCATGCGCCTGGCCAACACCGTGGTGACCGCCGAGGATATCGCCGCTTACGAGAAGCCGGCGCCGAAGCCGCAGAAGACCGGCTCCAAGAAGGCCGAGGCCAAGGCCGCCCGCAAGGCCGCCATGGCCGCCGCTTCCGAGGAGAAGGCGAAGCGCCGCGAGAAGCAGCTGAAGGAGGAGAAGAAGGCCGCCGAGCGCAAGGCCAAGGAGGCCGAGGAGGCCGCCAAGGCCGAGGCTGAGGCTGCTGCCGCCGAGGCTGAGGAGGCTTCGGCCGAGGAGGCCGCCGAGTAGCCTGCACGACCCGCAGACTTCGCGATCCGAAGCGCCGTCCCGTTTGGGGCGGCGCTTTTTCATGGGATCAACCTGCCTACAAGACGGCGGTTTTCCGTTGCAGGAACGAACCCTTTATTTACAATAGAAAACGAGACACGAAACCGCCCGATGAGGGCCCAGCGCGGAAGGAGCCAACATGGCAGAGACGGTCGGAGCCCGCGAGCGGGGGCGCATCACGCCCGACGAGGGCGCGGTGCTGGCGGCGGAGACGGCCCGCGACGCTGACTTCGGCAAACCGGTGCTCATCTACCCCAACCTCTACCTGGTGCGCGTGCCCCTTCCCCACAACCCGCTGCACGCCCTCAACTCCTATTTCATTTTGGACGACGACGGCACCACCACCATCGTGGACGTGGGCTTCAACCATCCGGATTGCGAGCAGGCCCTAAGCGATGCCCTGGCCGCCCTCGGGCGCTCCTGGGACAAGGTGCAGGTGGTGCTCACCCATTCGCATCCCGACCACACGGGCAACCTCGACCGCATTTGGCGCGAGGGCATGCCGGTGCTCGCGAACCTGCACTCCTTCCAAGAGGTGAAGAACCTCATGGAGATGGAGGGCAACGTCTATGGTCCGCTGCTCCTTCAAGCGGCCACTTCCGAGCAGCAGCAAGACATGACCTTCGGCGAGGAGGGGCCGCGTTTGCACGTGTCGGCGGAGCTTCTGCCGCTTTCCACCTACCCGACCATGACGTATCTGGCCGATGGCGACCGCCTGAGTCTCGGCGAGTTCGAGTTCGAAGTGATCGAGACGCCGGGCCACGATCCCTGGCACATCTGCCTCTACGAGGCCGCCCACAAGATCCTCCTGTCCGGCGATCATGTTCTGGAGCGCATCACGCCGTCGGTATCGTCGTGGTTTTCTGCCTACAACGCATTGGCGGAGTTCCTGGATAGCCTTGAGAAAGTGAGGGGCTACGATGTCGATCTGGTGCTGCCGGCCCACGGCAAGCCCTTCACCGGCATGGGCGAGCGGGTCGACTTCCTCATCGAGCACCACCGCAAGCGCTTGGAGGAGATCTACGAGCTGGTGGCCGACGGTCACGACGACATCGTTCAGATTTCCCAGCATGCCACGTGGCGCTACCCCGATTGGAAGAGCTGGCCGCTCGATCAGAAGTACTTCTCCATGGGCGAGACGCTGGCGCATCTCATCTACCTTGTGCGCGAGGGCCGCATCCTGCAGGGAATCTGCGGGCATGAGTACTACTTCCGCATGCCCTACGACCGCAAGAACCTGGCCTTGGCGCCGGGGGCGGCTAGCTAGCGCTTGAGGGTTTCCACGAGCCAGCGGTAGAAGACCTCGTCGGGATCGCTGCCGCTCTTCATGGCCTGCTCGGCGTCGCGAGAAGAGGCGAGCGCTCGGCGCAGCTCCTCGGGACGCCATTGGCGCGCCCACGCGCCGTGGTTCTTCACGCGCCAGTCGGGCGCGCCGAGGGCCTTGGCGAGACCGCGCGGGTTGCCGCGACGGGCCATGGACTGGGCCGCCATGAGCTCGCGCAGCCGCGTGGTGCACAGAGCTATGAGCACATGGGGCGAGGTGCTCTCCATCTTGGATCTGAGGGCGAGACACTTTCCGAGGTTTCGCTCGGCGAAGGCGGCTGTGAAATCCCACGGCTTCACCTCGGAAGTGCGGGCTACCAGCGCGCGCACCTCGCGCTCCCCCACCCCCTCGCCGGTGCCGTGGGCCAGGGCGATCTTCTTCAGCTCGTTGTCGAGGTGCACGGTGTTCTCACCCACGAGCTCCACCAAAGCCGAGGCGGCGCCCTCGGAAAGCGTGATGCCGTGGGTGCAGGCCATGGCGCGAACGCGCTTGGGCAGCTCCCAGCTTTTGGGCGGGGCGCAGTCGATGACGGCCTTGGGACCTACGGCGGCGAGCGCCTTGTAGAGGCGCGTGTTCTTGGCGAGCTTCTCCGCCTCGCAGGCGAGCACCGTGGTGGCGCTGGGGGTGCCCAGGTAACTGACGAGCTCCTCGGCGTCGACCTTCTTCAGCTTGTCGACGTTGCGCACGTAGACGAGACGCACGGGGCTGGCGAAGGGCATGGTGTTGCATGCCGCGGCGATGGCGGCGCCCTCGGCCGACTCCCCGTCGAACTCGTCGGAGTTGAAGGCCATATCGCCCATCGTGCCCAGGCGCGCCTTGAGACGGGCGATGACCGCCTCGCGCTTGAGGGCGTCCTCTCCCACGGCCAAATAGGCGGGAAGGAGATCGGTATGTTGGCTGTCGCTCATAACCCCATTGTACCCCATCGCCCGCACTACCCCTGCCTTTGCGCGGAAACCGTGAGCGTATCTTCGGAAAACGCCACGACCACATCCCCCGCCTCGTCGCTGCAGTAGGTGGCGCATCCCGACGCGTCCAGCAGGTCGAGCACCTCCCGGGACGGATGCCCGTAGCGGTTGTGCTCCCCGACGCCGATGAGCGCCACAGCGGGCGAGAGCCGCTCGGCCAAAGAAGCATCGAGGCTCTTTTTCGAGCCGTGGTGCCCCACTTTCAGCACGTCCACACCGCCGGCTGGCAGCCTGTCGGACAGCTGACCCAGCTGCTCGGCCTCGGCATCGCCCGTGAACAGGGCCGTCCACTCCGCCGCGCCGTCGCCATCGGCGTCCCAAGAGCACAGCAGGCAGAGACTGTCTGCGTTGCCTCCGTCGTCGGCCAAACGTTCCGGCCACAGCACCGTCAGCGAGAACCGGCCACAGCGCACCGTGTCACCCAAGGAGAGCTCGACGAGGTCGTCGGCCAGTCCCTCCGCTTCCGCTGCCTCCATCAGCTCGGCGCAAGCCCGGCAACCGCAAGCGGGAAGGCCCTCGGGCACCAAGAGCGCCGCAGCCGGCGCCACATCCCCGAGCACCGGGAGCGAGCCGCAGTGGTCGTCGTCGCTGTGGGTGACGGCCACGGCGTCGAGGCGCCCCACCCGCTGGCGGGCCAAGGCGGCCTTCAACAGGGCATCCTGGTTGCCCGTGTCTATGAGCAGCACGTTTTCGCCGCTGCGCACGATAAAGGCATCGCCTTGGCCCACATCGAGCATGACGATGGCGTCGGGGGCCATGCCGAAGGGAAAACGAAGCAGACCGAGGATTAGGGCGGCGCCGGTTACCGCCGCCGTCAGGCCCCTGATGCTCACTCGCGGCCACCAGGCCCACAGTGCGAGGCAGAGCCCGCAGGAGAGTGCTGCGGCCGCCAAAGGGACGGCGTCGATGGGAAGGCACGTGCCCGAAAGCGACGCGAGGGCATCCACGACGAGGGACAGCGGCGCGCAGGCTGTGCTGGCAACGCCGATGAGCCACGGCGCGGCGACGGGAACGAGGCAGGCGGCGAGCACGGCGACGAATCCGACAAGGCATGCCAGGGCGAACAGAGGACTTGCGACCAGATTGGCCAGCGGCGACAGCAGCGGCAGCTGGGAGAAGAGCGCCGCCGCATAGGGCTGGGTCGCCAAGGCTGAGGCGCCGGTGAGAGCGATGGGGTCGCCCACGACCCTCTTCAAACGCGGATGCCCTGCGAAGGCCGAGGACAGCAGCGGGGCGAACAGGACGATCCCCAAGGTAGATCCGGCCGATAGGGCCAAGGAGACCGAGAGTGCGGCAGACGGGTCGATCCCGACGAAGAGCAAAAGGCACAGTCCCAGCGCGCTCAGGGCTGAATTGCGGCGATCGGTCCAGAGGGAGAACAACCCCGTCGCAGCCATGATCGCGGCCCGCAGCGCTGAGACGGGCATCCCGGTGAAGGCGACATAGCCAATGAGGAACAGGGCGCTCGTCAGCGCAGTTGCCCGGCGTCCGCATCTCAGCAGCCTCAGTCCTCCCGCTACGAACAGGGACACGATGGAGAGGTGCGCCCCCGATACCGCCACGAGATGGGCCAGCCCCACGGCCTTGAAGCAATCGTAGAGCCCCGATTCCTCGATGGCCGGCCGCCAACCGCACACAAGAGCCTGAAGAAGCGGTGCGTTGCCTCCCCCGTGCGCGTCGATGAGATCCAAGGCGCGTTGCCTCAGGGAGACGAAAGGGGTGCTGTCAAGCGATCTCTCCTCTGAGGGGAAATCGCTTCCGCTCACGGTGAGAGAGGCCGCCAGCCCAGCGCCCCAATAGTATTCCGCCGCAGTCTCCGAGGGCGGACGAAGCGCTCCGGCTACCGTCAGGGATTGTCCTTGGAGCAGCGCCGCATTCTCGGGCAAGTTGAGCCGCGCCCGCAGCGTACGACCATCCTCGCAGGAGAGCCGAGCCTCGGCGTGCCAGCCGAAGTCCCCCCGACGGGCATCCTCGGTGAGCTCGACGCGCCAGGCCGCCGAATCCAAACTGCGCCCTTCGGCATCCGCGAGCGCCATGGAGCCGCGAAGGGCACCGCCCCAGAAAGCGCAGAGAACCACGGAGGCCAGCACGGCGAGCGCTGCCAGAACCCCGAGCGGGACACCGCCGGCTCGGACCCCTCGCAAGATGCGAGGGGCGAGCAGTGTCGCAAGGCCGAGGGCGGTCGTTCCCGCGACAGGGAGAATTTGAGCAGGAACAAGGCGCAAGGGCGGCCAGAGCAGCGCCGTCGTCGCCCACAGAACGAGCCCCGCCACGAGCAAAGGCGGCAGGGAGGGGCGCGGCGGCCGGCTGTCGGTCTCGCCCCTCACAGGCACAGCCGATCTCGCATGGCCGAAAGCTTCTTCTCGCCGATCCCGGACACCCGCGTCAAATCGTCGATGGACTTAAACGGCCCGTTCGCCTCGCGATCAGCGATGATCTTCTCCGCCGTTGCCGCCCCGACGCCCTTCAGGGTCTCAAGCTCCTCCGCCGTGGCCGTATTGATGTTGACGAGGCCGTCGTCTCCCGAAGGAGACAGGCCGCCGGAAGCCTGCGAGCTGGAGGATGCCGTCCGATCGGCCGCGCCCGAGGATGCCGCCTGATCGTCGACGCGCGACGGGATGACGATCTGCTGACCGTCCTGCACCTCCTGGGCCAGGTTCACCGCGTCGGTCCGCGCCTCGTCGGTGGCTCCTCCTGCCGCCGTCACGGCGTCTATGACGCGACTGCCCGCCTCCAAATAGTAGACGCCCGGCGCCGCCACGCAGCCGTCCACATGGATGCAGACGCGCCTCGCCGTAGCATCGCCTCCCGCAGGGAGCACCACGTCCTCCCCGTCCGCGGCCGGCGGCGCCGGCGAGGTGACGCTGCCGCCGCCCGCCCCATCGGCTCTCGCCTCCTCCTCTCCAGCATCTTCCGCCGACTGCGCCGCCGTCTCGTCGCTCGCCGCCGTCACCTCGAAGCCACTGCCGGGCGACGTCGCGAAGGCGAAAACGGCGAGCGCGACCACGAGCGCCAGGACAAGGGCGATGGCGGCGAAGACGGGCCGGGGGACGCGGCTCAGGTGCAGTTTCTCCGCGAGCGATTCCGCGCTGTCTTGAAAGGCCATGGCTCCTCCTTCTCCCGAGTTGGGAAGAGGATACGCGCGCACGACCGTAAAAATGACGCGGGAATGTCCCGATTCGTTCCCCGCGCCGACCCCCATCACGTCCCACTTCCGTCCCCTCCGCGCTCCTCGGCGCCATCCGCAGGGGCAGACCGAGGTCTGCCCCTGCAAGGGGGAAAGGCGCGCATGACAAAAAGGGGCGACCAAGGTCGCCCCCTACGAAGGATTTGCAGCTGAAGAGCTTACGGGAACGGCTCTACTCGCGCTTCTTTGGCGGCTTGTAGGCCGGGCAGGCGTAGTCGTGGGGCTCGGCCGCATCGGCGAGGGCGCGCACCCACTCGTCAACCGGAAAAGCCGCCTCGGCCTCGCGCACCGCCTCCAGTTTCGCGTGGGTCTCGGGATTGCGCGGCATGAACAGCGTGCAGCAGTCCGGAGCGTCCATGGACGAGATCTCGAAGGTGCCCAGCTCCTGGGCCGCCTCGATGATCTCCAGCTTGTCCGAGCCGATGAGCGGCCGCAGCACCGGCAGTTCCACCGCGTCGTTCGTGGCGCGGATGTTGTCCAAGGTCTGCGAGGCCACCTGCCCTAGGCTCTCCCCGGTCACCAGCGCGCCAGCCCCTTCCCGCCGCGCCAGCTCCTCGGCCACGCGGAACATGAGGCGCCGGTACAGGATGACCCGCAGAGACGGCGGACAGGAGAGGGATATCTCGCGCTGGTAGTCGCCGAAGGGCACCACGTAGACGCGCCCGATGCAGCCGGTGCGCTCGAGCACGTGCGCGATGTCGTCCACCAGGTACTCCGAGGCATCGGAAGTCTGGGGGCGTCCCGAGAAATGGACGCCGATGGGCACGGCGCCGCGGCGGGCCATGCGCCAGGTGGCCACAGGCGAGTCGATGCCCGAGGACAGAAGGCACACCACCTTCCCCGAGGATCCCACGGGTAGGCCGCCGATCCCGCGGACGGATCGCGCGTACACGTAGGCGGTGCCCTCCACTGCCTCGACGCCCACGGTGACGTCCTGGCCCTTCATCTGCACCCGCTTCTCGGGGAACCGCTCGCAGAGCACCTCCCCGATGTCTCGGTTCATCTGCATGGAGTCGATGGGGAACACCGTGTGGTTGCGCCGCGCGGACACCTTGAAGGAGGAGAAGGGCTCCGCCTCGGCCAGGGCGATGCAGGCAGCGCGCCCCATGACCTCGATGTCCAGGTCGCATTTGAAGCCGCAGGATGCGCGGGCCACGCCGGGCACGCCCAGAATGGCATCGGTGCACTGGTTGGCCACCTCAAGCGTGGTTCCCTCCCGCAAAAAAACGAGCAGGCGGCCGGAGATGCGGTGGATGGTGACAACGGGATACGCGCCAAGAAGCGCCTCCAGGTTCTTCTGAAGGCGCTTCTCGAATACTCCGCGGTTGCGTCCCTTGAGCCCGATCTCGTGATAGTGCACGAGAATGATTCTCTGGAACTCTTCCATTTAGTGGTTTTTCACGTCGATCGACTCAGGATCGTACGAAACCTCGCCACGGGCGATCTCGTTGAAGGCCATGGACAAAGGCTTCGTGTCGGCGGCGCGGGCGATTTCCACGGCCGTCTGCAGCTGGATGGCGCGATCGCGCTGGCCGCGCATCATGTCGTTGATGTCGTGGGCGCGCTTGGAAGCCAGCGCGCACAGAAGGAAACGGTCGTTGTCGGTGCGGTCAAGCAGGACGTCGATCTTCGGTTCGATAATGCTCATAGGGCGGATATCCTCTTACTGTTGCTCGGCGATTTCGTTGACGTAAGCGACGAGCTGGCGAGTGGCCTCGTCCAAATCGTCGTTCACAAGCCGATAATCATACTCCATTTTCTGGGAAAGTTCCACCAGAGCGGTGCGCATGCGCATATCCACCACGTCATCGGTCTCGGTGCCGCGCCCGCGCAGGCGCCGCTCCAGCTCCTCGAGCGAGGGAGGCTCGATGAACACGAGGTGCGCCTCGGGCATCTTCTCGCGCACCTGGAGCGCTCCTTGAACCTCGATCTCGAGAACGACCTGGCGTCCCGCCGCCATCTCGCGCTCCACCGAGGCGCGCGGAGTGCCGTAGCAGTTGCCGGAGTACTCGGCCCATTCCAGAAAGCCGCCCTCCTCCGCCAGGCTCAAGAACTCCTCCTTCGTGAGGAAGTAATAGCTGACGCCCTCCTCCTCACCGGGACGAGGGCGCCTTGTGGTGGCGGAGACGGACAACCAAGCGTCGGGCACTTCCTCGAGAAGACGCGCGATGAGCGTTCCCTTGCCGGTCCCGGACGGACCGCTTACGACGAAGAGGTTTCCGTGTCTCATGAATTCCTTTGTGACGTTGACGTTCTACTTGGACAGGCGCGCAAGCAGAGCCTCGCGCTGACGCTCGCCGATACCGCGAATGCGGCGGCTCTCGGCGATCTGCAGCTCCCTCATGATGCGCTCGGCCTTGGCCTTGCCGTAGCCTGGCAGCGTCTCGATGAGCGTGGAAATCTTCATACGGCCCACGACAGGGTCGTCGCGCATATCGAGAACCTGAGCGACGGTGAGCTTGCCCGTCTTCAGCTCTTCTCGTACCTCCGCCCGCTTGATGCGTGCGGCCTTTGCCTTTTCAAGCGCTTCAGCGCGGGCCTCGGGGCTGAGTTGGGGAATTGCCATTTCTGTTCTCCTTCCAGTTCGGGCTGAGGGCATAGTACCACGCATTGATGAGGAATCAACACCTAATTTACTCGGAATCAATAAATGCGGCATTTTTTCCTAATTATCGGCTATACACGGGCCTTATTCAGGGATAAAACGCTTTGGAGCTACTCCAGTTCCGCGGCGATGGCCTCGAAGGCCGCCACGGGATCGGGCGCCTCGGTGATGGGCCGGCCCACCACGATGTGGGAGGCACCGTTCGCGAAGGCCTGGGCGGGCGTTGCCACGCGGCTCTGGTCTCCCAGGGCGGCGCCGGCCGGGCGCACGCCGGGAGTGACGATGAAGGCGTCGGGCCCCAAGATCTCGCGCAAGGCAGCCGCCTCCTGGGGCGAGGCCACCACGCCGGAGATGCCCGCCTCCTTGGCCTGGGCCGCGAGGGCCGCCACCTGCTCGGGCAGGGGCCGGGCGACGCCCGTGGCCGCAAGAGCCTCGGGGCTCATGGAGGTGAGCACCGTGATGCCGAGGGTCGCCGGCACGTCCCCGCCGTACTCCGCCGCGCCCTCCTCGGCGCCGCGCTGACCCGCTTCCATCATGGCGGTGCCGCCCACGGTGTGCATGGTGAGCATATCGGCCCCGCTGGCCGCTGCCGAGCGCGCCGCGCCCTGTACCTGATGCGGGATGTCGTGGAACTTCAGGTCGAGGAACACGTTGAAGCCGCGGCGCTTGAACATCTTCACGATGGCCGGGCCCTCCGCGTAGTACAGCGTCATGCCGATCTTGAGCCACTTCGCGTGGCCCTCCAGCTTGTCGGCCAGGGCTATGGCCTCCCAGGCGTCGCAGTCGAGCGCCACGATGACGCGGTCGCGAGCGGGAACGGAATCGAAGGCGGTTAGCATTGCAGGGCTCCTATCAGCTCGTTGACGTCTTTGACGCCCTGGGATTCGCAGTAGTCGATGATGCCGTCGATGACATCCACGGTGGCGGTGGGATTGACAAAGTTCGCCGTGCCCACGGCCACGGCGGTGGCGCCGGCCAGCATGAACTCCACGGCGTCCTCACCGGTCGCGATGCCGCCCATGCCGAGCACCGGCACGGAAACGGCCTGAGCCACCTGCCACACCATGCGCAGGGCCACGGGCTTCACGGCCGGCCCCGAATAGCCGCCCACCACGCGCGCCAGCTTCGGGCGGCGGGTGCGGGCGTCCACGGCCATGCCGAGCAGCGTGTTGATGAGCGAGATGCCGTCGGCTCCAGCGGCCTCGGCGGCCCTCGCGATCTCGGTGATATCGGTGACGTTCGGCGTGAGCTTCACGATGAGCGGGCGCTTCGTGGCGGCGCGGCACAGTGACACCACCTTCTCAACGCTGGGCACATGGCAGCCCATGGTCATGCCGCCGGCGTCCACGTTGGGGCACGAGATGTTCACCTCGTAGGCGGCCACGGGGGCCTCCTCCAAGGCCTCGATGACGGCCACGTACTCGTCGAAGCTGTGGCCGGAGACGTTCACCATGGCCGTGGCGCCGATCTCAGCGAGCCATGGCAGCTCGATGTCCTTCAAGTGCGCGACGCCGGGGTTCTGGAGGCCGATGGAGTTCAACATGCCCGAAGCCGTCTCGGCAATACGGGGGCTCGCGTTGCCCTCCCAACCGTTCAAGGACACGCCCTTGGTGGTGACGGCGCCGAGGGCCGCCACATCCACGAAGTCGTGGTACTCCATGCCGGCGCCGAAGGTGCCCGAGGCCACGGTGACCGGGTTCTTCATGGCCATGCCGCCGAGGTTCACGGACAGGTTGACGCTCGTCTCTTTTGGTTTGCGCTGCATTACCACACCACCTCGCTCGCAGGAAACACCGGGCCGTCCACGCAGGCGCGGCGCTTGCCGTCCACCGTATCGACCACGCAGGACAGGCACGCCCCCACGCCGCAGGCCATGCGCCTCTCCATAGACACCTCGCAGAACACGCCGGCGGCCTCGGCCATGCCGGCCACGATCTTCATGAGGGGCTCCGGCCCGCAGCAGGCCACGTAGTCGTAGGGGGCGCCTTCCGCCGCGGCGGCCGCCAGGGCCTCTTCCACGAGCGGCGTACAGAAGCCGGCGCGGCCGTAGGTGCCGTCATCGGTGGAACAGGCCGGCTCGCACCCGAGCACGGCCCCGTAGCGCTCGCGGGCCACCAGCGCGTCGATGGTGGAGGCGCCGAGGATGGCGTCGGTGGCAACGCCCGCCGCTGTCAGCTCCTCGACCAAGGGATACAACGGCGCGCTTCCCACGCCGCCGGCCACAATGAGCGCGCGCTTGCAGCCCTCGGGCGGCTGCCAGCCGCGACCGATGGGGCCGATCATCTCCACCGTGTCGCCGATCGCGAGCTCTGTCATGTGTTCAGTGCCGAAGCCGAGCACCTGGTACATCATGTCCACCGTGCCCGCCTCCGCATCGGCCGCGTACACGCCGAAAGGGCGCCGCAGGATGTGGGCCTCCATGCCCGGCACCTTCACGTGCACGAACTGCCCCGGCCGCGCCGTCGCCGCGATTTCCGGCGCGCGCACGGTCATGAGCCAGATGTTGCACCCCATCTCTTCGTTCACCAGAATGGGCGCGTTCTCGTTGCAAAGCGTCATAGGCTCTCCTGTCGCGTCGGCGGAAAAGTGCATTTGGTGATATTCTAACGCATGGTAAATCGATTATCGAATTCGATACGTCGCAACGAGCAGAAATCCTTGGAGATTTGCATGGAGGAACAGCCTCTTGCTTTGCTACTCCTCCGATAAGCTTAGAACTACAGCTCTTGCAAAGGCGCCACATCCAGCTCGCCGGCACGGGCGGCTTGCATGCCGGCTATGAGGGCTTGGGCGGCGGCCAGGGTGGTGGCGTAGGTGATGCCGTGGCGCACGGCGGCGCGGCGCAGCTCGTAGCCGTCGTCGCGGGTGGCCACGCCGAGCGGGGTGTTGATCATGAGCGAGATCTCCCCGGCGGCAATGGCGTCCACCACCGAGCTTTTCCCCTCGTGGATCTTGCCGGTCACCTCGCAGGGCACGCCTGAGGCGCGCAGCACGGCCGCGGTGCCCTCGGTAGCTAGAAGCGAGAAGCCGAGGCGCACAAGTTCCCGGGCGATGAAGGCCACGGCGCGCTTGTCCTGGTCGTTCACGGAGATGAAGGCCATGCCGCCCTCAGGCTCGGCGTAGTCGATGGCCATCTGGGTCTTCATATAGGCCGCCGGGAAACTTTCCGCGATGCCCATTACCTCGCCGGTGGAGCGCATTTCCGGCCCCAAGAGCGCATCGGCCCCCGGGAAGCGGCCGAAGGGCATGACAGCCTCCTTCACGAAGTAGCGGCCCGGCTTCGCGAAATGCTCGGGAAGCTTCAGCGCGGCCAGCTTCTCCCCCGCCATGATGCGGCTGGCGAGCTTCGCTAAGGGCACGCCCGTGGCCTTCGAGATGAAGGGCACCGTGCGGCTCGCCCGCGGGTTGGCCTCGATGACGTAGACGACCCCGTCCTTCACGGCGAACTGGATGTTCACCAGACCGCGCACGCCCAGGGCCAGGGCGATCTTGCGGGCGACGCTCGCCATCTCGTCCTGCACCTTCGCCGACAGCGAGAAGGGCGGCAGGCAGCAGGCCGAGTCGCCCGAGTGGATGCCGGCCATCTCGATGTGCTCCAGGATGCCGCCGATGTACACGTCCTCGCCGTCGCACAGGGCGTCCAGGTCGCATTCCACGGCGCCTTCCAGGAACTTGTCCAGATACACGGGGTGGTCCGGGGAAACGGCGGTCGCCTCGGCCACATAGCGCGCGAGCCCCGCGTCGTCGTAGACGATGCCCATGCCCCGGCCGCCGAGCACGTAGCTGGGGCGCACGAGCAAGGGATAGCCGATCTCGCGGGCAGCAGAGCGGGCCTCTTCCAGCCCCGAGGTCATGGCCGAGCGTGGGTAGGCGATGTCGAGCGAGTCGAGCAGCGCGGCGAACCGGTCGCGATCCTCGGCCAGATCGATGGCATCCGGGCTCGTGCCCATGATGGGCACTCCGGCCTCTTCCAAAGCGCGGGCCAGCTTCAGCGGCGTCTGTCCACCGAGGGTGACCACCACGCCATCGGGGTCGGTCGCGTCCACCACATCCATGACGTCCTCGTAGGTGAGCGGCTCGAAGAACAGCATGTCGGAGGTGTCGTAGTCGGTGGAGACCGTCTCGGGGTTGCAGTTCACCATGATGGTCTCGTACCCGGCGTCGGCCAGCGCGTAGCTGGCGTGCACGCAGCAGTAGTCGAACTCAATGCCCTGGCCGATGCGGTTGGGGCCGGCGCCCAGGATGAGCGCCCGCGGACGCGTCTTCTCCGCCACCTCCGACTCGTCAGCGTCGTAGGTCTTGGAATGGTAGGCGGTCTTCGTGGGGAACTCCGCCGCGCAGGTGTCCACGGTCTTGAAGGCCGGGCGCACGCCAAGAATCTTGCGGCAGGCGCGCACCGTGCGCTCGTCGGAGCCGGAGAGCACGGCGATCTCGGCGTCGGAGAGCCCGTAGCGCTTCGCTATTTGGAAGGCCTCGGCGTCCATATCCTCCAGGGCGCACCCGTGCAGGGCCTCCTGCACGGCGACCATGTCGGCCATGCGATTGCAGAAGAACATGTCGATAGCCGTGCGCTCGTGCAGCTCTTCCGCGCTCATGCCGCGGCGCAGGGCCTCGGCCGCCAAGAAGATGCGCTCGGCCGTGGGGCGCGAGAGCGCGGCGAAGAGTTCCTCGTCGGTCAACGCCGTCTCCTCCCCCTTCCCGTCGGCCCCGAAGCCGGCGCGGCCCGTCTCCAGGGAACGCAGGGCCTTGCCGAGGGACTCCTCGAAAGTGCGGCCGACGGCCATGACCTCGCCCACGGCCTTCATACGGGTCGTGAGCGTGTCGTCGGCGCCTTGGAACTTCTCGAAGGCGAAGCGCGGGGCCTTCACGACGCAGTAGTCGATGGTCGGCTCGAAGCAGGCCGGCGTGGTGCCGGTCATGTCGTTCACGATCTCGTCCAAGGTGTAGCCCACGGCCAGGCGCGCCGCCGCCTTCGCGATGGGAAATCCCGTGGCCTTGCTGGCCAGGGCCGAGGAGCGCGACACGCGGGGATTCATCTCGATGATTACCATGCGGCCCGTCTCAGGGTGCACGGCGAACTGCACGTTGGAGCCGCCCGTGGCAACGCCCACGCACTCGAGTACTGCGAGCGACGCGGCGCGCATGCGCTGGTATTCCAGGTCGGTCAAGGTCTGGGCCGGGGCCACGGTGATGGAGTCGCCGGTGTGCACGCCCATGGGGTCCAAATTCTCGATGGAGCACACGATGATGCCGTTGCCGGCCGCGTCGCGCATGACCTCCATCTCGTATTCCTTCCAGCCCTCGATGGACTCCTCCACCAGCACCTCGCTGGCCGGCGAGAGCTCCAGGCCCTGGGAGACGATGCGCACGAGCTCGTCCGCATCGCGCGCGATGCCGCCGCCGGCGCCGCCCATGGTGAACGACGGGCGCAGCACCACGGGGTACCCGAGCTCCTCGGCGATGGCGAGCGCGTCTTCCACGGAGTAGGCGTAGCCGGCCCGCGAGACCTCGATGCCGAGGTCGGCCATGCACTCATTGAAGAGTTTGCGGTCCTCGCCGCGCTCGATGACGTCCACATCGCAGCCGATGAGCTCCACGCCATAGCGTTCGAGCACGCCAGATTTGGCCAGTTCCACGGCCGTGTTCAGGCCCGTCTGGCCGCCGAGGGTGGGCAGGCACGCATCGGGCCGCTCCTTCGCGATGACCTTTTCCACGAAGGCCTGCGTGATGGGCTCCACATAGGTGGCGTCGGCCAGCTCCGGGTCGGTCATGATGGTGGCCGGGTTCGAGTTCACGAGAATGACCCGGTAGCCCTCCTCGCGCAACACCTTGCAGGCCTGGGCGCCGGAGTAGTCGAACTCGCAGGCCTGGCCGATGACGATGGGGCCGCTTCCGATAACGAGAATGCTCTTGATGTCCTCGCGCTTGGGCATTTACGCCACCTCCCCTTCCGTGTCAGCTCCGAACTTCCAACCGGACAGGCGGTCGGTTGCGATGTCGATATCCAGGTAGTCCTCGCGTCCCTCCATGAGGCGCGCGAAAGCGGTGAACAGGTAGTGGGCGTCGGTGGGGCCGGGCGCCGCCTCCGGGTGGTACTGCACGCTGAAGGCGGGCACGTCAAGGAAAGCGAAGCCCTCGGCGGTGCCGTCGTCCAGGTTCACATGGGTGAGCCGGATGCATCCGAAGCGCTCGTTGGCCACAACGGGGGCAATGCCGCGCCGGCCCCACTCGCGCAAGTCTTCAACGTGCTCGGTCGCGCCGCCGGAAAGCTCTGGCACGAGCGCGCCGAGGCTCTGGAAGCGGGGGCAGAAGCCGTGGTTCTGGGCCGTCACTTCCACGCGGCCGGTCAGCAGGTTCTGCACCGGGTGGTTACCGCCGTGGTGCCCGAACTTCAGCTTGTCGATTTCCGCGCCGGCGGCCTTGGCCATCATCTGGTGCCCCAGGCAGATGCCGAACAGCGGCACGCGACCCAGCAGCTTCTCGGCCTGGCGGTAGGTCTCCGTGACTGCCTCCGGGTCGCCCGGGCCGTTGGAGAGGAAGACGCCGTCGGGGCTCATCGCCAGCACCTCTTCGGCCGGAGTGTCCCAGGGCACGACGGTGAGCTCGCAGCCCGAGGCCACCAGCCCGTCCAAGATGGAGCGCTTCACGCCGCAGTGGTAGACGACCACCTTGAAGCGGGGCTCGGCCGGGGCGGCCAGGGCGAAGCCATGGGAAGCGGGCAGGTTCGCGGCGGTGTAGGAGTAGGCGCCGTCGCAGGACACGTCGGCGGCCAGGTTCACGCCTACTAGCGACGGGCTTCGGCGCACCTTCTCGAGCAGCGAGGCGACATCCGCGTCCGTGGTGGAAACGACGGCCCGCTGGGCGCCATGGTCGCGGATGTGGCGCACGAGCGCACGGGTGTCGATGCCCTCGATGGCCACGACGCCCTCGCGCGCGAGGTAGTCGCCCAGGCTCTCCTCGCTGCGCCAGCTGGAGGGCGTGGGGCACAGGTCGCGCACCACGAGCGCCCGCAGGGCCGGCCTCTCCGCCTGGGCGTCGTCGGCGTTCACTCCGTAGTTGCCCACCTGCGGGTAGGTCAGCGCCACGATCTGCCCCGCGTAGGAGGGGTCGGTGACGATTTCCAGATAGCCCTCCAGAGAGGTGTTGAAGCAGATCTCCCCGAACGCCTCGCCGGGCGCGCCGCAGGAGGTACCGGCGAACACCGCGCCGTCCTCCAGCACGAGCAGCGCCGGCACGGCCGCCGGTTTCGACGTGGCCGCCCGCATCTTCTCCGCAATCTTGCTCAAAGCATCCGTCCTTTCCGCGACTCGCTCATTTTCGTCTCACGTGCTCCCGGCTCCTTGCCGTCCCTGCGTCTCCGCACTCTCGCGAAAGCACGGTCCGCCCCTCGGCAGCGCCCGCAAAAAAAGCGCTCCCGCCTTGGACGGGAGCGCTTACAAGCACACAAGATGAAGTTCGCTCATCGCACCTTGCCGGTCTCTCGGTACCGTCCGTTAAAGGTCGTTTTTGAGCATAAGGCACCTTGCTAGGTATGCATCTGCACAAAAATAAGCGGCCGAAGACGACAGCCGAATGGCACCGCGAGGGCTCCGAAACGTCGTGGCCTATGAAGGCCTGCGGTCGACGACCACAGCCAGAGATTTTCCGGAGAAGGCGATGCCGTAGCGCAGGCTGCCCGCCGTAGACGGAGCGCCCGCGCCGCCCCTGGCCGTGTCCGCGTCGTAGGCCCGCGCCTCTATCTGGGCCAGAGCCTCGGTGGCCAGCACCTGAAGGTGGGACGCGTCGGCCCCGTGCTCGAACTTCAGCTCCAGGGTGACCGCCGGTAGCCCCGCCCGCTCGGGAGCCAGCCGGATGTCGAAGCGCCCGCGCCCCGCCTCGCGATTCGAGGCCGGGTTCCCGTAACCGGGTACCCCGAACAGAAGGCCCACCAAAAGCATGTGGTAGCTGTTTTCGCTCGTAAGGTCATAGAAGCTCGCCGAGTTCAGCAGCACGTCCTCCAGCTCCTCGGCGAGCAGGCCGGCGTCCCCGTCGACAAGCGCGCGGTGAAGGTCGATGAGGCAGTCGCGACCGCCGGCGATCTGCGCGAAACGGTCGATAATCTCGCTACGGTACAACGACGCGATCTCCAAATTGGGAATGCGCAGCCGCCGCACGACGTCCTTCGAATTGGGCTGCTCCGTATCGTCGGTGGTCAGATAGCCGGCAAGGTACAAAAGCGACCAAAGGGCCTCGGGGCGGGCATCCAAATCGCCGAACACCACCGACAAATCGAGGGCGGCCTCCACCGACCCGCCCGCCTTAAGCAGCTCGTACACCTTCCGCATCAGACGCGCGTCTCCCCCGCGCACCATAGCGGCGATGGGCGCGTTCGAAGACGTGTTGCCCCAATAGGGCGCGCACTCGCAATCGTTGTCGAAGTAGTTGAGCACGCTCCAAGGGTTGTACACATCCACCGAGCCGAAGCGGTAGCCGTCGTACCATTGGCGCATCTCGGGGAAGTGAGCGGACTGGCCCAGGTAGTTAGCGAGCGCGCGCACCTCGTCTTCCGTGAAGCCGTAGCGCTCGTCGTACTTGGCGTTGAGGGAGGTGTTCACCACCAAGTTGTTCAAATCAGAGAAAATGGACTCTTTCGAGATGCGCTGCACGCCCGTGAGGCACGCGAAGGCCAGGGCCTGCCCTCCGTCCTTCAAGGCCGCCGTAAGCCATCCTTTGAGAAACGAGACCATCTCGTCGTAGTACCCGTTGTCCCGAGCCGCCATGACCGGCGCGTCGTACTCGTCAATGAGGACGACGGGGCGACGCCCATGGTGCTTGAAAAGCAGACGAGTGAGGTTGATGAGGGACGACTCGATGTCTCCGTCCGCCGCCTCCCATCCCGCAACACGATCGAAATAGGCGCGCTCTTGTTCGTTCAGCTCGGCGCTGTCGGACAAGTATCCGTGACGGATGTATTCCCATACGATCAGCTGGTTCAGGGCGCCCCAAGCATCTTCCCAGCACTGTTTCTTCACCGGATTGAAGCTGATGTAGATAACGGGATAAGCGCCCTGATGCTCGCGATAGCGACCGTCGTCGGCGTCCCAAATGGAAAGGCCCTCGAAGAGATAGGCGGCGTCCTCGGCGTTCGGGTCGCTCGCCGGGGGAATCTCGAAGAACGACTTGAGCATGGTCATGTTCAGCGACTTGCCGAAACGGCGCGGGCGGCAGAACAGCGTGACGGCGGCAGAACTGTTGAGAACGTCGGCGATGAGCAGAGACTTGTCGATGACCACCGACTCCTGCACTGCTGTGGCGAACCCGTCGCGCCCGATGGGCAGACGCCGACGGCCGGACAGGTCGGACAGGCGCACGTCGCCCTCGCGATAGATGCCGTTCTCGTAGGTGCCCGTCATGGTGCGGCCTTTCTCCTTCGTAGCGTTTCCCCGATTATAAACGAAGGGCCGCTGCGTGCGGCCCTTCGCGGGGAATTGTGCGTCGATGCCGCAGAACCATCAAGTGTAGCAAGGCTCGGTATCCGGATAGAGCGTTACATCGACGCCGTGCTCCGGAGCCGGCGCGATGCCCGCGACCTTACCATTCTCGGCGTAGGCCACAAGGCCCCCTTCCCTTTCCCCGAGAAGCCAGTACCCATCCTGCAGGTAACGCCCGTCGAAATCTGCGGAAAGGTCAGCCCCCGAGGCGGCCAGCGTAGCGGCGTCAGCGACGATGGCGCCTTGCAAGTCCATCAGACAGCTGTACGCATCGGACGATCCGTCACCCTCGGCGCCGTAGCCCTCGATCAGACGCTCCTTCGAGTCCGCGGTGACGTAGACGAGGCCGTCGGCGGCAGTGAAGCTCAGCGAACCCTCGGCCAAAGGAACGATCCACTTCTTAGTGGAAACGCTGTACAGCCCCACGAGATTCTTGTTGGCGCCCCCGTGGGGGTTCACCTTCTCGGCGCGCACGCACACCACGCCGCCCGACGAAACCTGGTCGCCCGTGAAAGCCGCGCCGTCGATGTCGCCCTCCACATTGAACGAGGCGATGTCCAACAGCACGTTGCTCGCGTAGTCCGTCACCACGGTACCAGAATCGTCGGGAATGACGCAGCCGCCGCCGATCGAAGTCGGGTAGCCCTCGGCCTGGTAGAGGACGTTGCCGTCAACATCGAGGAACATGGCTCCGTCGATGCCCTGCAATGCAAGGACGCCGTCGCGATAGCAGTCGGGGGCATTCATCATGGTAAGGTTGCAGGTGAACTCCCGGCCGGCCGCGCCCTCGTCGGCGAACCGGAAGGCCTCTGCGTCGCCGACGGTGAACACGACCTTCCCCTGCTCGTCCAGGACGACGACGGCTCCGTAGCTGCCGCCGCTCCACTCGATGAAGAGAACGAGTCGTCCGTCGGCGTAAGTGGGCGAGTTGGTCACCGATGCATCCTGCAGATTGCCCTGGAAAGTGTATCCGTAGCCGTGGACGAGATCGGTAAGGTCGACGACCATGGCGCCCGTAGCGTCCACCAGGCCGTAGTGGGTCATTTCATCGAACTCGGTGTCCCATTCCTCGTCGTACTCGCTCGTCTCCCACGTGACGAGCACCTTGCCCTCCGAGAAGCCGCCCATGGGCCTCATGTCGGGGTTCTCGAAGACGACCTCGTTGCCCTCGAGATCGGTGAGGCACACGTCGTAAGTGCCGCTTGGATGGAAGTTGGTGCCCGAAACGAAGTAGCGGTTCGGAATGGCGAGCGCCGGCTCGGCCGCGGGATCGGCCGTGGGATCCGACTCGGGCTCGGGCGCGGGTTCAGGCGCAGGCTGCGGGTCTGACGCCTGCACGGACCCGAGCTCCGGCTCCGGGGCGGGCGCGGCGAACGGGTTCGCCACCGCGATGCCCACCGCCACCACGACCGCCGCGGCTATGCCGACGACAAGACCAGTGCGCTTCTTCTTGGAAGGGGCCGGCGAAGGGCCGGCAGCAACAGCCGCTCCCTGGGTCGCGCCGCCATGGGCGGGAGCGTCCCCGGCGTCCGCGCCGCCCGCGGACGCACCCTCTGCCGGAACCTCCGGCGCCAGGGCGCCCATCGGAGCGCCGCACTTTGTGCAGAACTTGGAACCGTCCGGCATCTGGTTGCCGCAATTGGTGCAGAACATGGCTACTCCCCGTCCTTCTCGTTCGCCGCGGCCTCGTACAGGCTCGTCCCCAGCTGGGCGGCCAGCCCCTGGCGCTGCTTGTTTAGCTCGCCGATGCGGGCGTTCAGCTTGATCTTGTCGGCGCCGCGCCCCGCGGCCGCGGTCCCCCGGTTCACCGCCGAGGTCACATTGTCCAGAAATCCCATGAGAGTCCTTTCCTTTTGCATCGCCATCGAAGGCCCCGGTTTGAAGAAGGCAGATTGCTCATCAGGTGCTTTACCCATACCACATGGGCATGGGGGTCTAGATGGTTGGATGGTTTATATACAGAAGCCGGGGACCACGCCGTATGAGTAGCCGGCGCCGCCGCCGTTGTACGGGCCGCCGGAGCCCACGTACCAGAAGTAGCCCGAGTCGTCCGGACTCGGGGAACGCTCCCACCAGTTGTACGGCGATCCTTGGAAGTTCTTCACGAGGACGGAGTTGGCATCGTTCCAAATCACGTCCGTGTCGTTGAAGAGCTTGTAGCGGGTACCCTCGGCGTTGAAGATGTCGGCGGCCCACTCGTAGCCGCCTCCCCCCAGCTCGGCTGCAGGAATGGGGCCGGCCAGTTCCGCGAAGGAGAGCAGCCACAGCGAGTCGGAGGTCGTCGTCACCGAGGACGCCTCCTGGGTCTCGCCGACGTTGTTGGTGAGCTTGTCCACTGGAACAATGACCGCGTTGAGGTCTTCGGGCAGCTGAACTCGCCAGTCGCCGTTCAGATAGGCGCGCATCTGCGAGGCCTCCCAACCGCCGGCGTTGGTGGACTCTCCGTTCATGGGCGCCTCGCCCACGCAGTCGCCGAAGATGAACGTGATGCCGGCCTTGCCGCCCGCGGTCTTGTCGTCGTGGGCGAACCCGACGATCTGCACGGTGGTCTGGGTGCCGTCGGCCAGCGCCACCGACTTCACCTGGGTGCCGTCCAGCTTGCCCTCGGGCGTGCACAGGTTGTATTTCTTCGCCACCTCGATGGCCGCCGCCTCGTCGCCGGCCGCGCCGATCTCGGCCGAGATCCGGGAAAGCTCGTCCCACGTGTAGGCCTCCACCGCCGACTTCACCGCCGCGCCGGCCGCATCCTGGGAGCCACCCTGGGCGTCGCCCGCGCTCTCGTTAGCATCGGCGCTCTGGCCGTCGGCCGCGTTCGCGCCCTGGCTCGCGGCGGGAACCTCCACCGCCTCCTTGGGCTGCACGCCTGCGAGCCCGAACCAGTTCGTCGCGAACCCGGCGACGAGCACCACCAGAACCACGACAGCAGCCGCGACGGCCCCTATCTTCGCACCGTTCTTCTTGAGTGCCGGCGTCCCGCCGACGGCAGCGCCTGCCGCGCCCTGCGCGCTCCCTGCCTGGGCCGCCCCAGCCGCCTGGGCGCCCACTGGCGCCCCGCACTTCCCGCAGAAGGCCGTCCCCTCCGCGATCTCACTTCCGCACTTAGGACAGAACATACGTGCCTACCTTCCTTTCTCGGATATCTGCTTCAGTCCATCAGATCGATAAAGTCGTGGAAAGCCCGCTCATGGCCCCTTCCCGCTCCAAAGCGCAAAAGAACCCAAGAACCCTTGGGCCTCGAAGCTCTCTATTCGGTTGTATCTACTCGGTTGCTGCGGGAACGCGTCCCGCGGGAATGCTACGCTAGCGCGCGAAGGTTCGGGCCGACTTAGCGGTGAGACCCCCCAGGCACGTATATGTGCGCTTCGTTAACAGCATGTCGGCAAGTTTAGCACAGCTTGGCGACGCCATCAGGAATTTTTCGCTAACGGAATGCGCGACAAGCCTATGTCCACAGCAGAGCACCGCCTGCTGCCCCCCCATTTCAGACGCATGCCCTCTTGTGGTAACATTGGGGCTACAACAAGGAGGTGCATCATGCCAACTGCAACGAAGGACGCCGAGATAAAGTTCCGCACGAGCGAAGAGCTGAAGCGACAGACCCGGCGCGTCTACGACCGATGGGGCCTCTCCCTGAGCGAGGCCTTCAACCTCTTCATGCGCAAGTCCGTCGAGGTGGGCGGCCTCCCCTTCGATCTGCGCCCTGAGCCCTCCCCCGCCCTGAGCGGCCGGGAGACGCTGCGGCCGAATCCCGCCACAGGCATCACCGTCCTTCCAGCCTGGATGGACGCCCCCGAGGACGAGGGGCTCTACGATGACCTCGTGTGATCCCGCACCGCGCGACATCTGGCTCGCTTACGTTGGGTTCGCCGACCACGAGGGCGTGGGCAAGGTGCGGCCCGTTGTCATCTTGGACGCCTCTGGGAAGGCGAGCGTCATTACCGCGAAGATAACGGCGTCAGCAAACTATGAGCCGTCCTCTTTCGTCGAGATCTCCGACTGGGAATCCTGCGGACTTCGTCGGCCCTCCTGGGTGCAAATCGAGCCCCTTGTGGAGGTACGACGCGACAAGCTTTTGAGGGACAAACCGCTCGGGCAACTGTCCCTTTCGACCTACGAGCTTGTTTGTGCTGCGCTGGGTTCGGTCAATCAGCATCCCTTACCAGAACCTGATAAACCTCTACCTGGTGCAATGCGCCGAGGAGAAGAAGGTTCTCGCGTTCGCCTAGGACACGCATAGAGAGCACGCCGGAAAGTTCGCCCGAAGCTCCAGAGCATCCAACGGTTTATTCCTCCCCTGCCAGGCGGTAGCTCACGAGGCTGGGGCGTGCAGTCCAGGGGTCGGGGGCGATGAGGGCGTCCAGGCCGAAGACCTCGCGCAGGAGGGCCGGGGTCATCACCTCGGCCGGCGTGCCCGCGCCGCGGATGGCGCCGGATTTCAGGGCGATCATCCAGTCGGAGAAGCGGGCGGCCAGGTTCAGCTCGTGGATGACGAGCGCGATGGTCTTGCCCTGGTCGCGGTTGAGCGTCTGCAGAAGCTCCAGCACCTCCAGTTGGTGGGCCATGTCCAGGTAGGTGGTGGGCTCGTCCAGAAGGATGAGGCCCGTGTCCTGGGCGAGCGCCATGGCGATCCAGGCCCGCTGGCGCTGGCCGCCGGAAAGCGCGTCGATGGGGCGCTCGGCCAGGCCGTCCAAGTGCGTGATGGAAAGGGCCCAGTCGATGATGCTCCGATCGTCGTCGGTCAGGCGCCCGAAGCCCTTCTGGTGCGGATAGCGGCCCAGCGCCACCAGCTCGCCCACAGTGAGCCCTGCCGGTGCCTGGGGCGACTGGGGTAGCAGCGCCATCTTACGGGCCACCTCGGCCGTGGGCATCTCGGCGATGGCGCGTCCGTCCAGGTACACCGCGCCGCCGCGCAGGGGCATAGTGCGCGAGAGCGCCTTCAAAAGCGTGGACTTCCCGCAGCCGTTCGGCCCGATGATGGAGGTGATCTCGCCTGCGGGCACGGCCACGTCCATGGGCTCTATGATGACGCGGTCGCCGTAGCCCACCGACACGGCCTCGCCGCGCAGGGCCGCGTCGGCGAATTTCTCGCAGGTGCGGTCGCAGGTCTCGCAGAACAGAGGCTCATCGACGACTTCGGGCGCTTCAGGAGCGCCTTCGCGGAAGGAATCGAGGAAATCCGCTGCGTTCGGCTTCTTCACAAGCATCACCTTCTCCTAGGATCTCGCCAAAAGGTACAGGAAATAGGGCGCGCCGATGACCGCCGCCACGATGCCGACGGGAATCTCGTTGGGGGCGAGCAGCGTGCGCGAGATGATGTCGGCCAGGAGCATGAGCACCGCGCCCACGAGCACGCATGCCGGCACGAGCGTCCGGAAGTTCGGCCCCACGAGGCGCCGCGCCATATGCGGGCACACGAGCCCCACGAAGGTGAGGCCGCCGCCCACGGCGCAGGCGAGCCCCGATGCCCCCACGGCAACGGCGGTGAGGGCAGCGCGGGCCCGGGGCACGTTCACGCCGAGTCCCGTGGCCGCTGCCTCGCCGAGTCCCAGCACGTTCAGTGTGCGCGAGGCGTAGAGGGCGCCGGCCGTGAGCAGTGCCAGCCCCACGGCGAGAATGGCCACGTTTTCCCAGCTGGCGCCCCAGATGCTGCCGGCGATCCAATTCTGCACGAAGGCATAGTCGCCGTCGGACATGCGCAGCATGAGCAGCGACGTGGCGCTGGAGAGCCCCGTGGCCAAAGCGACGCCGATGAGCAGCAGCCGCCGCGGGCTGGAGGCGCCGCGCACCACCGACAGCCGCCAGCCGAGGAAGGCCACGGCCGCCGAGCCCGCGAAGGCGAGAACCGGGAGGGCCACCGCGGAGGGGAAGAGCCCCGCGGGCACGAAGACGATGAAGGCGGCTACGAGCAGCCCCGCGCCGGCATTGATGCCGAGCACGCCCGGGTCGGCCATGTCGTTGCGGGAGACACCCTGCAGAAGGCACCCGGAAAGCGACAGCCCCACGCCCACCAGAAGAGAGGTGAGCACCCGGGGCAGCCGCAAGTCCACCAGCGTGTAGGTGAGGCTCCGGCTCGCCGTGCCGGAAAGGATCTGTCCCAGCTCTTCCAAGGAAATACTGCGGTAGCCGGCGTTGATGTCGCACCACAGGGCCAAAAGCGCCAACACGGCGAGGATCGCCAGCACCGCGCCCGTGCGCAGCCGTTTCTTTCGCTCAGTCAAGGCCGGTCGCCTCCCTCCGCGCGCACCAGATGAAGAACGGCACGCCGACGATGGCGAAGATGACGCCGATGGGAATTTCGCTCGGCGCCATGAGCGTGCGGGCGAGCACGTCGGCCAGAAGCATGAACAGCGCCCCGCCCACCATTGAGGCGGGGATGACGGCCCGGTAGTCCGATCCCACGAAGCGGCGCACTATGTGCGGCGCCATGAGGCCCACGAAGGCCACCGTGCCGGCCAGGGCCACGGCCGCCCCCGCCAGAACGAGCACCACGAGCAGACACAGCGTGCGGGATTTCCCCACGTTCACGCCGAGCCCCGAGGCGGCCTCCTCGCCCAGCGAGAGCACCGTCACGCGCCGCGCCAGCACCCAAGAGGCCACAAGCGCCGCCAATATGAACGGCGCCGTCATGGCTAGCGTATCGGCGCGGATGCCGGCTACGCCGCCGGCGGTCCAGAAAGTGAGCGAGTAACCGATGTTGAAGAAGATGGCCACGCCCTGGGCGAGCGCTGTGAGGAAGAGCCCCACGGCGCAGCCGGCCAGCACTAGCAGGACGGGATCCACGTTGCGCCGGCGGAAACTCACGGCCCCGAAGACCACTGCCAGGGCGAAGGCGGCGCCTACAAACGAGCACCCCACCACCCCGGCGAAGCTCATGCCCGGCAGAAGTGCCAAGCAAAGCGCCAGCGCGAAGGCGGCCCCGGCGTTGATGCCGAGAAGCCCCGAGTCGGCCAAGGGGTTGCGGGTCACGCCCTGCATGATGGCGCCGGCCACGGCGAAGGCCGCCCCCACGAGGATGCAGCCCACCGTACGGGGCCCGCGCAGCTCCAGGATGGCCACGTGCTCCTGGTTCGCCATGTCCGGCGAGAAGAGCGCCCCCAGCACCTGGTCGGGCGGGATGGGGGTGCTGCCGAAGAACAGGGAGAGCCCCGCGGCCAGCGCGACCGCGACGACTCCCCCGATCAGGAAGATCGATGTCCTGAGGCGCGACACGAAGCGTCCCTGCTAGGCCGCCGCATCCGCATGGGCACGGAAGAAGTTGGTGAAGGCCTCGAGCTGGTTGGTGAGCGTGATGGGGTCGCGGTGCATGAAGGCCACCTGCTCGTAGGGCATGAGGCGACCGGCCTGCACGGCGGGCAGGTTCTTCCACAGCTGCGAGTCGTCCACATAGGCCGAGTCCGCGCCGTCCAGCACGCCGTAGCAGATGAAGTCGCCGGCGTAGTCGGGCAGCGCCTCCACGGAGATCACCTTGTAGGCCTCGTCGCCCTCTACCATGGGACCCTGGATGGCCTCGGGCGCCTTCAGCCCCCACATATCGTAAAGAATGGAGCCGCCACGAGCGAAGTGGCTGCCCATGGTGTAGATCTCCTGGGGCCACACCTCCAGGATGGATACGGTGCGGTCGCCCACGATGCCCACGATCTCGTCCTTCACCGTGGCCACCTTGTCGTTGAACTCGGCGATGTACGCCTCGGCGGCATCCTTTTTGCCCACCAAATCGGCGATGTAGCGGAACAGATCCTCGTCGGAGCGCGTGCCATCGGCGATGTAGACCGTCGGCGCGATCTTGGCGTACTTGTCGTAGTCGGCCTCGGTGATGGTGACGATGAGATCCGGCTGCTTCTCGGCGATCATCTCGAGCGAGGTCTCGGCCGAGGTGGTGTTCAGCGCCTCAATGCCGTCGCACAGCCCGGCGAGGAAGGGGTTGTTCAAGGCATAGGGGCTCGCGATGACCGGTTTCACGTCCACGGCCAGGAACTCGCCGAGGTAGTAGTCGCTGACGATGGTCTGGGGGTTGGTCGGAATCTCCACCGGGCCCTTGTCGGTGTCCACGGTGCGGGTGGCAGCGCTTGCGGCGGCATCGGCGTTAGAAGCGCCGGCATCGGTCGTCGCGGTGCCCTCCCCTTCCGCAGAGGAGCCGGCAGAAGAGGAGCAGCCGCCGAGCACAGGGGTCAAGGCAGCGGTAGCGAGGAAGGCTGCGAAGGTGCGGCGGGAAATCGGGGGCATGAGCACATCCTTTCCTGAAGCTGAGCAATCAGTTAGTTTCAGCGAACTTATGGCGCCAAATGTTATCACTGGCTTACTTTTATGCAAGTCCTTCGGGAAACATCCACAACCGGCGTAGCCTCATTCTAGGCAGGAGCTCCCCCACTCCCGCGTTTACCCCTCGCCTGTTGCCCAGCCGACGCTTTCCCGTAAAGCACCCTTGAGGCGGGAAAACGAGAAGGGACCGTCCGAAGACGGCCCCTTCCAGGCAAGACATTGGTTGTCGGCAGGTACCTACTCGACGATCTTGCCGTCCTCCATGGTGGCGTAGCCGCCGACGTAGACGTCGGTGGCGCGGCCCGTAAGCTCGGCTCCGATGAAGCCGGAGTTGTTGGCCTTGGAGTAGAAGTCGCCCACTTCCACGGTCCAGGCGGCCTCCGGGTCGATGACCGTGAGGTCGGCCACGCTGCCGGCCTCGATTTTCACCGGCTCCTGGCGCAGGATCTCGCGCGGGGCGACGGCCATGGCCTGAATCATGCGGCCGTAGTCGATGACGCCGGCGCGCACGAGGTTCGTGAGCACGAGGGAGAGCGAGGTCTCAAGCCCGGTCATGCCGAAGGGCGCCAGCTCGAACTCGCGGTCCTTCTCCCAATCGGTGTGGGGCGCATGGTCGGTCACGATGGCGTCGATGGTGCCGTTCGCAAGGCCCTCGATGAGCGCGGCGGCATCCTCGGCGGTGCGCAGCGGCGGGTTCACCTTCAGCGCGGTCTGGTACTCGGCGGTGATGGCGTCCTCGGTGAGGAACATGTGGTGCGGCGTCACCTCGCAGGTCACCGGCAGGCCCTCGGCCTTGGCGGCGGCCACCAGATCGAGCCCGCGCTTGGTGGTGATGTGCTGGATGTGCAGCGGGCAGCCCGTCAGACGGCACAGCGCGATGTCGCGGGCGATCTCGAGCTCCTCGCCCTCGGCCGGCCAGCCCACCATGCCCAGGCGCGTGCTCGCCACGCCCTCGTTCACCTGGCCGTCGGCCACGAGCGAGTCGTCCTGGCAGTGGGCCATGATAACCGTGTCGAACTGGTTGGCGTAGTCCATGACGCGACGCATCATGCCGGCGTCCTGGATGCCGTGGCCATCGTCGGTGAACACGGGGGCGCCATGGTTGTACATGTCGCCCATATCGGAGAGCACTTCGCCCTTGAGATCCTTGGAACAGGCGCCGGCCACCACGACGCGGCATTTCCCCACGGCCGCGGCGCGAGCCTTCACATATTCCACGGCCACGGCGTCGTCGACCACCGGACTCGTGTTCGGCATGGTGCACACCGCGGTGAAGCCGCCGTGGGCCGCCGCACGGGAGCCGGAGGCGATGTCCTCCTTCTGCTCCTGGCCCGGATCGCGGAAGTGCACGTGCATGTCCACGAGGCCGGGGGTGACGATCTTGCCGGAAAGGTCGCGCTCGACGCCCTTCTCCATGGCGAGGTCGTGTCCCACCTCCACGATCTTGCCGTCGCGGATGAGGATGTCGGCCACGTCATCGAGGCCGATCTGGGGGTCGATCAGACGGGCGTTCTTAAGCATCAATGCCATCGTTGCTACCTCCTAGGAGCAGGTACAGGGCGGCCATGCGCACGAGCACGCCGGCGTAAACTTGGTCGAGGATGATGGAGCGCTTGGGATGGTCGGCCATGAAACTGTCCAGCTCCACGCCGCGGTTGATGGGGCCCGGGTGGCACACGCACGCGTCGGGCTTCAAAAGACGGTCGCGCTCCTCGGTGAGGCCGTAGAGCAGGTTGTACTCGCGCAGGTTCGGGTACGGCGCGCCCTCGAAGCGCTCGCGCTGGATGCGCAGCATGTACACCACGTCCAGCTCGGGCAGCGCCTCGTCGAGGTTGCTCGTCACGTGGTCGGCGCCGAGGATGTCAGGGCGCGCGGGCAGCAGCGTCGGCGGCGCGATGACCGTCACCTCGCAGCCCATGATCTTGAGCGCCGGGATAAGCGAGCCGCACACGCGGGAGTGGGAGATGTCGCCCACGACGCCCACATGCAGGTTGTCGAAGGAGCCCTTCTCCTCCCAGATGGAGTACAGATCGAGCAGCGCCTGGGTGGGATGCTGGTGCTTGCCGTCGCCGGCGTCGATGACCGACACGCCGGACACATCCGCGATCTTGCGGGGCACGCCGGCCCAGCGATCGCGCACCACGATGCAGTCGATCTTGTAGGAGCACAGCGTCTTCACGGTGTCCACGAGGCTCTCGCCCTTCACCGTGGCCGTGGAGGAGCCGCCGAAGTTCAGCGAGTCGGCCGACAGGCGCTTCTCGGCGATCTCGAAGGAGGAGCGGGTGCGGGTGGAGGGCTCGTTGAACATGTTCACCACGGTGAAGCCCTTCAGCGTGGGCACCTTCTTGATGCGGCGCTCGTTGACCTGCTTGAAGGTCTTGGCCGTCTCTAGGATGGTCATGATGTCATCGGCGGAGTACTCCGTGATGTCGATGAGGTGCTTGTGATCGAAGGCCATGGACCTACTCACCTTCCTTTTTCGTCAGGGCAGCGGCGCCTGCGCGCTTGCCCGGCTCGATGTCCAGAATCTCCACGGCCGAGATGCCGTCGACTTCCTCCAAGAACAAACGCACGTTCTCGCTGGAGGACGAGGGGACGTTCTTGCCCACGAAGTCGGCGCGGATGGGCAGCTCGCGATGGCCGCGGTCGACGAGGACCGCCAGCTCCACGGCGGCGGGGCGGCCGATGTCCATGAGAGCGTCGAGCGCCGCGCGGATGGTGCGGCCCGTGTACAGTACGTCGTCCACGAGCACGATGGTCATGCCGTCGATGGAAAACGGGATGTCGGTGGAATGGACCTCGGGGGACATATGGGTCGCGAAGTCGTCGCGATAGAAGCTGATGTCCAGCTTGCCCAGGGGAACCTTGACCCCCTCGATCTCCTCGATCTTGTGAACGAGCATCTTCGCGAGAAGGTCGCCTCGCGTGACGATGCCCACGAGCGCGAGGTTTTCCGCGCCCTTGTTGGCCTCGAGAATCTGGTGCGCCATGCGCGTCACCGCTCGCTCGATGTCGTCTGCATCCATGCAGACCGACTTGACCATGCTCTCGTCGTTCATACACACTCCCTTCGTAAGGTCAGTGCGTACAGACGAGTCCGCGAAGCCCCGCGTCCGAGTTTTCCGCGAGCTTCGTGCCGCCGCGCGGGCAAAAGAAAAAGCCCGTCTGGCGACTAGGCTTCCTGCGTCGTTGCGCTTGCCGCCCGCTTGACGGGCGCTGCGCTGATTGGGGTTACCTTGTCGGCCTCTCTGTACCGCATTTAAAGGACGGTTGCACCATACACCGCAGAAAGATGACTTGCAAGCCTTGTATTGAATTTTTTCTAAAAAGGCGAAAATGGGATGGCCACAGGTTCGCCCAAGGAAGTCAGCGAGGCTCCGACAGGTGCCTGCAATTCGCTTGAAGCGCGGCCGAGCGGCCTTGGGGCCGTGAGGGAAAGCGCTGAATGCGAAGGGCAGGTGCCTGTCGGAGCCGCAGCGTCGAGAATTCCCGTTGTTGCGTCAGCAACGACGGAATCTAAAAGTTCTCGGCCTTGATCTCGAAGTAGCCCTGCGGGTGCTCGCAGACGGGGCACTTCTCGGGGGGCTCGGTGCCGATCTCGATGTGGCCGCACACGGTGCACACCCACACCTTCACTTCCTTGCGGCGGAACACCTCGTCGTTCTCGATGCGCTCGATGAGCAGCTGATAGCGGTTCTCGTGGCTCTTCTCGATGGCGGCCAGGCCCTCGAAGAAGTCGGCCAGATCGGCGAAGCCCTCCTCGCGGGCGGTTTTGGCATAGTCGGTGTAGATGCCGACCTCCTCGTCCTCGCTAGCGGCGGCGGCCTTCAGGTTGTCAAGCGTCCCTGGTACCTTCCCGCCGTGCATCTTCTTGTAGTGCAGCTTCGCGTGGTGCAGCTCGTTGCCGGCGGTCTCGTTGAAGATGTCGGAGATCTGCTTGTAGCCGTCCTTGGCGGCCTGCTGGCCGTAGAACGTGTACTCGCAGTAGGCCACGGCCTCCTGGGAGAGCGCGCTCTCCAGGTTCTTCCATGTCTGGGACTTCTCAAGTTCCATGGGTTCCAACTCCTTTCACCACGGCCTCGCTCGTGCGGGCGCCGTATCGTCCTACCTATAGTGAGACTCGGCGCCGCGAGTTGCGGCGGCTAACCTTAAGGAGTTGGGTAATCGTAACTTCGCCATTGCACCCCCGACAAAAAGGAAGGCCGCCCGAAGGCGGCCTTCCCCATGATGCTCTGCGTGGCGAGAAGCTTAGGCCTTGTTCAGGCTGTCCAGCTCCTTCTCCAGCGCGGTGTTGTCCGCAGCGGAGATCCAGCCCTCGGGGATGGGGGCGTCGTTGTGGCACTGCGAGCACATGTTCACGGAAGCGCGATGCGCCTTGTGGCAGTCGCTGCACTGGTTCTCACCGTGCTGGGCCACGTGCGGGTTGCGCTCCAGATCGGCGGTGGCCTGGATCAGGTCGTCGCGAGTCATGTTGTGGCAGGACTCGTTCAGGCAGAACTGATCGGGCTCGATGCCGCGGGCGGCCACGAGATCCTCGAGGGACTTCTCGGGCACGACCTGCTGGCCGGTCTGGGTGTTCAGAACCTCGTAGCTGCCGGTGATCCAGCTCATGCCCTCGCCGATCTGCTCGGACAGGGTGGGCACGTGGCAACCGAGGCAGGTGGTGCCGTTCTGGGCGCGATGCACAGCGGCCATCATGCCGGAGGCGTTGGCGACCTCGTTGCCCCACACGTCAGTGGCGGCCTGGCCGGGCTCGGCCTCATAGGTGGGCAGGTAGGCGTCCATCGGGGTGTGGCAGATGGCGTTGCAGAAGCTCGGCTGCTCGTGCCATACCCAGAAGCCGGCGCCGGCCACGACGAGCACAGCGACGACGACGCCCACGACGATGGGCCACTTCTTCTTTTTCTTCTGGGCGGCAGGCTCGGCAGTCTGCCCGTCCACCTTTTTCTCTTCTTCTGTCATGCCTCTTCCTTCCAGTTGGGGATCCTCGAGATGCCCTTATGGCATCTCCTTCCTTCGAAGCGAGCGATCTGCCCTCCCCAGCTGACCTCTGAACCTCGAGGGGCAAGGGCGGCGCCATTCGAAGCGCGACGCCATCGCCCCTTGGGGTTTCGCTTCGATGTGCATGATACCTGAACTTGGCTGCAATTGACAACGCCGATCACCGCGAAATTCTCGCCAATGGTGTTTTTAGCCCATCGAGAAGAAAAGAGAGAGAAATTGGACCAAGGAAATCAGCGAGGCTCCGACAGGTGCCTGGAATTGCCCCGCCTTTCACCCAAGCGTACTTCGGTACGCGCCGAGGTGAAAACAAGGGGCAAGGCCAGGTGCCTGTCGGAGCCGCAGCGTCGGCGTTCCCGTTCGTCCCGTCAGGGCGAACGGAACTACTCCTGAATACCGTCGGTCTGGCGGATGAGCTTGCGCTTGATCTTGCCGCCGATGGTCTTGGGCAGCTCGTCCACGTACTCGATGATGCGCGGGTACTTGTAGGGAGCCGTGGTCTTCTTCACGTGGTCCTGCAGCTCGCGGGTGAGCGCGTCGGTGCCCTCGTAGCCCTTCGCGAGCACGATGGTGGCCTTCACCACTTTGCCGCGGATGGGATCCGGCGCCGCCGTAACAGCGCACTCCACCACGGCCGGATGCTCCACCAGCGCACTTTCCACCTCGAAGGGGCCGATGCGGTAGCCGGAGCACTTGATGACATCGTCGTTGCGACCCACGAAGTAGCAATAGCCGTCGGAATCGCGCCAAGCCATGTCGTGGAGGTTGTAATACTCCCCTCCCACGGCCTCCTCCGTACGCTCCGGGTTGCCGTAGTAGCCCACGAACAACCCCGGCGGGTAGGCCTCTTTCAGGCCCGTCACGCAGATGGCGCCCTCCTCGCCGTCATCGACCTCGCGGCCGTCGTCGTCGAGCAGCTTCACGTTGAGCAGGGGCGACGGCTTGCCCATGGAGCCGGGCCTCGGCTCGATCCACGGGAAGGTGGCCAGAAGCACCGGGCCCTCGGTCTGGCCGAAGCCCTCGCGGATCTTCTTGCCGGTGAGGCGCTCCCATTGAATGGTCACCTCCGCGTTCAGCGGCTCGCCGGCCGTGGCGAAGTTCTCCACGCTGGACAGATCGTAGGCGGCCACATCCTCCTGCAGCATGAAGCGGTACATGGTGGGCGGCGCGCAGAAGGTGGTGAGCTTGTAGTCCTGGATCTTCTGGAGAAGCTTGGTGGGCACGAACTTGTCCATGTCGTAAGCGAAGATGGTGGCGCCGGCGATCCACTGGCCGTAGATCTTGCCCCAGCCGAACTTGGCCCAACCGGAGTCGGTCACCGACATGTGCAGCTTGTTCTCCTGCACCTGCTGCCAGTACTTCGCCGTTATGATGTGGCCGAGCGGATGGGCGAAGTTGTGCTCCACGGCCTTGGGGTTGCCCGTCGTGCCGCTCGTGAAGTACATGAGCATGATGTCTTTGGAGGTGACGCCCGCCTCGCCGGTCGGACGCTCGAAGGTATCGGGGTAGCCGGCGATGAGCTCGTCGAAATCGACCCAGCCCTCGCGGGAGCCGTCCACGATGAACTTCTCGCGCACCGTGGGGCAATCGGGCATGGCCTCTTCCACCTGCGTGCAGACGTACTCGTCGTTCACGGCGACGATGGCCTTCACGTCGGCGCTGTTGGCGCGGTAGACCACATCCTTGCGCGTGAGCTGCAGCGACGCGGGGATGATGGTGGCGCCCAACTTGCAGAGGGCCACGGCGCACACCCAGTACTCCCAGCGGCGGCGCAGGATGCACATGACCACGTCGCCCTTGCCGATGCCGAGCTCCTTAAAGGCGTTGGCGGCCTGGTTGGACAGGCACTTGATGTCGGTGAACGTGAACACACGCTCCTCGCCGGCGTCGTTGGTCCACAGAAGCGCCCGCTTGTCGGGCTCCACGGCGGCCCACTCGTCGACGACGTCGAAACCGAAGTTGAAGGCCTCGGGAACCTCGATGGTGAAGTTCTCGGCGAAGTCCTCGTAGGAATCGAACTCAATTCTCGGGCAGTACTTCTTCAGAACATGATCCATAGTGGTGCTTCTCTCTGCTCTCCTATTTGTTGTCCTCCGCACCGCGCTTCCGGGTACTTCGATTCGCTCAGACAGTCCTCGCTCTGCGAAACAGTCCACTGGACTGTTTCGTTCGCTGCGGAACTCCCTCGGCCGAAGCACCCGAAATCGCGACGCTGCTCTTACGAAAACGTGATAGTGCTATTCCGCGATGATGGTGATGAACTTGCAGGGGACGTCGCCGTTGCAGCGCTGGCCGTGGGGGTAGGTGGGGTTGAAATAGATGCTGTCGCCGGCGTTCAGCTGGATGTCGCGGTCGCCGAAGGTGAGGATGAGCGACCCTTCCAGCACGTAGTTGAACTCCTGGCCATCGTGGCACACCAGCTCGGCCGGCTCGTCACACGGATCCAAGATGACCAGCAGCGGCTGCATGATCTTGCGGGCATAGCGGCTGGCCATGTCCTCGTAGTGGTACCCCGGGAAGCGCTCGACCTCCTCGGTCTCGCCGCGGCGCACCAAATGGTAGGTGTCCAGCTTCGGTGCGGTGCCCGTGAGGATCTCGGTGAGGTCGACGCTGAACTTGCGGGCCATGTGGTAGATGGCTGAGATCGGGATGTCCTCGCCGGTCTCCTCCCATGCGCGGTAGGTGTCGATGTCCACGCCGAGCTCCTCGGCCATGGTGTGGCGCGACACGTCGCAGGCCTCGCGCAGGCCCTGCAGGCGCTCGCCCAAGTCTTTCAGGTTCTCTTCTTCCATGTTTGTCCTTCTGTCCTGTCCGGCGCGAGACGGGGCGGGCATCCCCGTGCTCAAGCAATGGCTCGCTCGGCGGAACAGCCCACTGGGCTGTTCCGTTCGCTGCGCAACCTGCGCGCGGGGACGCCCGCCCCGTCTCGCGTCTGCTGCGCCGTGATTGAATACTAAGCGTTGATGCCGAGTTTGATGGCTTGGCGGTTCTGCTCCAGCTTCTCGGGCTTTTTGCCGGCCACCTTCGCGATGGCGCCGTCGAGCGCCTCCTCGGAACAAAAGCCGGTCTCGGCCCACAGCTTGCCGATGAGCACGATGTTGCCGAGGCCTTTGAGGCCGGCCTCCTCGCACATCTTCGTCGCGGGAATGCCGATGACCGTCACGCCCTCAGGCTCGGTGAGGCTCGGCACCATGGCCGTGTCAACCACCACGATGCCGCCCTCTTCCACGTTGTCGATGAACTTGTCAAAGGAGGGCTGGTTCAGGGCGATGAGTGCGCGCGGGCGCGTGATCAGCGGGCTGCCGATGGGCTCATCGGACAGCGTCACCGAGCAGTTGGCGGTGCCGCCGCGCATCTCGGGGCCGTAGGAGGGCATCCACGACACCTCGCGGTCCTCGATGAGGCCGGCCGTGGCGATGACCTTGCCGGCGAACAGCGATCCTTGGCCGCCGAAGCCGGCGACGACACAGGTAAGATCCTTGCCCATTAGTTGCCTCCTTCTGACACAGCCTCGGGATGGGCGATGGGGCAGGCGGCATTGCGGGCGCTCGCCGCCTCGGCAGCATTGGCGAAGCCGTCGGCGGTCACATCGCGCACCACCCCGAGCGGGTAGTACGGCAGCATGTTCACGCGCATCCACTCGAAAGCGTCCTGCGGCGTCATGCCCCAGTTGGTGGGACAGGTGGAGACCACCTCGATGAACGAGTAGCCCACGCCGTCGATCTGGTTCTGGAAGGCCTTCTTGATGGCCTTTTTGGCCTTGCGCACGTTCTTCGGCGTATCGACGCAGACGCGCTCGATGTAGGCCGGGCCGTCCAGCGCGTTCAGAAGCTCGCTCACGCGGATGGGGTTGCCGGCTGTGGACACGTCGCGCCCGTAGGGGCTCGTCTGGGTCACCTGGTTCGGCAGCGAGGTGGGGGCCATCTGGCCGCCGGTCATGCCGTAGATGGCGTTGTTGATGAAGATGATGGTGATGTTCTCGCCTCGGGTGGCCGCATGGACCGTCTCGGCCATGCCGATGGAGGCCAGATCTCCGTCGCCCTGATAGGCGAAGACCACCTTGTCGGGATGCACGCGCTTCACCGCCGTGGCCACCGCGGGCGCTCGGCCGTGGGCGGCCTCGATCATGTCGCAGCCGAAGAAGTCGTAGGAGATGACCGAACAGCCCACGGGCGCCACGCCGATCGTCTCGCCTTCGATGTCCAGCTCGTCCATGACCTCGCACACCAGACGCTCCACGATGCCGTGGGGGCAGCCGGGGCAGAAGTTCGTGACCACGGGCAACAGGGAGTGGGGTCGCTCGAAGACCACCTTCATTTCCTTCTCAGTCGTCTCGGCCATGCTACTCACCTACCTTCTCGTTCAAAGCGACAATGGCCGCCAGCACCTCGTCGGGGGTCGGGATGACGCCGCCGGTGCGGCCGTAGAACTCCACCGGCACGCGGCCGGCCACCGCCAGACGGACGTCCTCCACCATCTGACCCATGTTCATCTCCACATCGAGGAAGGCCTTGGCCGTGGGAACGACCGCCTCGATGGCGCGGGTCGGGAAGGGCCACAGCGTGATGGGGCGCACAAGCCCCGCCTTGATGCCCTGCTCGCGGGCGGCGTTCACCGCCGAGCGGGCCACGCGGGCGGCACCGCCGAAGGCCACGAGCACGATGTCGGCGTCCTCGGTGAGGTAGGTTTCGGCCTCCTGCTCGGTCTCTTCGATGACGGCGTAGCGCTCGTAGCGCTCGCGAACGAGGTCCTCCAGATCGGACGCGGTCAGATACAGCGAGTTCGCCACGTTGTGGGGGCGTTTGTGGCCGTGGCCGCAGGTGGCCCAGGGCTTCTCCGGCAGATCCTCTAAGGCGAGGGCCTCGGGCAGCACCACGGGTTCCATCATCTGGCCGAGCATGCCGTCGGCCATGATCATGACCGGCACGCGGTACTTGTCGGCCGTGTCGAAGGCCTTGAAGGCGTAGTCGGCCATCTCCTGCACCGTGGAGGGCGCGTACACGACGATGTGGAAGTCGCCGTGGCCGGTGGCCTTGGTGGCCTGCCAGTAGTCGGCCTGGGAGGGCTGGATGGAGCCCAGACCCGGGCCGCCGCGCTGCACGTTGACGATGACGCCGGGCAGATCGGCGCCGGCCATATACGAGATGCCCTCGCTCTTCAGCGAGATTCCCGGGGACGACGAGGAGGTCATCACGCGGGCACCGGCCGCCGACGCGCCGTAGACCATGTTGATGGCCGCCACTTCGGACTCCGCCTGAAGGTAGGTGCCCCCCACCTTCGGCATCATCTTCGCCATATAGGCGGCCACCTCGGTCTGGGGCGTGATGGGGTAACCGAAGAAGAAGCGGCAGCCGGCGCGCATGGCCGCCTCGGCCATGGCCTCGTTGCCCTTCATGAGTACTTTCTCAGCCATTGAACTACCTTTCAACCGTGATGGCCACATCGGGGCACATGGTCGCGCAGGTGGCGCAACCGGTGCACTTGTCCTCGTCGGTGCAATGGGCCGGGTGATAGCCCTTGGCCGTGATGACATCCGGATCGAGCTCGAGGATGCCCACCGGGCAGACGTCGGTGCACAGCCCGCACCCCTTGCAGAAGAAATCGTCGATGGTGACTCGCGCCATGGAAACCTCCCTTGCTTAACTCGCGCACGGGCCGCTGCGCCCGCGCCTCTCTCTCATGCTGAATGGGCCGCCCTTAGGACCAGGGAGGCTTGACGTACACGCTCACAGCATAGCCATTGGGAATGCCCGACAGTGCTGTTGACCCCGTGTTTTCTCGCTGAATGGCCTGAATGGGGGCGGTAATGCAGGCAACGGGAAGGCCTGCCATCGAGGCCACGGCCTGGGTATACGGGACACTTTCGGCGATGTGTCCCATAGTTGTCTCGCCCTGCAGGTGGGAGTTGCCCACCACGGCCGTGGCCTCAAGATGGCTCTTGGCCTCTATCTCGCGCAGCACCGCCACCGCATCGGCGGAGGTCTGCGTGAGGTTGCGGAAGGCGTTCACCACGTAGAGCATGGCATAGGGCCCCGCCGCGAGGGCCGGCGCGAAGCGCGCGAGCGTCGTGGCGCCCACATCGTCGCCGCCGGCATCCACGATGACGATTGTGCGCCCCGTCTCGTCGCGATAGGCCTCCGCCGCGGCCACGGCGAGCTCGCCGGTGACCGACGGGACGTCGAGGCTCGTGCCCGTGTGGCCGAACACCGGCGCGATGAGCCGAGCCCCGGCCCCTTCCAGAAGATCGCGGTACTCGTTCGAGCGGAAGTACGGATTCACGACGTCCATGTCGGCGAGCGTCGCGCGGTAGCCGGCCGCCGCGGCGTCCAGGGCGAGGTTGAGGGCGAAGTTGGTCTTTCCCACCCCGTAATGTCCCGTCACCACCACAACCGGCTCCAACGGGAACGGGAGCCCAGTAGATGCGCCCGCCGTCATCAGATGAGCCCCTCGGGGGTCTTCTGAGAGGCGTGGTGGGTCTTGTCCTGCTCGCGGATGGCGGCGCGGCGAATCTTGCCGTTGACGGTGCGGGGCAGCTCGTCGACGTACTCGATGATGCGCGGGTACTTGTAGGGGGCCGTCTGGCGCTTCACCCACTTCTGCAGCTCGGCGGTAAGCTCGTCGCTTCCCTGCCAGCCGTCGGCAAGCACCACCGTCGCCTTCACGGCGAAGCCGCGCACCGGATCGGGCACGCCGGTGACGGCCACCTCGCGCACGGCGTCGTGCTCGAGCATGACCGACTCGATCTCGAAGGGGCCGATGCGGTAGCCGCTCGACTTGATGACGTCGTCGTTGCGGCCCACGTACCAGTAGTTGCCCTCCTCGTCGCGCCAGGCGGTGTCGCCGGTGTGGTACCAGCCGTCGTGCATGGCCTCGGCGGTCTTCTCGGGATTACGGTAGTACTCCATCATGATGCCGGCCGGATGCGGATCGATGGCGACGCAGATCTCGCCGGTCTCGCCGGTGTCGCACTCGGTGCCGTCCTCGCGGAGGACCTTCATGACGTACATCGGCACCGGCTTGCCCATGGAGCCCGGGCGCGGCGTGGAGTTCGTGAGGTTGCCCACGGTGAGCGGGGTCTCCGTCTGGCCGAAGCCCTCGTAGATGGTAAGGCCGGTATGCTCGCGCCAGAAGTCGAACAGATCGGGGTTCAGCGCTTCGCCGGCCGTGGTGCAGTACTCCAAGCTGGACAGGTCGAAGGCGTCCACGTCCACCTCGGTCATGAGGCGGTACATCGTCGGTGGGCAGCAGAGAGTCGTCACGCCGTAGCGACCGACGAGGGAGAGAATCTCGGCCGGATCGTAGCGGTCGAAGTCGTAGGTGAGCACTGCGGCCTCCATGAGCCACTGGCCGAAGAACTTGCCCCAGACCGCCTTGCCCCAGCCGGTGTCGGCGATGGTGAAGTGCAGCCCCTCGGGGTTCACGTTGTGCCAGTGCTTGGCCGTGATGAGGTGCGCCAGCGCGTAGCCGGAATCGTGGAGCACCATCTTGGGATTGCCCGAAGTGCCCGAGGAGAAGTACATGAGCATGGGATCGGCGCCCGCCGTCTCGCGGCGGGTGAAGTCGGCCGAGGCGGCGCGCACCTCGCTGTTGAAGTCGCGCCAGCCCTCGCGCGCGACGGGGGCCGCGCAGATGCCAGCAGGGCCCGAGAGCGCCTCGCCGACAAGCTCGCCGGCGGGAGCGACCCAGTTCCCGTTCCCGTCGCGAGGGGTGAGCCCGGCGCCGGCAGGGTTCACGAGGATGAGCGTCTCCACGCTGGGGCACTCCTCTACCACCGCGTCGATGGTGTCGGCGATGTCCCCGGCCGAGGTGGCGATGATGGCCTTGATATCCGCCCCGTTCAGGCGATAGGTGAGGTCGTGTTCCTTCAGCATGAAGGTGGCCGGTACCGCCACCGCCCCCAGTTTCTCCAGGGCCAGCATCGTGAACCAGAACTGGTAGTGGCGGCGCAGGATGACCATGACGAAGTCGCCGCGCCCGATGCCGCAGTCCGCCAGGAAGTTCGCCGTCTTGTCCGACCACGTCTTCATGTCGGCGAAGGTGAAGACATGCTCCTCCCCTTCCGGATTGCACCAGACCATGGCGGTGCGCTCGGGGTCGTTGATCGCGATGTCGTCCACGACGTCGTAGGCGAAGTTGAAGTTGTCGGGCATGGTGATGTCGAACCTCGTGAGCAGACCGTTCTCGTCGTAGGCCTCGTCCACGTAGCGCAAGTTGATGTTTCTCATGATGATATCCTTGGGTGAAGTCTTGAAAGGGCGGGCGATTACCTTGGGTTCGGCGACGCCGGATGCGCGGGCGCGCGGCCGGGCCAAAGAACGCCGGCCACACCCGCGAGTCGGGCCGCCTAGATAATCTTCTCCCCCTCGGGCTTCATCACAATGGCGAGGAACACGCAGGGCTCTCCTCCGGTAGCAATCATGCCGTGGCCGCGACCGGAGTCGTACATGACTACATCCCCCGGATTCAGGATCTCCTCGTGATCCTCGTAGGCGAAGCGCATCTGGCCGGAGATGATGAAGTCGAGCTCCTGGCCCTCGTGGTGGGACAGGTGCACGGGCACGTCCTGCTCCTCTTCCAAATAGGGGGCGGTGACCACAAAGGGCTCGGCCAGCTTGTGGCGGAAATGCGGCGCCTTGTGCAGGTACTCGAAGCCAGCGCGGCGCTTGATGGAAAGGCCCGCGCCCTCGCGCGTGAGCGAGTAGCCCGTCAGGTGCGGGTTCTCGCCGGTGAGCAGCTCGATGACGTCGACGCCGAACTTCTCGGCGCACTTGTACAGGAAGGTGAAGGAGAGGTCCTCCTCGCCGGACTCTTGTGCGGCGTATTCCGCCGTCGACCGGCCCGTGGCCTCGGCCATCTCCTGCAATGTGAGGTCCATGTCCTCTCGCAGAGCGCGAATACGCCCCGCCACCTCTTTGATATTCGGCTCCACGACCTGCGACCTCCTTATCGGTTCTCGAAAATGACTGTAGCACGCTATTTTACTGGCATCTCGGCGGTCAACATTTCCAATCGGTTAAAAAGTCGGCGATGCGCCTATAGTTTTTCCCGCAGCTTCGCCATCGCCAGACGCGAAAACGAAGGCGCCCCGAAGGGCGCCTTAAGATCGCGGTGCGCGCGAGCCTAGGCTTTGCGGCGCAGGAGGGCGAGGAAGTGGGCGTCGGGGCCGCCGGGCTCCAGGACGGTGGAGAAGAACGGCAGCTCGATGTCGAGGTCGGGGTTTCGGCAGGGCACCACCTCGAAGGCGGCACCGGCCTCGGTGGCCAGGAAGGCCTCCACGGCATCGGCGTTCTCCTCGTGGGTGACGGTGCAGGTGGCGTAGGCCAGAATGCCGCCGGGAGCCACATGGGATGCCGCCGATTCCAAGAGACGTGCGTCCAGCTCGGCCGATTCGGCAATGGTTTCGGGGCGCAGGCGCCAGCGGATGTCCGCATGACGCCGGAGCGTGCCCAGCCCCGTGCACGGGGAGTCGATGAACACGCGATCGAAAGTGCGCTCGCCCACCAGGGCGTCCAAGTCGGTGGCGTCGCCGATGATGGCCTCGCTCACGTGCGCCCCGTACTGCTCGGCGCGCTCTTGGAGCAGCTTGGTCTTGAAGGCGTGCACGTCAACGGTGACGTACTCGGGGATCTGCTTGCCGTATCGCCGGTAGGCGATGCTCTGGTCGAGGATGGTCTTCGTGGCGCGGCCGGCGCCGATCTCCAAGAACGACTCCGGTGCCGTATCTCCCACCACCAGATCCGCCACTGCCTGGGAGGTGGCGTCGGACACGAGAAGCAAGCCCTGGTTTATCATGCGGCGCACACGGCCATCGAGCAGGGGCACGCCCGACGCCACTTTGTAGCAGCCGGGTACGGCACAGCCGCCCAGCGCCATGGCTTCAGGCCCAGCGTGAGCCGCTGCGAGAACCGAGACGACCTCCTCGTCGGTGGCGGCCTTCAGCGCGTTGACGGCGATGTAGACCGGAGCCGGCTCGTTCGAGGCTACCATGAAGTCGCGGGCGCCCTCGGGCCCGAGCTCTGCGATGAGCCGCTTGGCGAGCCACACCGGGAAACCGTGCAGCCGCGCATAGGCGGCGATATCAGTGCGCGGGTCGCCGAAGGGGAAGGCCTCTTTGGCGCGCACCACGCGGCGCAGCACCGCATTGGCGAGACCGCCCGCGCGCGGCGCCACCGACTTCACCAGCTCGACGCCCTGATCGACGGCGGCATGGGGGCTCTTCTGCAAAAAGACGATCTCGTAGGCCGACAGGCACAGCGCGTCGCGCACTGCCGGGGCCGCATCGTCGGGCGAGTCCATGCAGCCCGTGATGATGTCCTCCAGGGTGCCGCGCGTGCTGACCACGCCCAGCACGAGCCGGGTGGCGAAGGCCCGATCCTCCCGCGACAGGGGCGAGATATCGATGGTCTTGGCGATGATGTCCTGGGCGAACGCGTCGCGCTCCCTCAGCTGGTGGATGGCCGCCAGGGCAAGCTCGCGGGCCGTCGTGGCCTTGTGGGCCTTCTGCCGGCGCACCTGGTCGCGGCGCGGCGCGCCTCCGCGGCCGCCGTCGCGAGGCCCATCGAAGCGCGGGCCGCGATCCTGCGGGACGTCTTGGTCGGGGGCCGCCATGAGCTTGCCGTCGATGAACACCTCGCGCGGGTGGCCCGCCTCGCGGGAATCGCGCCGAGGGCCGCGGTCTGTGCGCGGGCCGAAATCCTTGCGGGGGGCGCTCCCACCAGTTGGCTTGCCATCGCGGGCACGGAAGTCCTTCCGGTCGGCGTCGGATCGCTGCTCGTCACGCGGGCCCCGGTCGTCCTTGCGGAATCCGCCGGGCTTGCCGTCCTTGCGGTAGCCGCCGGGCTTCCCGTCGCGGGGGCCGCGATCATCCTTGCGGAAGCTACCCGGCTTCCCGTCTTTGCGGAACCCGCCGGGCTTGCCCCCTTTGCGGAAGTCGCTCGGCTTCCCGTCACGAGGCCCCCGGTCATCCTTGCGGTAGCCACCCGGCTTGCTGTCTTTGCGGAACCCACCGGGCTTGCCTCCCTTGCGGAAGTCGCCGGACTTGCCGCCGGGGCGCGGCCCGCGGTTCTGCCGCGCGCCGCCCTGGGCGTTGCGATCGCCCTGGCTCGCTCGGTCGTAGGATCGTCTCTGGTTGTGGGATCGATGATCGTTATGCACGGGACCATGTTCCTTCCTCGCCCCGCAGCGCGGGGACGCCGGCGGCAAACGAGCGCGCGTCCATGGCGCGCTTGCCGTCCGGTTTTACTTCGGTTACTTCCAAGACCCCCTCGGCGCAGCCGAGAAGCAGTCGGTTCGCGATAAGGGCCGCCGCGCCGGAGCCCAGGCGGTCGGCAGGAGCATCGTCGGCCACGCGGGCCGCCAGCACCGTCAGCGGCCGGCCGGCGACGACGGCCCGGGCGGGATGGGCGGCGCCCGAGGCACGCACGCGGCGATCGTTCGCAACGGCGCTCTCGGCAGGATCGAGGTTCAGCTCCCCTTTGGCGATCTTCTCGGCGTAGGTGACAAGCGCCTCGTCCTGGGCCACCCAGCGCAGATTGCCGCCCTCGGCCTGGGCCAGCGCCGTGAGCAGCGAGCTGGCGCCCAGGGCTGCCAGCTCCTCGGTGAGCTCGGCGGCTGTGCGCGAACCTGCGGGCAGCGAGCGGCACACGCAGTAGTCGCCGGTGTCGAGCCCCTCCTCCATGGCCATGATGCACACGCCGATCTCCTCGTCGCCGGCGAGGATGGCCCGCTCGATGGGGGCCGCCCCGCGCCAGCGCGGAAGCAGGGACCCGTGCACGTTCAGGCAGCCGAAGGGCGGCAGGTCGAGCACCTCCTTGGGGAGAATCGCCCCGTAGGCCGCCACGCAGATGACATCGGGCGCGAACGCGGCGAGCTCCGAGAGCACCGCGGCGTCGCGCAGCGTGCGCGGCGTTCGCACGGGAAAACCGCGACGTTCGGCCACCTCCTTCACCGGAGAGGGTACGAGCGCCTTTCCCCGGCCGCGCACGGCGTCGGGACGCGTGTAGACGGCCGCGATCTCGTGGAACTCCGCCAACTCGTCCAAGATTTCCGCCGCGAAGCGGGGCGTTCCCATGAAGACGACGCGCACGCTACTTCACCTCGATATCGGTGTCGCCCGGGCGGGCGCCGGCGGCCTTGGCCTCCTCGTAGGCGCGCAGCGCCTCGATGCGGGTCACCGGATCGCAGCTCTCGAAGAGCGTCTTGCCGTTCAAGTGGTCGATCTCGTGCTGCAGGCAGCGGCCGAGCAGGCCGTCGCCCTCGATCTCCCACAACTCGCCGTCCAAATCGTAGTACTGGACGCGCGCCCAGGGCTGGCGCTTCACCGGCACGGTGACGCCGGGGCACGAAAGACAGCCCTCGCCGCCCTCCTCCGGCTCGCCGGCCAATTCCACGATCTCGGGGTTCACGAGCACGATGGGGTTCTTCTCCCCCTTCTCGCCGTCCCAGTCGACGTCGATGACGACCAGGCGCTTGGTGACGCCCACCTGGGGGGCGGCGATGCCGCAACCGTAGTTCTTGTACATGGCGTGGGCCATCTGCTTGGAGAGACGCTTAAGCGACTTGTCGCCGGGCTCGCACGGCTCGCAGACCGTGGCGAGAATGGGATCGGGGGAAATAACAATGGGAAGCACGGTATTCCTTACTCTGTATAGTGAAGTGTCAATGCGCTGCGGCAACCCCGGGCAGCTCTGAGGGGGCCTGGGATCGTATCAGTTGCTTGGGACATTGTGATGCGGAAGCGCCCCTCTGTCCAGATGACCCGCGAAATCTACGGACGGACGGCACTCCCCTACCCCTTCGTAGGGGCTGACCTTGGTCAGCCCTGGCGAGCGGAACGATCATGCACGACAAAAAGAGGGGCGACCAAGGTCGCCCCCTACGGGACAGCGATGGGCGCCCTAGCTGGCGGGAAGGGCCCGATGGGCGACGCGGCGGGCGGCCACGTCCATCTGAAGGGTGGTGACGGCGGCGTGCAGAAGCTCGACCTCCTCGGCGTCGGCCCCGGCGTTCATCTGGGCCGTCAGCGCGCCTATGGCCTCCTCGGCATCGCCTAAGGCCAGCTCCTCGGCCAAGTAGGCGCCGATGGCCTCCGGGGTGCTCGACGGATAGGACGACCCGGCGGTGAGCACGCGGGCAGCATGGGGCGTGGCGAGCGTCGCCTTCGTGACGATGTCGGCCGGTGCGGCGCCCGGGTTCTCGGAGAGGGTCGCCAGCACGCTCTCGGCGAGAAGCCGGTGCACCTCCTCGTGCCACTGCACCTGGGCGAGCGCGTCGGCATGGGCGAGCCCCACGAGCGGGTGCTGGCAGGCCAGGGCCAGAAACTCTCGCTCGAAGCGCAGGCGGTTGCGCTCGGCCTGGGAAAGCGCGCGCCGCGCGGGCCGGGACATGGAAGCTTCGGGGGCGGCCTCCTCCTCGCCGGCGCTGCGGGGCACCTCCAGGGCCGCCAGGCGCTCCAGCACGTCGGCCTCCTCGATGCCGAGACGGCCATGGGCCCGCAGGCGCGACCAGGTGCGCACGGCGTAGTCCTTCGCCACCAGCGTGTCCTTGATGGGGGCGAGCACCGCCAGGCACGCGTCCAGCGCGCGATCGCGGCCGGGCGCCGTGTCCAAGTCGAAGCTGTCGAGGCGCCGCTCGAGGCCGAACTCGATGAGCGGCAGCGCCCCTTCCACCACCTTCTCCAGGGCTTCCGCGCCTTCTGCTTGCACGAACTCGGCCGGATCCTGGTTGTTCGGCAGGGTGACGGCCAGGAGCTCCACGGAGTTGCGGTTCTTGTCGGAGATGCTCTCGCCGATGAAGGCCAGGGCGCGATCGGCCGCCTTCTGGCCCGCCGCGTCGCCGTCGAACAGGTAGACGATCTTCTTGGGCGCGTGCTTGGCGAGCACCCGGATGTGCCGCATGGTGAGCGCCGTGCCCAGGGTGGCCACCACGTTGGTGACCCCGGCCTCGTGCAGCGCGATGACGTCGGTGTAGCCCTCCACCACGATGGCGCAGCCGGTGGAGGCCATGCGAGCCTTCGCCTGATTAAGCCCGTAGAGCACCTGGGACTTGTGGAACAGCGGCGTTTCCTGGGAGTTCAGGTACTTCGGCTCGCCGGTGCCGATGACGCGGCCCCCGAAGGCCACGCAGTCGCCCTGGGCGTCGAAGATGGGGAACATCACGCGCTCGTAGAAGCGGTCGCGCACCGGGCCCCCGCGCCCATCGAGGGCCACGTTGGCGCGGATCATCTCATCGGGTTTGAAGCCCAAGGCCGACAGGTGCCGCACGAGCGCGCCGCGTCCCGGGGCGTAGCCGAGCATCCACTTCTTCGGCACCTCGCCGCCGAAGCCGCGGGAGGCCAAATACTTCCGCGCCGCGTCAGGCCCCTCGCCGCGGCCGCGCATGAGCTGGGTGTGGTAGAACTCGGCCGTGCGCGCGCAGATCTCCTTCATGCGGCTCTTCACCGAGCGCGACACGCCCCCGCCCCGCGCGTCCTCCGCGATGTCGATGTGGGCGCGGTCGGCCAGATAGCGCACGGCCTCGGGAAAGTTGAAGTCCTCGGTCTTCATGATGAACGAGAAGACGTCGCCCCCTTCCCCGCAGCCGAAGCAGTGCCACAGCTGGGTGGCGGGGTCGATCTTGAACGAGGGGGTCTTCTCCTGATGCAGCGGGCAGCAGCACCAGAAGTCGCGGCCCTTCTGCTTGACGGGGGTGCGCTCGCCGATGACCGCCACGAGATCGCTCGCGTCGCGAACTTTCTGGATATCCTCGTCGCTGATGCCGGCCACGCGCCCCCGCTTTCTCTTCGTCGTTTTCTGGAAAGTATAGCACCTCGTTCGCAAACAGATGTTCCTCAAGCTACAATAGCGGCAAAACTAACGATCAGCGAAAGCGAGCGAGCCATGGCAGAGAACAACGTCCCCTACCTTACCCTCGATCCCGACGTGGAAGAGGCCATCCGGGCCGATCGGGCCGCCGGGCGAACGAGCCCCTACCGCACCGACGACGACGCCGTGGTGCGCCGCGAGGACTTCGCCCACGACCGGGCCACGCTCACGCGCCCGGCCTTCGTGCGCGACATCGAGAAGATCTTGAACCTGCCCGCCTACAACCGCTATGCCGACAAGACCCAGGTGTTCTCCTTCGCCGAGAACGACGAGATCTCGCGGCGCGGCCTGCACGTGCAGCTGGTGAGCCGCGTGGCCCGGGGCATCGGGAGCCTGCTCGGGCTGAACTGCGACCTCATCGAGGCCATCGCGCTGGGCCACGACACGGGCCACACGCCCTTCGGCCACGCCGGCGAGCGCTTTCTGTCGGCCTGCTACCACGCGCGCACCGGGCGCACCTTCAACCACAACGTGCACTCGGTGCGGGTGCTCGACAACCTGTACCGCCGCAACATCTCGCTGCAGACGCTCGACGGTGTGCTCTGCCACAACGGCGAGTTCGCCCAGCAGGTGCTGCGCCTGGGAGAGACGGCCACGTTCGAGCAGCTGGACAACTTGGTGGAGGCCTGCACGGCCGACGAGTCCACCATCAAGACCCTGCGCCCTTCCACGCTGGAGGGCTGCGTGGTGCGCGTGGCCGACATGATCGCCTACATCGGCAAGGATCGCCAGGACGCGCTGGCCATGGGGGTCATCGATTCGCTTTCCCCCTTCGATTCCGAGGCGATCGGCGTGACCAACGCGAAGATCATCAACAACCTCACCGTGGACATCGTGAACAACTCCTACGGCAAGCCGGAGATTGCCATGAGCGAGGAGGTCTTCCGCGACCTGAAGCTGGCGAAGAAGCAGAACTACGAGGTCATCTACTTGAAAGAGGGCATGGTGGACGACACCGAGAACCTCGTGGAGGAGATGTTCGAGGAGATGTACGCGCGGCTTCTGGCCGACCTTTTGGAAGAGCGCCGGGAAAGTCCCATTTTCCAGCACCATGTGCGGCGCCTCGCCGCGGCGTCGCGGTCCATCGTGCCTGCGGAATATCTAGCCGGCGAGCCGGACCAGATCGTGGTGGACTACATGGCATCCATGACTGACAGCTACTTCATGGCCATCTACCGCCACCTGTTTCCGGAAAGCGACCGCCGCATCCAAACCCGCGGTTACTGCGCCGACCTTTAGGGCTGAGTGAACGAATTACAACGCCGCCACGGTCTCGCCGACGATCTTGCCCATGGTGGTGGCCCACCCGATGCTGATACCGGCGATGGGGGTGCAGTACTGCAGGGCGAAGCGTCCGCCACAGCTGTTGCCCGTGGCATACAGACCAGGAATAGGCTCATCGTCGCTGTTCAGCACTTGCTGATTGCCGTCGGTCACCAGGCCCGACAGCTCCACGAGACCGAGCTTGAACTCGCTGCTGTCAACGCACGAGGCGTAGAACGGCGGTGTTGCGATGGCGTCCATGAGGAAGGCATCCTTGCCGAAATCATCGTCGACGCCCTGGGCGCACATCTCGTTATAGCGGGCCATGGAGGCGAGGAAGTTCTCCTTCACCTCGGCAGCAAGCCCCATGTTGTCGGCAAGCTCCTCCAGTGTGTTGCCCGCATAGGTGACGCAGCCGCGAATCTTGTGGCCCTCGGCTCCCGCGGCGATGACTTGGGGCAGCTCCTCCTCCAGCGACTGGAGGAAGCCGCCGTCGTGGAAGCCGCCCGTGCCCGGATAAACGTGCTCGACGTGCTGCTCACGGAGAAGCGCCGCCAATGCCTGGGCGCGGGCATACGCCCGACATTCTTCGTGGACGGGAGTCGACTGGGCTTCATCAACGATTTCGATTTGTGCACACTCATCGGCAACGCCGCCGACAACGCCATCGAGGCCACCTCCCAGCTGCCGCTGGGCGAGGCACGCGAGTTTTCCCTTTCGGTCACCTACCGCAACGACATCGCAATCATCCACTGTCAGAACCGCTTTCGCGGAGCCATCGCCGGAAACGGGCCACTGCCGCGCACCACGAAGGGCGGCGATGCTGCCGATCTCGTTTGAAAAAGGCACGGCATTTCGCTATAATACGGGTTAGGCGGTCACCCGCGGCTACGGGCGGCTGCTTCACATAAGTTTGGGTTATGTGATTGAAGAGCCGCTTTCGTAACGCAAGGGGGCGGCCTTTCTCTTTCCATCGCCCCAGCTACTTCCGAAGCGATTTCCCGAGCTTGATGGCCGCGAACAGCACGAGGACAAACGCTAGCAGTTCAGTCCAAGTAACCATAAGCCACCTCCCTTCAGAAGAGAAGCAGCCCACTGCCTAACCCCATGTCGATTATATCATAAGTTGTCGTACATTTGTACGTTATTCTTTGAATCCTTTGTCTTTCTGGTGGCAGGCGGGGTTGTCGGCGGCGGTGGTGGCGAGCTCGTCGCAGCGCTCGTTCTCGGGATGCCCCGCGTGGCCCTTCACCCAAACGAACTTCACGGTGTGGGGCTCTTTGGCAGCGAGCAGCCGCTTCCACAGATCGACGTTCTTCACGGGCTGCTTTTGCGAGTTCTTCCAGCCTCGCTTGAGCCAGCCGGCCACCCAGTTTTGGTTGAAGGCGTTCACGAGGTACTGCGAATCCGAGTACACCGTCACCGTGCAGGGGCGCTTTAAGGCCTCCAGGCCCACGATGCAGCCGAGCAGCTCCATGCGGTTGTTGGTGGTACAGGAAAAGCCGGCCGAGAGCTCCTTCTCGTGCACCGCGCCCGAGGGCGCCGTGTAGCGCAGAATGGTGCCATAGCCGCCCGGCCCGGGGTTGCCCCGGGACGAGCCGTCGGAGTAAAGGGTCACTTCCATGGGAGCTCCTTGGTGCTCGGATGAGGCCGCCACGTGTCCCGCAGCGGCGAAGTCGTTGAAGGAAAAGCCAGCTTGCACGGTCATGGGCTACAGCTCCGCTTCCGTGCGCTCGCCCAGGTCGATGAGTTCCTGGCGGGTGTGCACACCGCACTTGGCGTAGATGCGGCGCAGGTGGGTGTCCACGGTGTTCTTCGAGATGAAGAACTCGCCAGCGATGCGCTCGGCGGTGCGGCCGCGCAGGGCGAGCGGCAAGATCTCGGCCTCGCGCTTCGAGAGCTTGGCCGTGCGCGCGATGAGATCGCAGGCCTCCTCGAAACGGTCGCTCTGGGCGATGACCACCGAGAGCGCTGCCATGTCGCGATCGGTGAACAGGAACAGGTACGCGTACAGCACCGCCACGCCGGCCAGGGCCACGAGCGCCGCCGACACGTCGAAGGCGCCGGGGAGCGCCCCGAGCACGCCGCCGACGAGCACGCCGGTGATCTCGCCCGCGAACAACGCGGCGAAGCCCCGGGCGAAGGAGCGCGCCGCGTCCCCGCCGCCGATGCGGCCCATGATGAGGAACAGCGAGACGAGCACCGAGAACACCCCGAGGTAGCCGGCGAGCACCACGGCCACGCCAGAGACGCCCACGCTCTCAAGCAGCGGCACGGCGACAAAGCCGCCCACCATGAGCAGGATGGCGAGCCGGTAGGCGCCCCCGAGCGGCCCCACTTCCTGATCGGGCCCCGTGGGCAGCACGGCGCGCACGCCCACCGAGAGCGGACGGCCCCCGTAGAGCTGCAGTGCGGCGGCGCAGTACAGCACGAAGAGCACAAAGGTGACGGAAAGCGATGACGCAGCTCCCCCATCAGCGCTGGTGGCAAGGGCCTCCACGGCGCCGGTGGCCAAGCCGTAGACCACCGTGCCGGCGATAATGCGCCCGGAGAGCTTAGCGGCCTCCTCGGTTGGATCGTCGGCAGCCGCGGACTCGGCGTCGCGGCCATCAGGCTCGCCGAGCGCACGCAGGGCCCAAGCACTTCCCACGGGCAGCACGTACAGTAGGATATAGGCGCCCTCCACGGGAATGGCGACGACGAAGAAGCACACCGCCGCCCCAAGGGCGCTCCCAATGAACACCTCGGGCACGGACTGGTCGATGGAAGTCTCCCCCAGCACCCGGCCCCACCGGCATAGAAGGAGCGCGAGCGGAACGCCGGCGGCCAGCCCCTCCATGGCGGCAAGCGCGAGCCACGGAATGCCGGGCACAAGGCTATGCAGCGCAACGATGAGGTACAGCGCTCCCACCAACGGCAGCGCGTAGCAGCGCGCGAGGCCCTCGGCCGCGGCCATCAGATGCCGACGCGGACGCTCGCGGGTCATGAGCGCGAAGGTGGCGGCCATGACGAGGAGCACGCAGAGCAGGTCGGCCCGATCGATGAGGAACCCGTGCTGGCTGCTCTCGTTATAGGAGCCCAAATACAGCATGGCGAAGAGAAAGGCCTGGTTGCAGCCGAAACCGAGGATGGCATAGCGCGCTTGGCGCAAACGCGAAAGCGTCATCGTCGCCATGGCCTCCCCTTTCTTGCTCGCATTAACAATGAGGTATTCTATCGCAACGAAGCGAATCGGCTCCCGCCGACGGAAACATCCGACGAAATGAACCGCCTATGGCAACATGAAGAGAAGCGGCGCTGACCATATCGGGCAGCTGCCGCTTCTCTTGGGAGGGAGGGTTGAAACGAACCCCGCACCCGAAGGCGCAGGGACGGTTCACGAATGTTATTCGGCCTTCTTGCGAACGACCTTCTTGACCACCTTGGTCTCGGACTCGCCGGCGGTGGCGTAGGCGACCTCGGGCTCGTCTTCAACGATCTCGACGATCTCCTCGACTTCCTCATCCTTGTCCTTGTCGAAGGCCATGCCCTCGCGCAGGCTCTTCACGGTCTTGCCAAGAGAGGCGCCGAGTTTGGGGAGGTTCTTCGGTCCGAAGATGAGCAGCACGACGACGAGGATGATAACGAGCTCAGGCACGCCCAGTCCGAGAATCTTCATGAGATGGTCTCCTTCTTTGCTTCGAAGCCGGCTGGTTCCAACCTTGCGCCGCGCTTCACGGTTTCTTGCGTTTTGACGCCGCCCACTATGCCTCCTTCCAAGCCTCCTGCCTATCACGCAGACCCGTGATTTTGTCACGCGGCGAAGAAATTTTCCTATCACACCTTTGCGTGACAAAGCTCGTTTTCGCTGGTCAGAAGCTTACGCAAAAAAGGGCTGACCAAGGGTCAGCCCCTACGGAACAACTATGGGAGATTTTTCCTACTCGTGAATCCAGCTGAACATGCCGCGGATGCGCTCGCCGGTCTTCTCGATCTCGTGGGTGTTGATGGCCTCGCGCTGCTCGAGGAGCCACGCGTGCCCGTTCTTGCAATCGGCGACGAATTCCTCGGCGAAAGTGCCGTCCTGGATGCGGGCCAAAATCTCGCGCATGGCCTCGCGGCTCTGCTCGTTGATGACCTTCGGTCCCGCGTAGTACTCGCCGTACTCGGCGGTGTTGGAGATGGAGTAGTTCATGAAGTGGATGCCGCTCTCGTACATGAGGTCGACGATCATCTTCATCTCGTGGTAGCACTCGAAGTACGCGAGCTCCGGCGGATAGCCCGCCTCGACCAGCGTTTCGAAGCCGGCCTTCACGAGCTCCACCAGACCGCCGCAGAGCACGGCCTGCTCGCCGAAGAGGTCCTCCTCAGTCTCTTGGGCGAAGGTGGCCTTGATGACGCCGGCGCGCGCCCCGCCCACGCCCCAGGCATAGGACAGCGCAATATCCCAGGCGTCTCCCGTGGCGTCCTGGGCCACGCAGATGAGGTCGGGCACGCCGGAGCCCTCGGTGTACTGGCGGCGCACGATGTGGCCGGGGCCCTTCGGCGCGCACATGATGACGTTCACGTCCTCAGGCGGGGTGATGTAGCCGTAATGGATGTTGAAGCCGTGGGCGAAGGCGAGGGTGTCACCGGCCTTCAAGTGCGGGGCGATGGAGGTCTCGTACACCTCGGGCTGCAGCTCGTCGGGCACGAGCACCATGATGAGGTCGGCCTCCTCGGCGGCCGTGGCCATGTCGGTCACGCGCAGGCCGGCCTCCTCGGCGGCCTCGATGGAGCGCGAGCCCTCGCGCAGGCCCACGCGCACGTCGCAGCCGGAGTCCTTGAGGTTCAGCGCATGCGCATGGCCCTGGGAGCCGTAGCCGATGATGGCGATCTTCTTGTCCTTGATGATATCGGGGTTGCAGTCCTGCTCGTAGTAGATGGTGACGGCCATGAATGAGATTCCTTTCTCTTGTTGCCTTTTCTATTTCCTAATCTCGCGAGCTGCGGGAGAGGGCTACTTTGCCGGTGCGGACGGTTTCCTTGATGCCGTAGGCGCGCAGCAGGTCTTCCAGGCCACGAAGCTTCGCGTCGTCGCCGGTGGCCTCGATGGTGAGCGAGCTTTTGCCCACGTCGACGATCTTCGCGCGGAAGATGTTGGCGATCTCGATGATCTCGCTGCGGCGCTCGGGCGCGGCGTTCACCTTGAACAGCACTAGTTCGCGCTCGATGGCGCCCTCGTCGGTGAGATCGGTGATCTTGTGCACGCTGATGAGCTTGTGCAACTGCTTGGTGATCTGCTCGTAGGCCACGTCGTCGGCGAGCACGATGGCGGTGACCCGCGACATGGTGGGGTCTTCGGTGGGGCCCACGGACAGCGACTCGATGTTGAAGCCGCGCCGGGAGATGAGCCCCGTCACGCGGGACAGCACGCCGGGACGGTTCTCCACCAGGACAGACAGAACGTGCTTCATCGCGCGCCTCCCTTCTCTTCGGAAAATGCCGGCATCTCGGCATCGGCCTCGCGGAAGAGCGTCTTCCAGTCTTCGGGGCGCACGTCCACGGTGGAGCCGTCCTGGCCCAAACGGGCGCCGGTGTCCTCGGGATCTATCTCCCAGCGGCCGCCGAACTGGGCGTCCAGCTTGGCGCAGGGGGAGGTGGCGGCCGGCGCGGCAGCTGCGGCCGCCCGGGCCCGGGGGGAGCCCGGGGCAGCGGGCACGTCGGTGCGCACGGCGCCCACGGCCACATCGATCGCCCCCATGACGTTGTCGAGGGCAGCACCGGGCGCCACCATGGGATAGACGTTCTGCTCGGGGGAAATGGCCACATCCAAGAGATAGGGCCCCTCCGCAGCCAGCATGCGCCCGATAGCGGCGGCCACCTCGCCGGGTGCCTCCACGCGCTCGCCCTCCCAGCCGTAGGCCTCTGCCAGCTTCACGAAGTCGGGCACGGGCTCAAGCAGCGTCTGGGAATAGCGCTTGTCGTAGAACAGCTTCTGCCACTGGTGCACCATGCCGAGGCAGCGGTTGTCCAGGATCATCACCTTCACGGGCACGCCGTTGATGGCGGCCGTGGCCATTTCCTGGGAGTTCATCTGGAACGACCCGTCGCCGGCGATGCAGACCACCGTGGCATCGGGGTTCGCCACGGCCGCTCCGATGGCGGCCGGGAAGCCGAAGCCCATGGTACCGAGCCCCCCTGAGGAGAGGAAGGTGCGCGGGAACTCCCGGGGCAGGAACTGGTGCGCCCACATCTGATGCTGGCCCACCTCGGTGGTGACGATGGAGGCCGCCGGATCCAGTTGGCGTCCCAGCTCGGCGATGACGAGCTCGGGGACGATCTCATCGGTCTGCTCGTTCTCGGCCATGTTCGGGTGGTAGAAGGGGTAGCGGGCGCGCCATGCGCCGATGTCGGCGATCCACTGCTCGTCGCGCGGGACGGCGCCGTCCTTCTCGAGCACCTCGAGCATGCCGGCGAGCACCCCCTTCAAATCGCCCACGATGGGCACGTCGGCATCGCGGATCTTGCCGATCTCCGCCGGGTCGATGTCGATGTGCACGATCTTCGCGTTGGGGGCGAACTCGGTGACGCGCCCGGTGACGCGGTCGGAAAAGCGCGCACCGGCGGCGATGATGAGGTCGGCCTCGGTCATGGCCATGTTCGAGTACTTCGCCCCGTGCATGCCCACGGGCCCCAGGTTCAGAGGATGGCTCGCGGGCACACCCCCCTTGCCCATGAGGGTGACGACGGCGGGGATCTGCATCTTGTCCATGAGAGCCACGAGCTCTCCGGTGGCCTCCGACGCGATGACGCCGCCGCCGACGTAGAGCAGGGGCTGCACGGCCTCTTCCAAAAGGCGACAGGCGGCGCGGATCTGCTTGGCGTTGCCGCGGTAGGTGGGCTTGTAAGAGGGCAGATTCACCGCGTCCGGGTACTGAAACACCATAGTCTCGCCGGCCACATCGCTCGGGATGTCGATGAGCACGGGACCGGGGCGCCCTGTGACGGCGATGTGGAAGGCCTCGCGGATGGTGCGGGTGAGCTCTTCGGTGGATTGCAGCAGGTAGGAGTGCTTGACCACCGGCATCGTGATGCCCACAATGTCGGATTCCTGGAAGGAGTCGGTGCCGATGACCCCCCGCCCCACCTGGCCGGTGATGATGACGAGGGGCACGGAGTCCATGTAGGCCGTGGCGATGCCGGTCACGGTGTTCGTGGCGCCGGGCCCCGAGGTGACGATGGCCACGCCGGCGCGCCCGGTGGAGCGGGCGTAGCCGTCGGCCATGTGGACGGCCCCCTGCTCGTGGCGGGCGAGCACGTGGGTGATCTGGTCGGAATCGTACAGCGCGTCGTAGAGCTTGATGGCCTGGCCGCCCGGGTAGCCGAACACCGTCGTGACCCCCTCGGCCTCGAGGCTCGCGATGACGGCCTCGGCGCCGAGCATGGCGCGGCCCTGCTTGGCCGTGCGGGATCCCGCGCCCCGGGGCGCCCCCTGGGTGGCGGCGTTGCGCCGGGCCTGGGGCGCGGACTTGCCCTCGGCCGCCGTCGCGCCGGCCGCTGCCTTCGTGTCGTTGATGTCGCTCACAGGATGATCGCCCCCTTGTCGGCGGAAGTTACCAGTTTCGCGTACTTGGCCAGCACGCCCGCATCGTGCTTGGGCGCCGGGGGCTCCCACGCCGCGCGCCGGCGCGCGAGCTCCTCGTCGCTCACGTTCAGCGTCAGCGCGCCGCCCTCGATGTCCACCGTGATGGAATCGCCCTCGCAGATAAGAGCGATGGGGCCGCCGGCCGCCGCCTCGGGGCTCACGTGGCCCACGGCCGGCCCTTTGGTGGCGCCGGAGAAGCGCCCGTCGGTGATGAGGGCCACCGAGGTGGAAAGCCCCATGCCGCAGATGGCCGAGGTGGGCGAGAGCATCTCGCGCATGCCCGGGCCTCCCGCCGGTCCCTCGTAGCGGATGACCACCACGTCTCCCGGGACGATCGCGCCGGCGCCGATGGCCGCACAGGCCGCCTCCTCCGAATCGAACACGCGGGCCGGGCCGGTGTGCCGCAGCATGGACGGATCCACCGCCGCTTTCTTCACCACCGAGCCGTCAGGCGCCAGGTTGCCGTAGAGCACCTTGAGGGCGCCCACCCCGGAATAGGGGTTCTCGCCCGTACGGCACACCTCGCCGTCGGCCGGCGGGCAGCAGCTCTCCAGGTACTCGGGCAGAGGCCCCATGCAGGTGAGGGCGCTCTCGTCGAGCAGGCCCAGACGCCCCAGCTCCCCCATGACCGCCGGCACCCCGCCGACGCGGTACAGGTCGATGAGCGGGCGCGGGCCGGAGGGCGCGAGCTTCACCAAGTGCGGCGTGCGGGCACTGGCCGCATCCCAGTCGGCCATGGTGATGGGGCACCCCGCCGCGTTCGCGATGGCCGTTAGGTGCAGCACCGTGTTGGTGGAGCCGCCGAAGGCCATGTCGCATTCCATAGCGTTGTGCACGGCAGCGGCGTTCAAAATGTCCTTGATGCGCACGTTGTCGCGGAGCAGTTCTATCACCTTCATGCCGGCGCGCTTGGCCAGACGGATGCGCTCGGAGTAGACGGCCGGCACGGTGCCGTTGCCCGGAAGGGCGATCCCCAAGGCCTCGCACAGGCAGTTCATCGAGTTCGCCGTGAACATGCCCGAGCAGCTGCCGCAGGTGGGACAAGCCGTGTCCTCGAAGTAGGCGAGCTCCTCTTCGGTCATGGTGCCGGCCGCCACCTTCCCCGCTCCGTCGAAGAGCGTGTTCAGATCAGTGGAGCCCTCCCCGTCCGGGCCCGTGCCGGGAAGCATGGGGCCGCCGGAGACGAATACGGTGGGCAGGTTCGCCCGCAGCGCCCCCAGGATCATGCCGGGGACGATCTTGTCGCAGTTCGGGATGCACACCAGGCCATCGAAGGCGTGGCCCATGGCAGCGCATTCCACGGAATCGGCGATGACCTCGCGGGAGACGAGCGAGTAGCGCATGCCCGCATGGTTCATGGCGATGCCGTCGCACACGCCGATGGTGGAAATCTCGAAAGGGACGCCGCCGGCCATATAGATGCCGGCCTTCACGGCCTCGGCGATCTTGTCCAGATGGGTGTGCCCGGGGATGATGTCGTTGCGCGAGCCCAGCACCGCGATGAAGGGGCGATCCATCTCCTCGTCGGTGATGCCGTCCGCCTTCAAGAGGCTGCGGTGCGGCGCGCGCGCCACCCCTCGCTTGATCTGGTCGCTTCTCAACTCCATAGGCCTCGCTTCCTCTCGCGTTCCAACGCCAAAAACACAAAAACCCGCTGCAAGATGCACCGGGCCGGAAAACGAGACGCCCGCGCGGTAACACGCGCAGGGAGGCTCTACGACAGATAACGGTGTCGCCGGTCCGACGCTACTTGCCCCTTTCGGCCCGGCGGTAAGCCTGGCAGTCGAAAGGTCGTTCGCACCGAACTGCTCGGAGGTGGCTTTTCGGGTCGCCCACCGCCTGCTCGCACCAACCGTAGGCTCTCTTCAGATGGGTTCGCCCCTACTTTTCCTCGTCAACGCATTTCATCGGTATTAACTTGGCTCGGGAGTTTAGCACTCTCGCGGGCATTCGCAAGGCTTTTCGCTCATATTTTTTTCGGGAATCTGACGAAACGGGCACGAGCGGTGACAAATGGGCCGCGCCGCCGTGACGTTTGACGAGCCGTCATCCCCGCCGATCGCCCCTTCCGTAAACTGGTCGGGAAAGGGAACTGTCTATTCAGGAGAGGATACGGCCATGAGCACTGCCACTGTCCATCGTCGCAAGGTATCGGCAACCGGAGCCACTCCTGCGGGCAGCTCCGAGGCAAAGCCGAAGCCCCGCTCCCCTCACCCCTGCCGTCCCTCCGTTGCCGGCGGCTCCCGGGGCGTCACGCGGCCGCAAAGCACCGATCAAGCGACCGGCACGGTGCGCGCCGCCTCGCTGCATCCGCGCGCTGCCGCCGCGAGCAACTTCGTTCCCGACCCCGTCACCCTCGAGCTGACCGACCGCGCCGAGCATCCGATGCTCACGCCGTCATGGCACGCCTTCCGCGCCTATGCCTCGAACCATCCGCAGCTTTCCGAGCTGAAGGCCCAGGGGTTCGTTCCCATGATGCGGGCCCACCAAGGGCTGCGTCTGGCGATTTTCGCGGTGGCCGCGGCCTTGGTGCTGCTCCTTGTGGCGCTTTTGGCCTATTGGTGGCTGCTGCCGGCGCCGGCGGCGGCCGGCTCGCCCTACGCCACCGCTGATGCGGGCGCCGCCCAGAGCACGGCCGTGGACCGGTGGGAGCAGGGCGTAGTGCCCTCGCTATACCAAAGCGACACCTCTTGGGCCGATGTGCCCTACGGCCAGGCCACGCTCGCCTCCACCGGCGCGGCGCCGGTGTCCCTGGCCATGGCTTATGTGGCGGCGACCGGCGACACCACCTACACTCCCGTCGAGTTCGCGCAATGGGCCACCGACCATGATCTCACGGCCGCCGGCGTCGACACCATCGGCGCCTTCCTGCAGCAAGCGGGCTCCGCCTTCGGGCTCGCCGTCGAGCCCATGGCCGTCGACGACCGGACGCTGCGCCACGCAATCGTCTCGAACGTGCCCGTGCTCGTCGTCACACAGCCCGGCACCTTCGCGCCCGCTGCCTCGGTGGTGGTGCTCGACGACATCGACAAGGACTCCCGCATCGTGCTGCACGACCCGACAAGCGCAAGCCGTTCTGCCAAGGGATGGGCCTTCGGCGACATCACCGGCGCCGCCGCCCTCGCCTTCACGGTGCATGAGGCCTAAAAAAGACGGGCGCACCGCAGATCTTCGCAACGATTCCAACCGTTTGGGTGTTTTCGCCGCTTCCGAAGAACAGTAATATGTGGGGCTGACCTTTGGAATTCGTCGCGAGGAGACCCCATGAACTACCGCCAAGTCACCGTACATCCCGAGTCGCGCATCGCCCCCAACGCCACGCTGGTAGGCCAGGTGGAAGTGGCCAAGGACGCCACGATCCTGTTCAACGCCACCCTGCGCGGCGAGTACGGCAGCCGCATCGTCGTGGGCGAGGGCTCCAACGTGCAGGAGAACAGCTGCCTGCACCTCGATTTCAACCAGGACTGCATCGTGGGCCGCGGCGTGACCATCGGGCACGGGGCCGTGGTGCACGGCTGCACGCTCGGCGACAACGTGCTCGTGGGTATGGGGGCCGTCGTCATGAACGGGGCCGTCATCGGCGCGAACTCGCTGGTGGCCGCGGGCGCTCTGGTGACCGAGGGTACGCAGGTGCCGGAGGGGTCGCTCGTGGTGGGCGTGCCGGCGAAGGTGCGCCGCCAGCTCACCCTGGAGGAGATCGAGGGCAACCGCGAGGCGGCCCGGGGCTATGCCGCCATCGGACGCGACTTGGCCGAACAGGGCATCCTCTACTGGGGCGCCGACATTCCCGCCGACGCGCGCACCATCGCGCTCGCGCAGGACTAGCGGGCAGATCCTCCGAGCCGCATCAGCCCAGAACTGTTTCCAAGGAAGAGCACTTTTCTCATTTTGGACAAAATACGCTCCGAGTGAACCGCAGCATCGAACTTTACCCGGTTTCTATGCTTTCACAAGCCTCGTTTTCAAAGAGTCGTTAACGTAATTCATAAATTATGGCCACCCTGCGAATGTCCTTCCGCTGACGGGAGCTCATTCGGAGCATCATTTGTCCAAAACGAGCAAAAGTGCTTTCGAGCGACCAACTACATTGCTTGCAGAATTCCTTCGAGGAGCCGGCAGAAGTCGGCTTCTCTTGTTTGGGCCACCTCGTGAACCTCCTCGTCGGAGGGGCTCGCGCCCTCAACGCCGCAGGCCATGTTGCTCACGAGCGAGATGCCGAGCACGCGCATCCCCACATGCCGCGCGGCGATGACCTCCTCGCACACGGACATGGCCACGGTATCGGCGCCCCACGCGCGGAACATCCGGATTTCCGCGGGCGTCTCGAAGGACGGGCCGAGCAGGCCCAGGTAGACGCCCTCCTGCACGGGGATGGCCAACGCCTCGGCGGTCTGCCGGGCCAGCTGGCCCAGAGACGGATCGTAAGCGTTCAGCATGCTGAAGAAGCGCGGGGCCATGGCGTCGGGCTCGGTGCCCGTGACGGGGTTGCGGCCCGTGAAGTTCAGCTGGTCGGTCATGATGCAGAAGTCGCCGACACGAAAGGACTCGTTGATGGCGCCGGCGGCGTTGGTGGTGACAAGCGTTGCCGCCCCGAGCCGGGCCATGAGCCACACGGGGAAGGCGACCTCTTGAGCGGTATAGCCCTCGTAGCCGTGAAGGCGCCCCTGCATGGCGAGCACGCTCTTGCCGCCCAGCTCGCCGGCCACGAAGCGCCCCACGTGCCCGTTGGCCGTGGATACGCCCATACCGGGCACCTCACCGAAGGGGATGAAGATCGGGTCGGCGATGCGCTCAGCCAGAGAACCGAGCCCCGACCCCAAAATGAGACCGACTTCCGGCCGGAATGCGCCGAGGCGCTCTCCCATCATCGCCTGGGCTGCATCCAACGTCTCTCTCAGGTTTTCCAAGGCCATGAGCGTTGTCCTTCCTAGCGTCTCGCCACAAGCACGCGGGGGCGACCGGCGAGGTCGTCCACGATGCGGCAGTCGGAAAATCCGGCGGCCTCGGCCACGGCGCGGGCCGCATCCATATGGCCCTCGTGCAGCTCGCAGGCGAGCACGCCGCCGGGCTTCAGGGCCCGGGCGGCCCAGGCGGCCAGAGGCCTGAACAGGTCGAGCCCGTCGGCGCCCCCGTCCAGAGCGAGCGTCGGCTCGAAGTCGGCCACCTCGCGCGGGATGCCGGCCATGACGGCGGTGGGCACGTAGGGCGGGTTGGAAACCACGGCGTCGAAGGTGCCCATGCGCTTCTCGCCGATGCCGGATCCGAGCGAGCACTGCAGCACGGCCACACGATCGGCGAGCCCCAGAGCCTCGGCGTTTTCCTCGGCGAGCGCCACCGCCTCCGGCGCGATATCCGTGGCGATGACCCGCACATCCGGGTGCTCGTAGGCCAGCGAGCAGGCGATGCAGCCGGATCCCGTGCACAGGTCGGCCACAAGAAGGCTTTTGCGAGTCTCATCCATGCCTGCAGACGAGGGGCGACCAAAGTCGCCCCCTGCGGCGACATCTTCCTCGGTCTCGTTCGATTCGGTATTTTCCGAAGGGGAAACGGATTCCCCCGCCTCTACCAGGGCCTTCTTCACGGCGGCGACGGCCTCGCGCTCCTGCTCGGCGGCCTCGGGATTCCACGCCACGTCGCGGGGGCAGGGCGCCGGTAGAGCCGCCAGCACTTCGCTCACAAGCACCTCAGTCTCGGGCCGCGGAATGAGCACGCCGGGCCGCACTTTCACCGTGATGTGCCGGAAGGCCACCTCCCCGGTGATGTACTGCAACGGCTCCCCGGACCCGCGCCGCCGCACATAGTCGCGCAGCACCCCACGCTCGTCCTCCGAGAGCGGCCGATCGTAGTTCATATAAAGCTGAACCCGAGATAGACCCGTTGCCTCCCCCAGAAGCCACTGCGAAGAAAGAAGGGGATTCTCATCCCCTTTTCCTTCGAGGTATTCAGTTGTCCAATCGAGGGCAGATTTGACAGTCCATTCGCTCATTAGACGGCAGCCTCGAGTTTCTGCGCGCGGTCGGCCGCCTGCAGAGCCGTGATCACATCCCCCAGGTTGTCGCCCAGAAGCACCCCGTTGTAGGTGGAGTTGAAGCCGATGCGGTGGTCGGTCACGCGGTCCTGGGGCCCGTTGTAAGTGCGGATCTTCTCGGAGCGGTCGCCGGAGCCGATCTGCGCCAGGCGCTCGGCGCCCTCGGCGGCCTGCTGCTCGGCGAGCATCTTCTCGTAGAGGCGGGCGCGCAGCACGGCCATGGCCGCGATCTTGTTCTGCAGCTGCGACTTCTGGTCCTGGGACTGCACCACGAGACCCGTGGGCAGGTGCGTGATGCGCACGGCGGAGTCGGTCGTGTTCACGCACTGGCCGCCCGGGCCGCCAGCGCGGTACACGTCGATGCGCAGGTCGCCCTCGTTGATCTCCACTTCCACCTCGTCGGCCTCCGGCAGCACGGCCACGGTGGCCGTGGAGGTGTGGATGCGCCCCTGGGACTCGGTCTTGGGCACGCGCTGGACGCGGTGCACGCCGGACTCGAACTTCATGACCGAGTACACATGATCGCCCTTCACCTTGAACTGAATCTCCTTGAAGCCGCCGGCCTCGGAGGGCGAGGCGTCCATGGTCTCGGTCTTCCAGCCCTGGGCCGCGGCGAAGCGCTCGTACATCTTGTAGAGGTCGCCGGCAAAAATGGCGGCCTCGTCGCCGCCGGCCGCCGCGCGGATCTCCACGATGATGTCCTTCTCGTCGGCCGGGTCGGCCGGGATGAGCATGAACTTGATGTCCTCCTCCAGCTGGGGCAGCTTGGCCTCGATGGAGGCGATCTCCTCCTGGGCGAACTCCTTCATGTCGGCGTCGGAGAGCATCTCCTTAGCCGCCTCCAAGTCGTCCATGGCGGCGACGTACTCGGCCGCCTTCTTGGCGAGCGGACCTTGGGAGGCGTACTCCTTGGCCAGGCGGTTGTACTCCTTCTGATCGGCGAGCACTGCCGGATCGCCCATCTTGGCCTGCAGCTCGTCATAGGCTTCCATGATCTTCTGGAGCTTCTCTTTCATATCAGTTTCCTGCATGGGTGCTTCCTTTGCGTGAAACGGTGTGGGTTAGTAAGCGCCCTCAAGGCGCAACTTTGCATTGTAGCAGAAGGGGCAAGTGCCGAGGGTGCCATCTACCTAATGGCCGTCGTCTTCGGAATCTGGAACGTTGCAGACGCCCCCGGGGCAGCGCTCGGTGAGGTCAAAGGTGTCGGCATGGCGCGCGCCCGCTGCGGCCAGGCGCGCCTTCAGCTGGCGGTGCAGCTCGCGCTCGCGACGGCGGTGCTCTGCCAGAATATGGGCCACGGCCCGGGGCTGCTCGCGGATCTCATGCAGCGCCTCGCCCAGATCGGCATTGACCGAATGGGCCATGACGGAGGCGAGCGGCGGCATGAGGAACACCGTGACGCCGCCGGCGGCCACGAGCACGGAGGCGGTCTGCTGGCTCATGGCCTCGGCGGAGACAGCCACACTGGTGACGGCCACGATGATGGGAAGCGCCGTCGTGCAGTAGAAGGCGATGGTGAGCCGCTCGCGCACGTCCATGGTGCGCGACTCGCGTCCCGTGGAGAGGCCCACGAAGATGGGCAGCGCGCGCACGAACAGCAGAAGGAGGATGAACAGCCCCAAAAGCTCCGGCTCGGCTCCGATGGCCCGCACGTCCACCTTCGCCCCGGACACCACGAAGAACAGCGGCACGAGGAAACCGTAGGCGATGGCGTTGTGCTTCATCTCCATGGTCTGGTCGCCCTCAGGAATGAGATAGCGCAGGATGAAGCCGGCGGCGAAGGCACCGAGCACGATATCCAAATCGAAGACGGCAGAAACAGCCGTCAGGCCGATGAGCAGCAGATTCACCGAACGGATGACCATCTGCGTGTTGGTGTTGGCATTGGCGACGATGAACCGGTGCACGTAGCCGCCGATGCGCTCGGCGATCTTCGGCACAGCGGCGGCCGCCACGGCGATGGCGAGGAAGGCGAGGAGGATGACCACCGTCTGCCAGGTGGCCCGGGTCGAGAGCAGAAGCGCCATGGCGATGATGGGAAGCAGCTCGCCCCAGGTGCCGTAGGCGATGATCTCGTTCCCCATCCGCGTGCCCAGAATGCCGCGCTCCTGCAGAATGGGCAGAAGCGTGCCCATGGCCGTGGTGGTGAGCGCAATGACCACGGCCAGGCCGTCCAGCTCGAAGGCCGACAGCGTCGGCCAAATGGCCACGACGACGAACGCGATGGCGAAGGTGACCGCCCAGGTGACGGCGCCGCGCTTCCCCTCCGTGCCGGTGAGGCTCTTCGGCGATATCTCGTAGCCGGCGAGAAGGAACAAAAAGGCGAGGCCCAAATCGGACAGCAGGTTGATGGCATCGGTAGACTGAATGGCGCCGAGCCCGTGAGGGCCGAGCAGCGCCCCAGCCAGAAGAAGGAGCACCGTCTCGGGAATCGGCTTGCCCGGAATGAGCCCGGCAATGATGGGACACGCAACGGACACCAGCGATATGAGGGCCAGCGAGACCAGATCGACCGCCATGACGCTTCCTTTCTCTCCCGATGCGCGAACCTGCGCAGCTCTCGAGTCACTATAGGCATTTTAGCGAATGTGGGCGTCATGCAGGGAGCGGCGATGACAGACTGTTGAAGACGTGAGCGATTCAGCCGCAGATTATCTGCCGTCTGTGCCACGGTTTCGTGTCAGCCCCTTGACGCGGCGTCGCGCCGGCGGCGCCTTTGGCTAGAATACCGGGCAGAAGCGGATTCCAGCCGATGCGCTCCAAGGCGAGTTCGGCCCATTCCGCGCTATACGAACATCCATTTAGGAGGATAACATGGCTGAGGTAATCAAGACGGCTGACGAGTTCCAGACGAAGGTGCTCGAGGCGAAGACCCCGGTGCTCGTCGACTTCTTCGCCACCTGGTGCGGCCCGTGCCGCATGGTAGCGCCGGTCATCGACGAGATCGCGACCGAGAAGGCGGGTCAGGTGGCCGTCTACAAGGTGGACATCGATCAGAGTCCGGACTTGGCCTTCAAGTACCAGGTCTCCAGCGTGCCGACCCTCATCGTCTTCGAGAACGGCCAGATCAAAAACGAGCGCCTCGGCGCCCAGCCCAAGCAGAACATCCTCGCGATGCTCTAGCTTCAACCGTGGCAATGTTTAGCGGGAACACGGGGTGTTCTGACCGAGCGAGTTCCGCAGCGAACGAAACAGGACTAAATGTCCTGTTTCGCAGAGCGAGGACTGTCTGAGCGAATCAGAATACCGCGTGGTCCCGCCCGAGGGAGACTCACGACTATGACTGACCAAGTTACCGACAACCGCATGGGCGCGCCGGTGGAGCCCGATGAGGGCCAGGAGGTGTACGACCTCGCCATCATCGGCGCGGGCCCAGCCGGCCTCACGGCGGCGCTGTACGCGGCCCGCGCCGGACTTTCCACCGCGCTATTCGAGCGCCTCTCCCCCGGCGGCCAGTGCGCCCAAACCGAGCACTTGGAGAACTACCCCGGCTACACCCGATCCACCAGCGGCTTCGAGCTATCCATGGACATGTACGATCAGGCCCTCTCCTTCGGGGCGAAGGCCATCATGGAAGACGTCACCTCCGTGGACTTCTCCGCCGAGCCCAACAAGCTCGTCACACCCTTTAACACCTACTTCGCCCGCACGGTCATCGTGGCCACGGGCGCGGTGGCCAGCCAGCTCGGACTGCCCCGCGAGGATGAGCTGCGCGGCCGCGGCGTATCCTATTGCGCCACCTGCGACGGCAACTTCTATCGCGACAAGGACGTGGTGGTCGTGGGCGGCGGCAACACGGCGGCGGCCGACGTCATCTACCTGTCCCGCATCTGCCGCAAGGTGTACCTGGTGCACCGGCGCGACAAGCTGCGGGCCACGGCCATCTACCATGAGCGCCTGCGCGAGCTCGGCAACGTCGAGTTCTGCTGGGACAGCGTTGCCGAGGAGTTCATCACGGGCGAGAACGGGCGCGTGACGGGACTCAAACTGCGCAACGTGAAAACCGACGACGAGCGGGTGCTTGCCACCTCGGCCGTGTTCATCGCCATCGGCATGAGGCCCTACACCGCTTTTTTGGAGGGCGACCTGGAAACCGACGGCGGCGGCTACATCGTCGCCGACGCCATGGGCAGAACCACGATGCCCGGCGTGTTCGCCGCCGGCGACGTGCGCACCAAGGAGCTGCGCCAGGTGGTCACTGCCGTGGCCGACGGCGCCAACTGCGCCCAATCCGCCTCCGAGTTTCTGGAGGCCAAGGAGGCCATTGAGGAGGCTCCCTCGGCCGTATAAAGACGCCCGAGCGCCAAAACCCCATTCATAAAAGAAGCGCGCCCGGATCCCGAAAAGGATCCGGGCGCGCCGCGTTGACCGACCGCGGCACTAGTCCGTCGGGAAGAAGACGTCCATACGGGCGGCTTCTTTCTGCTTGCCAGCGAGCGTTCCCACCACCATGAGGACGCCGGCCACCGCCACGCCGATGACGATCTGGTGCAGATCGGCCACTTTGAAGCCCGCGGCCATGGCGGCGCAATAGGCCAATGTGCCGCCGGCGAGCGAGAGCAGAGCGCCCGTGGCGTTGGCCCGCTTCCAGAACAACCCGCAGACGAGCACGAACAGAAACGCCGTCTCCAGGCCGCCGAAGGCGAACATGTTGATCTTCCAAATGACGTCCGGCGGCACGATGGAGAGCACGAACACGAGCAGGCCCACCGCCAGCGTCACCGCCTGGCTGGAAAGGGCGACGGAGCGCTGGGAGGGCGCGCGTCCGCGGTCATCGCACCAGTGCAGGTAAACGTCCTTGATGATGGCCGAGGACGACGAGATGAGCAGCGACGACACCGTGGAGATGGACGCGGCCACCGGACCTATGATGGCGATGCCCGCCAGCACCGGCGGCAGCGATGCCGTGATGACCGTCGGAATGATGTTGTCCACGCTGCCCCCGTAGGCGCCGAGATCCTCCATGAGAACGCCGGCGGAGAGCACGCCGAGCGACGTGACGCCGATCATCATGGCGCCGATGATAACCGTGCCCCAGATCATGGCGCGGTGCAGCGACTTCACGTCCTTGTAGCCCATGGTGCGCACCACCGATTGAGGCAGCACGAAGGTGAACACGCCCACGAGCAGCCACTGGGTGAAGTACAGAGACGGCGGCATGGCGCCCCCGGCGAAGGGCTCAAGCATCTGAGGCGAGGTCTCCTTGATGGAGGTCATGATGGCCTCGTAGCCGCCCCCGGCGGACAGAATGCCCCCGGCGAGCACCACGATTCCCACGAGCATCATGATGCCGCAGAGGGCATCGGTCACGGCCACGCCGCGGAAGCCGCCGATGGTGGTAAACAGGACGACCGCCACCCCGAACAGCGCCAGACCCACCAGGTAGGAGTACCCGGTCACCGCCTCGAAGAGCTTCGCGCCTCCGACGAACTGGGCCACCATGGTGGCGGCGAAGAACAGCACGATGACGAGCGCCGACACGTTCGCGAGCGCATTGGAACCGTAGCGGGCGCGGACGACGTCCACTACCGTGACCGCGTCCAGCTTGCGGGAGACGAGCGCCATCTTCTTCCCAAAGATACCGTAGAGCAGAACGAGCGCCGTCACCTGCACCACGGCCATGTACACCCAGCCGAAGCCGATCTGCCATGCCTGGCCGGGCCCGCCCACAAAGGAGCTCACCGAGCCATAGGTGGCGATGGTAGTCATGGCCAGTACGAAGCCGCCGAGGGCGCGGTTGCCGATGAAGTAGCGGTTGACGAAGCCGCCCCCGGTCGCATCGGCGCGGCGACGCACGACGATGCTCGCCGCCAGGGCAATGAGGAGGAAGAGGACGAGTGGGATGAGCGATGCGAGGCTAGCCACGGCGGGCCTCCTCCCCTTCGGCACCCATTGCGCCCACGGAGGCCGCCTCGGCGACGGCCTCGGCGTCGTCGTCGAGGCTGAAGTCGGCGAAGACGCAGCGCGCGAGCACCACGGCGCAGACAACGGCTGCGACCCACGGGCCTAAGGTGCCCCCGATGATCCAGATGGGCGTCGAGAACACCTCGATGCCGCAGCCGGCCAGCCCGATACCGCCCACAAGCCACACGGCCACGATGACCGCCAGCGCGACGACGGTCGCCACCGCCTCCCGATTGGCCTGGCGCATCTTGGCGCCATAGGTGGAGAACGTCCTCCTCATGCCCCTCTCCTCTCGTCACCGGCCTTCCGCCCCTTCGGCATCCGGCCCCTTCGATCCCGCACTCGTTCCTTCGGAACGCAAAAGGCTCCGAGGGCAGTGTACCCTCGGAGCCTTCCGTTTGACGCGGTGTTACCTATAGTTTCTGGCTATAGGTCTAGATGGCGGCGTCCCTGATCACGTCAATGAACTTCTGGCGATCCCACTGACCCAAATCGCCCTCGGAGCGCTCGCGCACGCTGACGAGCTTCTCCTCGACCTCCTTGTCGCCCATGACGATCATGTAGGGGATCTTCTGGCTCTGGGCCTTCGCGATCTTCACCTTCATGGGCTCATTCTGATCCATGACCTCCACGCGGCCGCCGACGCTCTTCAGCTCGCCGGCGAACTCGGCCGCCGCCTCCTTGTGGCGGTCGGCGATGGGGATGACGGCCACCTGCACCGGGGCCAGCCACAGCGGCAGGGCGCCGGCGTAGTGCTCGATGAGGATGCCGAGGAAGCGCTCGATGGAGCCGAAGATGGCGCGGTGCAGCATCCAGGGGGTCTCCTCGGTGTTGTCCTCGGTGCGGTAGGTCAGCCCGAAGCGCATGGGCATGTTGAAGTCGATCTGCACCGTGGAGCACTGCCAGGTGCGCCCGATGGCGTCCTTCACCTTGATGTCGATCTTCGGGCCGTAGAAGGCGCCGTCGCCCTCGTTGATGTCGTAGGCGAGGCCCCGGCGCGCGCAGGCCTCCTTCAGCGACTCGGTGGCGTGCTCCCACATGTCGTCGGTGCCGATGGACTTATCCGGGCGCGTGGATATTTCGGCCTCGTAGGTAAAGCCGAAGGTGCCCATGATGTAGTCGACCAGCTCCAGAATGGCGACCACCTCGTCGACCACCTGATCCTTAGTGCAGAAGATGTGGGCGTCGTCCTGGGTGAAGCCGCGGGCGCGGAGCAGGCCGTGAACCACGCCGGACATCTCGTGGCGGTACACGGTGCCGAACTCGAAGTAGCGCAGCGGCAGATCGCGATAGGAGTGCAGCTCGTTCTTGTAGATGATCACGTGCCCTGGGCAGTTCATGGGCTTCACGCCATACTCGGAGTAGCGCGGCTCCTCGTCGGTGCCCTCGTTGATCTGGAAGAAGTACATGTTCTCGTGGTAGAAGCCGTAGTGGCCCGAGGTCTTCCACACGTCCGCGTTGTAGATGTGCGGGGTGATGACCTCCTCGTAGCCGCGCTCGTACAGATCGCGGCGCAGCCACTCCTGCAGCGTGCGGATGACGCGCGCGCCCTTGGGAAGGTACAGCGGCAGGCCCACGCCGGCCATGGGCTCCATCATGTAGATGCCCAGCTCGCGTCCGAGCTTGCGGTGGTCGCGCTTCTCGGCCTCCTCCAGGTTGTGCAGGTACTCCTCCAGCTCCTTCTTGTTGAGGAACGCCGTGCCGTAGATGCGGGTGAGCATCTCGTTGTTCGAGTCGCCTTTCCAGTAGGCGCCGGCCACCTTGGTGAGCTTGTAGGCGCCGAGCTTGCCGGTGTCGGGCACGTGCGGCCCGCGGCACAAATCGGTGAAGTCGCCGAGCTGGTAGATGGAGATGGCCTCGTCCTCGGGCAGCTCGTCTATGAGCTCGAGCTTGAGCGACTGATCGGCGAAGATTTCCCGCGCCTCGTCGCGGGTGACCTCGCGACGGGTGATGGCGGCGGCAGACTTGGCGATCTCGGCCATGCGCGCCTCGATGGCGGCGAAGTCGTCCGGCGAGACAGTCGCGCCCTCGGGCAGCTCGATGTCGTAGTAGAAGCCGTTCTCGATGGCCGGGCCGACGCCGAACTTCACGCCGGGATACAAATCGGTGAGGGCGGCGGCCAGGAGATGGGCCGTGGAATGGCGCATGAGCTCGAGGCCCTCGTCGCTCTTGGCGGTGACGATGGCCACGGAATCGCCGTCGGAGACGACGGCGTCCAAATCGACGGGGGTGTCGTTGACGATGCCGGCCAGCGCCGCGCGGGCGAGCCCCGCGCCGATGGAGGCGGCCACGTCGGCGACGGTGGCGCCCTCTTCCAGCTCCTTGACGGATCCGTCGGGCAGTACGATGTTCATGGAACTCCTTTCCTCGCGCCGGGCGCGCACAGAGCGCCTGCGCGGTTTCCGCCGGGGCGTTGACTACCCCGACTCCGTTTCGAAGCACCGGGATTCCGGTGCTCCCCTATTAAAACAGAGCCGCACGGGGGCGGCTCTGCCTTTAGGCTAACTTGTTGAAAAAGCCTAGCCCTGGCTGGCCGGGCGGCTCTGACGCGCCTGGCCGGAGGGGCGGCGCTGGCGGGTGCCATGCGGCGCCGGGGCGCCCACGGGGGTAGCGCAGTACGGGCACACCGTCCAGGAGGGCTCCAGCGCGTGGTTGCAGCGCATGCAGAGGTTCTTCAGCTGCGTGTGGCAGTTCGGGCACAGGACAAAGTCCGCCTCCACGGGATAGCCGCAGTTGGCGCACTCGCCGTACTTCATGAGCTGGCGCTGCTTGAGCGCGATCTCCAGCTCCTGCTCGTCGCGGTCGAGCTGCAGCAGCGGCGGGCGAAGCAGGCAGTAGGCCACAAGCCCCAGCACCGGCACGAGCGCCACCACGGCCCAGATGTACCAGGCGGTGCCACGCAGATAGGCGTCGCGCACGACCCATACGATGGAAAGCACGTACAAAATGACCAGCAGGACCAAAACGACGGTAAAAGCCGCCTGCATCTCCGGCGTCCACAGCTGGGCAAGAAGCTCGCTCATATCAACCTCTTCTGATTCGAGTGCAATTGATGACGTGTCGACCCATTATAGCAAACTCTCTCGTGCGTTACCCCAGCTCCGCGATTTGTGCATCTAAGCGCGCGAGCTTGTCGGTGAGGTCGGCCAGCTTGGCGCGGTCCTTCTCGACGATCTCGGGGGCCGCTTTTGCCAAGAAGCCGGGGTTCGCGAGCTTCTTCTCGAACTTGGCAGCGTCCTTGGCCACACCGTCGCGCTCCTTCACGAGGCGCGCGCGCTCGGCGGCGAAGTCCACATGCCCCGCCAGCACGATGTACACCTCGAGCCCGCAGCCCAGCACCACAGCGGACTCGGCGGGCTTGGAGGCCTCCACGGCCACGTCGAACTCCTCCACATTGGCGAGCTGGCGCACCAGGTGCTCCTGGGCGATAAGCAGCGCGGCGTCGGCCTCGTCGGCCACCTTCACGGCCACGGGCAGCGCCGTCTTCGGGGAGATGCCGTAACGCGCCCGGGTGGAACGCACCGCGCCCACCACCTCGCACACCATGGCAATGGCCCGCTCGGCGTCCTCGTCCACATAGGCGGCGAGCTCGCCCGCATCGGGCCACGCGGCCACGATGAGCATCGGAGCCGCATCGGCATCCTTGGGCATCTCACCGTAGACCTGCTCGGTCACGAACGGCATGATGGGATGCAGAAGGCGCAGGATCTGCCCCAGCACGAACACGAGGTTGCGCTGGCACACGACGCGGTCGGCCGGATCGGCGTCGGCCCCCAGGCGCGCCTTCGAGAACTCGATGTACCAGTCGCAGAACTCGTTCCACACGAAGCTGTACAGCTCGCGGGTGATCTCGCCGAACTCGAAGTTATCGTAGGCCGCGTCCACCGCAGCGACGATCTTGGCCAGTCGCGAGAAGATCCAGCGGTCGGCCGGCGTGGTGGGCTCGGGCGCGCCGGGCTCATACCCTTCCAGGTTCATGAGCACGAAACGGCTCGCGTTCTTCACCTTGTTCGCGAAGTTGCGGGAGCTTTCCAGCTTCGCCTCGTTGAACTTCAAGTCCTGGGCGCCGGTCACCTGCATGAGCAGGCCGAAGCGCATGCCGTCGGCGCCGTAGTCCTCCATGAGGCGCAGCGGATCGACGCCGTTGCCGCGGCTCTTCGACATGGGCTTGCCGTCGGCGGCCATGACCGTCGGATGGATGATGACGTCGTCGAAGGGGATGGTCTCGTCGCAGCAGTACATGGAGGCCATGACCATGCGCGCCACCCACAGGCCCATGATGTCGCGGGCCGTGGAGAGCACCTGGGTCGGGTAGGCGTCGCGCATCTGCGGGGCGTCCATGCCCTCCTCGGTCCAGCCCATGGTGGCAAAGGGCCACAGCTGGCTGGAGAACCAGGTGTCCAGCACGTCCTCGTCCTGGCGCACCGGCGCGCCGCAGACCGGGCACACCTCGATTTCCTCCACCGAGGCGTCCTCCCAGCCGCAGGTGTCGCAGTAGAACATGGGAATGCGGTGGCCCCACCACAGCTGGCGGGAGATGCACCAGTCCTTCAGGTTGGCGAGCCAGTCCAGGTACACCTGCTTCCAGCGCGCGGGATGGAACTGGATGGAGCCGTCCTCCACCACGCGGGCCGCCGGCTCCTTCAGGGCGTCCACGGCCACGAACCACTGCTCGGACTCCCAGGGCTCCAGCTTGGTATGGCAGCGGTAGCAGGTCATTACGGAATGGTCGTGATCCTCCACGTGATCGAGCAGGCCCAGCTCGTCGAAGGCGGCCACGATGGCCTCGCGGGCCTCGTCGCGGTCCATGCCGGAGAACTTCCCGTAGCCTTCCACGACATGGGCCGTCTCGTCGAAGATGTTGATGCGCTCAAGACCGGCGCGCTCCCCCATGGCCCAGTCGTTGGGGTCATGCGACGGCGTCACCTTCACGCAGCCCGTGCCGAATTCGGTATCCACGTGCCAGTCGGCGAAGATGGGAATCTCGCGGTCCACGAGCGGCAGCTTCACCGTCTTGCCGACGAGGTGCCCGAAGCGCTCGTCCTTGGGATTGACGGCCACGCCGGTGTCGCCCAGCATCGTTTCGGGACGCGTGGTGGCGACGACCAGGTACTCCAGGCCGTCCACCGGCTCGGCGAGCGGGTAGCGCAGGTACCACAGATGCCCCGCCTCGTCCACGTACTCGGCCTCGTCGTCGGCGATGGCCGTGGTGCAGTGCGGGCACCAGTTCACGATGCGCTTGCCGCGGTAGATGATGTCCTCGTGGTACCAGTCGGTGAACAGCTTCCGCACGGCGCGCACGTAGGCCGGCTCGAGCGTGAAGTGCTCGTCGGAGTAGTCGCAGGAGCAGCCCATGCCCTTGATCTGGTTCACGATGGTGGTGCCGTACTCCTCGCGCCACTTGTAGCATTCCTCGATGAACGCCTCGCGGCCGATTTCCAAGCGCGAGATGCCCTGCTCGGCCAGACGCTTGTCCACCTTGGTCTGGGTGGAAATGCCGGCGTGATCGGTGCCGATGATCCAGCGGGTTTTAAAGCCCCGCATGCGGGCGCGGCGGATGCAGGCGTCCTGGATGGTGTCGTTCAGGGCATGCCCCATGTGCAGCACGCCGGTGATGTTCGGCGGCGGGATGACGATGGTGTAGGATTCGTCGGCATGCTCGCCGAAGCCCGGCGTGCGTTGGAAGTAGCCGGCGTCCTTCCACGCCTCGAAGATGGGCCGCTCCATGGCGGCGTAGTCGGTGGACTTCTTCTTGTCCTCGGACATAGGCCCTTGCCCTCGCTTTCCCTGATTGCTCGGTATAAAACAAGGCGGGCGGCACGCACGCGGCCGCCCGCCAGATTGCCTTGGGCGATTATCGCACAGAAGGCCCGCTGCCTTACGCAGAAAGAGCCACCTGAGCGCTTCCGTCGGCGATCTCGACGATCTCGGGGCGCGTCTCACCGGCGATATCGCTCGCGCGCACCGTGACGGAGGTGGCGCCCTTGTGCTCCGGCAAGTCGTACATGACGTCCATGAGCACGCGCTCGCAGATGGAGCGCAGGCCGCGGGCGCCGGTGCCGTGTTCCACCGCCTCATGGGCGATGGCGGAAAGCGCCGCCGGCTCGAAGGTGAGGCGCGAGTCCTCGAACTCGAACATGCGGGTGTACTGCTTGACGAGCGCGTTCTTCGGCTCGACGAGGATGCGGACGAGATCCTCCTCCGACAGCTCGTTCAGCGACGTGATGACCGGGATGCGGCCCACGAACTCGGGGATCATGCCGTACTTGTTCAAGTCCTCCGGCAGCACCTTCTTCAGAAGCTCGGCCTCGGACTCCTTCTTGGAGGCGGGCAGCTCGCTGGCGAAGCCGAGGGACGTGGTGCCCACGCGCTGGGCCACGATGTCGGCCAGGCCCACGAAGGCACCGCCCAGAATGAACAGGATGTTCGTCGTGTCGATGGGGATGAGCTCCTGCTGGGGGTGCTTGCGGCCGCCCTGGGGAGGCACGCTCGCCTCGCAGCCCTCGACGATCTTGAGGAGCGCCTGCTGGACGCCCTCGCCGGACACGTCGCGGGTGATGGAGAGGTTCTCGGCCTTGCGGGCGATCTTGTCGATCTCGTCGATGTAGATGATGCCGATCTCGGCCCGGGGCACCTCGAAGTCGGCGGCGGTGATGAGCTTGAGCAGGATGTTCTCCACGTCCTCGCCCACGTATCCCGCCTCGGTGAGCGTGGTGGCGTCAGCGATGGCGAAGGGCACCTTCAGCGTGCGGGCCAGCGTCTGGGCCAGAAGCGTCTTGCCCGAGCCGGTGGGGCCGATGAGCATGATGTTCGACTTGGCCAGCTCCACGTCGCCCTCCTGGGCGGCGGCGCCCATGGAGATTCGCTTGTAGTGGTTGTAGACGGCCACGGAAAGGGCGCGCTTGGCCTCCTCCTGGCCGACGACGTGCTCGGACAGGCGCGCGTACAGCTCGTGGGGCGTCGGCAAATCTCCCAGCACCTCGGCCGGCGAGGGGGCGTTGTCGACCACGGGACTGGCCTGGCGCTCGACCTGGGCGGCCGGCGGGTTCATCCAGCCCATGCGGCGGGGATCGTCCTCCAGCATCTCCACCTCCTGGGCCATGGCGTAGCCCATGTCCCGCATCATGGCATCGGCGCACACCGAGATGCACTCGTCGCAGATATAGATGCCGTTGGGGCCGGAGATCATGGCGTTGACCTGGTCTCCGGTCTTGCCGCAGAAGGCGCAGAAATAATTGGTGTCAGTGGGGCCGTAATTGTCGTGACGATGGTTCATGGGGTCTTATTCGCTCTTCTTCTCTCCGGGCATGGCGCCGTGATGGTAGATGATCTCGTCGACGAGGCCGTATTCCTTGGCCTCCTCCGCGGTCATGTAGTTGTCGCGCTCGGTATCGAGCTGAATCTTCTCGATGGACTGGCCGGTGTTCTCGGACAGGATCTTGTTCAGGCGCTTGCGCGTCTTCAGCATGAAGTCGGCCACGATGGCGATTTCCGTCTGCTGGCCCTGGGCGCCGCCCAAGGGCTGGTGGATGAGCACCATGGAGTTCGGCAGCACGAAGCGCTTGCCCTTGGTGCCCGAGGAGAGGAGCACCGCGGCCATGGAGGCGCACTCGCCGATGCAGATGGTGGACACGTCGCACTTGATGAAGTTCATGGTGTCCAGAATGCCGAGGCCGGCCGTGACCGAGCCGCCGGGCGAGTTGATGTACAGGGAGATGTCCTTGTCCGGATCGGTGGCCTCCAGGTGCAAAAGCTGCGCCACGACCGAGTTGGCCACGTGGTCGTCGATCTGCTCGCCCAGGAAGATGATGCGGTCGTTGAGCAGGCGGCTGTAGATGTCGTAGCTGCGCTCGCCGCGCGGCGACTGCTCAATGACGTAGGGGATGAGGGCGTTGTTCACGCGTTCGATGCCCATAGATACCTCGCTTTCGTAAATAGGGCCGCTCGCAGCGGCCTCCACATAGTTCAAGATCATATTGCTATACATCCGTTCGCAGCGCAAGACTCCTAGCGAAAATAGCAGAAAGGGCGGTGAGACCCGCCCCTTCGAAAACGTGCTAGCCGGAAAGCTACTCGGCGGCCTCTTCGGCCTTCTCGTCCTTCTTGGCGGCCTTCTTCTCCTCAGCGGCCTTGGCGGCGAAGTCCACCTCGGTCACGCTCGCGTTCTCCATGAGATCCTCGATGGCCTTCTGGCGCAAAAGACCCGTGCGGATGAGGTGCAGACGGCCGGCGTCGCGCCACTCCTGCTCCAGCGCCGCGGGATCCTCCACGCCGGTCTTGGCGAACTCGGCGGCGACGTCCGCATCGGTGATCTCCATGTTGTTGTGGCGAGCCCAGGCCTCGAGCGCGAGCTCTTCCTTCACCTGGTCGGCAGACTGGGCCTTCAGGTCGGCCTTGAACTGATCGGGCGTGATGTTCTGGCTGGCCAGATAGGCGTCGAAGGTCATGCCGGCCTGCTGCAGCTGGCCGAAGAAGTCCTGGAGCAGCGACGTCTCGGCCTGCTCAACCAGGGACTCGGGCACGTCGCCCTCGACGCGGTCGCGCAGCCCGACCATGATGTTGTTCTCCTTGATGCGCGGCATCAGCGAGCTCTTCTGCATATCCAGCGACTCCTTGATGCGCTCGCGCATGTCCTCGACGGACTCGAAGCCCATCTTCTCCTTGGCCCACTCGTCGGTGACCTCGGGCGTGACCTTCTTCTTCACCACGTTGCAGGTGACCTCGAAGGTAACGGGCTTGCCCGCCTGACCGGCCAGAAGCACGGCCGTCTCGTCCTCGGGAATCTCGAGCGTGAACTCTTTGGTCTGGCCCTTCTTCATACCGAGGATCTCCTCGTCGAAGGCCTCGGAGAACATGCCAGTGCCCGGGCCGTACAGACGGGACTCGCTCGTAAGCGCGGCGATCTCGTTGCCGTCGGCGTCGGTGGCCTTCATGGTGAGGTCGGCGTAGTTCTCCGGCTTCATCTTGGTGGCGGCAGAAGCGTCCTCATAGTCGGTGTAGTGCTCGGCCATGGCCTCGACCTGCTCGTCGATCTCGGCATCGGTGGCCTCGGCGAAAGGCATCTCGATGGCCACGGGCTCGTAGCTGGTAAGCTCTACCTCGGGGCGCAGCTCGATGGTGAAGGAGTACTCGTAGGGCTCGCCGGCCTTCACGATCTCGTTGGTCTCCATGACCGGGCCGCCCACCGGGGCGAGCTTGGCCTCGTCGATCGCGGCCGTCCACGTGCCGTTCAGCAGCTCCTCGGTGACGGTGCCGACGACCGCCTCGGCGCCGAGGGCGTTGTCGATAACCGGGCGCGGGGCCTTGCCCTTGCGGAATCCCGGGAAGTTGTACTTGCGAGCGAAGTCCTTGTAGGTTTTCTTGATGCGGCCGTCGATATCAGCGGCGTCCACCGTGACGGTGACCTTGACCTTGTTGCCCTCCAGGGACTCAACCTTAGTTTCCACGAATAGTTCCTCCATCGTTTCCTGACACGTTACGGGCTTATCGCCCGCGCGAACACTTCCTCGGCGATCCGCCACGGGAATCCGCCGCGGAAGCGCACGGTTCGCTATTATGCCACAACCCTCCCACAGTGGCTACACGTCACCGACACCATGACACAAAAAAGAGACGCGGGGCATCCCGCGTCTCCCAGGAGCGTCGATTCGACGTACTCTGGCGATCCCCGCCCGTCCCAAGCAGGGCACCGGGACTCTGCAGACCGCCGCTTAGGCCTCGCTTTTGCCGGAGCGCACGACGTAGCAGATCGTGATGTACCCGGCGACGGCCCCGGCGCAAGCGCACACAAGGCCCTTGAGCAGCATAAGGCCCGTCACGGTAAGCGGCAGCGGCAGAAGCACGCAGGCGAAAGCGCCGACGCCCATCAGCGAGACGGTGGCGGCAACCGTTGCCACGAGCAATGCCGGAGCGTAGCTCGCCGGCACGAGAGACGCCGCGCCGCCGAGATTGGCGACATTCGGCCCGGAGAAAACGCCCTTGCGCAGATCCATGCGGGTGAGCGGCACCACGATGACGAACAGCAGAATGCCGAGCAGAACCCCCGTAAGCGCGAAGTCATGGAAGATGTCGGCCTCGCTGAAGAGGAGCTCGGGCTCGGACAGGTGCATAAGATAGAAAATGACCGCATTAATGATGCCGTTGATGATGCCGTAACCGACGATGCACTTATTCAGCAAGTATGAATTGAACGGCTTAGCGGACCGCGTCGGCGCCGCGGGCGCCGAGCCAGCCATTGACTTTGCCATGAGCATTCCTTTCATCGGGATCTTCGTCTGCTGGCACAACTTGCCGAAGTCGCCCGGCGCGCCTCATTATGGGCATCGCGCTGATGCCATCGGCGAAAACCCGGAATGCCGTTACGGAAGGGTGGGCACGGAGGAACCTTAGGGGCAACCTTGCCATCGGCGAGCCACCGATTCGTTCCCGACCTGTTTCGACAAGCAGCCCCCGCGCCTCGCTCGAAACAAAGCGCGCCCGCCGGGAACGGCCTCTCGCAAGACCGATCTCGACGGGCGCAAGCGCAGATCCAAGCAGATTGCCCTAGAGCGCTGCCTCGGCAGTCTTGGAGGCCATGGCGGCCGCCACCTCGTCGGCCTTCTGCTGGCCGCGCACCACAAAGCTGATGGTGAACCAGCCGGCGACCGCGCCGCCCAAAGCGCACACCAGGCCCTTGAGGAACATCATGCCGGTCACGGTAGCGCCGGCGGCCGGCAATGCCAAGGAAAGAAGGGCGCCGGCACCGGTCATGACCACCGCGGCGAGCGCGCCCACGCCGAGAATGGAGACCGCGTAGGACGAGGAGACGAGCGGAAAGGCACCGCCCGCCGCACCGGGCAGGGAGAAAACGCCCTTGCGCAGATCCATGCGGGTGAGCGGCACGACGCAGGCGAACAGCAGCATGCCGAGGAGAAGGCCGGTGAAGGCGAGGTCGTGCACGATGTCGTGCATGCCGAACATCGCATCGGGAGCACCGGCGTTGATGCCGGCGAAGATGGCCGCGTTGATGATGCCGTTCACCACGCCGTAGCCGATGAGGCACTTGTTCAGCGCGTAGGACTTGAAGGACTTGGGGGCTTTCGGGGTCTTGGAGGTCTTTGCCATGAAGTGATTCCTTTCTTCTTGCCATGCTCGTTCGCAAACCGCGCCCCCTCGCATCTTGTCGGGGTGCCGAGAAGGGCCGCGCGGAAATTGACCGTCGAGCAGTATAGGAACCGGTGTTTCCTTTTCGCACATGAAGCATTTCCGTTGCAACGGAAATGCTTCATGTGCGAAAAGGAAGCAATCTTTCTACAATGAGCGCCGCCGAATAACGAAGGGAGCCGACGAGACTACCCTTTTCGGCGTAGACATCCCATCCAAGATTAAAGGAGGACATAATGGCGAAGAGCAAAGCGACACATCCCGAGGGGGGTGTTGAGAAGTTCCTCGTGCTGCCCATTATCGTGTTGATTCTGGCGCAGATGGGAACGTCGGGCGACAACGGCGCGCTCGGACTGGCCAACCAACAGCTGGTCGACGTGCTCGGTGCGACGACCCCCGACATCCAGCTGGCGAACATGGTGTACTCGCTGATGGCCGGCGCCTTCATGGCAGCGGGCGGCCTGGTGGGCACCATCATCGGCTGGCGCACCAACTTCCGCCTCGGCGCGGCCCTGTGCGCCGCCGGCGAGCTGGTCATGGCGCTGTCGCCGAACATGACGATCTTCATCTGGGGCGGCCGCATCCTTGTCGGCTTCGGCGCCAGCTTCATGATCCCCTCGGTGCTCGGCCTCATTCCGTTCATCTACCATGGCAAGAACCGCGTGCTGGCCTTCGGCTGCATCGGCGCCGCCTCGGGACTGTCGGCCTTCCTGCCGCTGTTCCTGGGCATCGTCATGCAGTTCGGCGGTTTCCGCGTGACCTTCGGCGCCCTGGCCGTGTACTTCGCCCTGGTGCTGCTGCTGTCCTTCAAGCTGCCGGCCATCGAGAAGCCCGCTGAGAAGCTGAAGTTCGACGGGCTGGGCACCGGCATCGCCGCCACGGGCCTGTTCCTGTTCCTCGTCGGCCTCTCCCGCATCTCCGCCTGGGGCCTCATCGAGCCCTTCGCCGAGTGCCCCTTCACCATCTTCGGCATCTCCCCGGCCCTGCCCATGGCCATTCTCGGCCTGATCCTGCTCGTGATCCTGGTGCCCGTGGAGAAGCGCGTCGAGCAGAAGAACGGCATCGCCCTTCTGCCCCAGTCCTTCTTGAAGACCCCGCAGGTGCGCGCCGGCCTCGTGGCAAGCGCCATCACCTTCTTCTTCATGGGCGTTCAGGCTATCCTCCTGTCCCCCTACCTGCAGCTCGTTGCCGGCTGGTCCCCGGTGCTCATGGGCGTCATGGCGCTGGCCGTCGGCATCCCCACCTTCATCTTCTCGCTGGGCATTCCGAAGTTTATGCCCAACGCCAACCCGCGCCGCGTCATCCAGGTCGGCTACATCGTGATGGCCTGCGCCTTCATCCCCATGGCCTTCTCGCTGCACGGCTCTGAGGTCAACGGCCTCATGTGGCTGGGCCTGGCCGTGGCCGGCGCTGGCGCCGGCATCGTCTCCGCCCAGGCCAACAACATCGTGGCCCTGGCCGTCAACGAGCGCGACGCCTCGCAGTCCGGCGGCATCCAGACCACCATGCGCAACGTGGGCCAGGCCATCGGCGTGGCCGCCATCGGCGCGGTGCTCCTGTTCGGCATCACCGCCAACATCGACAACGCCATGGCCGACAGCCCCGTCATCACTCCCGAGATCCGCACCGCCGTGGCCGAGCGCAACATCTCGCTCATGGGCGATGCGCAGTTCGAGCAGACCATCGCCGACATCCCCATGGACGATGCCCAGCGCGCCGAGCTGGTGCAGCTGAACTCCGATGCCCGCATTCAGTCCACCATCACCTCCTACGTGGTCTCCGGCGTGCTAATCCTGCTCGGCCTGTTCACGACCCGCTGGATCACCATCTTCAAGAAGGAAGAGGACGGCAAGGAGGAGACCATCGTGGCCGAGACGGCCGACGAGATGCCCTTCGAGCCGGTAGTCGACCGCGAGATGTAACTCGCGCGTGTTTGAAAGGAAATTTATGAAACGGCTTTTCACCAACGCCACCTTCGTCACCATGGTCGATGACGTCGACACCGCCGACGCGCTCCTCGTCGACGACGGCCGCATCGCCTACATCGGCGACGCCGAGGAGGCCCGCCGTCTCGCCGACGGCGCCGAGGAGGTGGATCTGGGCGGTGCCGCGGTGCTGCCCGGCCTCATCGACCCGCACAGCCACTTCACCGGCGCGCTGCAGTACCTGCTGTACGCCGACCTGTCCGAGTGCACCTCCTTCGACGAGATCACTGAGACGCTGAAGAAGTTCGCCGCCGAGCGCAACATCGGCCCGGACGGCGTCATCATGGGCAACGGCTACGACCAGAACAACCTCGTCGAGCAGCGCCACCCCGACAAGTCCATCCCGAACGCCGTGTCCACCGACGTGCCCGTGCTCATCACGCACGTGTCCAACCACATGGGCGTGGCCAACGACTGCCTGCTCGAGCTGGCCGGCATCACGCCGACGACACCCGATCCGGACGGTGGCCGCTACGGGCGCATCAACGGTTCGGGCGATTTGGACGGCTACGCCGAGGAGCCGGCGGCCATGAACCCGCTCTACGCCGTGACGACCCCCCGTCTGGGGCTGGACTTCGCGGCCATGGTGCCCGACATGCAGCGCATCTACCTGGAGCACGGCGTGACCACCTGCCAGGATGGCGCCACCGCCCCCGACATGGCCGGCGTCCTGGTGAGCCTGGCAAAGGCGGGCCTTCTGAAGATGGACATCGTGAGCTACCCCATGTGGGGCTCGGACGTGATGGCCACGCTCGCCGACAATGCCGAGTTCGATAGTCAGCACTACACCGGGCACTTCCGCTTCGGCGGCCTGAAGATGTTCCTCGACGGCTCCCCCCAGGGGCTCACCGCCTGGATGACCGAGCCCTACACGGCCGGCCCCGACGGCGAGAAGGACTGGGTGGCCTACAGCACCATGACCGACGAGGACGCCATCGCCTTCGCGAAGATGGCCATCGACTCCAACCACCAGCTTCTGTGCCACTGCAACGGCGACGCAGCTGCCGACCAGCTCTTGCGCGTCTACGAAGCGGCGCGGGACGCTTCGGACAACCCGGAGAAGATGGCCCTGCGCCCGGTGATGATCCACGCCCAGACGGCGCGCACCGACCAGTACGAGAAGATGGCCGAGATCGGCATGATCCCCTCGATCTTCGCCTCCCACGTCTGGTACTGGGGCGACGCCCACCTGCGCAACCTCGGACCGGTGCGCGGCGGCCGCGTGAGCGCCTGCGGCGATGCCGAGCGGGCGGGGCTGCCCTTCACGTTGCACACCGACACCCCGGTGCTGCGCCCGAACCTGCTAGAGGCCGCCTGGTGCGCCGTGAACCGCATCACCAAGGCCGGCGTCCAGCTCGACGAGGACCAGAAGGTGACGCCGTATGCGGCCATGCACGCCATCACCTACAACGGCGCCTACCAGTACGGCGAGGAGGCCGATAAGGGCACCCTCGAGACCAGCAAGCTGGCCGACCTCGTGGTGCTCGACCGCAACCCCTTGGCCGTCGACCCGCGCGAGATCCGCGACATTCAGGTGCTCGCCACCATCAAGGAGGGCGAGACCCTCTACGAGCGCGACGCAAAGTAGCGGCAGCCGATCGATCGAGGAAACCGACCGAAGCAGAAAGGGAGGCGCGAGCCTCCCTTTCTTTCTGCCATCCGGCCCGTGGCCCGCAAGCGCCCTCCGAGCAGGCCGCCGCACCCGCGCCGAATCAGCCGACTCCCTTCCGGGCCGCCCCGGTCTCGCTCCTACTCCGGCTCGGGGAAACAGACGAAGAAGCCGTCGTCGCTCACCAAGTCAGAGGTGTCGGCGTAGTCCTCCACCAGCCGCTTGAATCCCTGCGTGAGGGGGGTGAGGTCCGCCCGGTCCCCGGGCGCCGCGACGAGCACGGCGGCCATGGTGCACTGCCCGCACTCGGCGCCCTCGCCCTCTTCCAGGCGATAGATGCGTATGCCCGTTCTCCGGACGCCCAAACCGCACCAGGCGAACACGAGCGTGCGATCCTTCACGACAGACAGCGTCCACACGAGCCGCTCGAAGCGTGCAGGCGGCATGTCGATGAGCCCGTCCGCCGACAGGCGCTCGTGGAGCGAGCCGAACAGGCTCTCCGGGGAGGATCCCACCGAAAGCGTCTCCCGCTCCCACGCGGTGTGCACCTCCCGGCCCCGCCGCCAGAGCGGCACCGAGGCGATGATATGGTCGACGTCGCTGCGGCTGACACCCGGGGACACGGTCACGCTGGGGAAATCGACATCCAGCGGCTCGAACGAGACGAGGAAGTCGAAGCGCTCGAGCAGCGTCGAGTTCGGACGCGCCACGGCGGCGAGCACCTCGTTTTCCGTCAGCACGTCGGTCACCTTGAGACGGCTCGTCAGCTTCTCGATGCGGTGCGCGCCCCACAGGGCCAGATCGATTCCGCAGCTCACCACAAGCCCCACGCGGTAGCAGCGCAGGGCGCCGGCCTGATCGAGGTAGTCGAGCAGCACGAGCGCGATTCGGGCGTAATCCGGGCTGAACAGGTCGGCCTCGACAAGAGAGGGCACCTCGCAGAGCACCGAGGCGAGAAGGCAGGCGCCGTCTATGGTCTCGTACTTCACGGCCTCCTCGTTGGGGTTCGGGGCGACCAGGCCGCACGTGCGCCGCGCAAGGCCGCTCTCGAACAGGATGGCCAGAGGCTTGCGCAGATCCTCGGGCAGCGGCAGCCCGAACGCGTTCTCGAGGGCCGAGGCGATGTCGTCGGTGACCGCGCGCGCCCGCTCGCCCGGCTCGTAGGCCTCCATGGCGGCCAGGCTCCACTGCCACGTGCAGCAATGGGCCATGTCGCGCAGAAGCCCCATCTCCGCGTCGCTCACCGCAAGCGAGAAGTGACGCTCCAGCCGCTTCTTCAGGTAGGCGAAAAACGGCGTGGCCCCGTCCGCGCCGCGCCAGGAGGTGAGCCCATATCCAAGCCGGATGCGCGTCACCATGATGCACAGGTACACGCCGAACTGCCACTGCGCGTTGCTGGAGAACTCGAAGCCGAGATCGCGCTGCATCTCGGCGATGCAGCGCTCCAGAAACTGCCGGTCGTAAGGGTCGATCGTCCCGAACAGCGACGGCAGGATGCGCCGGCGCACTGCGGCGGTGGAAAACGAGAACAGCATGGACATGACGAAGCCCCGGATGGTCCATTCGGGGCCCTCGACCGTGATCTGGCGCCCGACGGACAACGAGAGCCCGCTCACCTCGAGCATGCCCTGCCACCAGCGCAGATCGGACTGGATCTGCTGCTTGTTGCGGAACATGCGCCGCGCCAGGCTCTCGGCGGTATGGGGCCCCGGATGGCATGTCAGCGCGATCATCTCCTGGCACAGCCGCTCGTAGCGCGGGTGCATCTCGGTCTCGCTCTCTTCGAGCAGCCGCACAAGGCGGTTCTCCTCGTCGGGCACGAGCGAGAGCCGCAGGCCGGCGCCGCGCTGCCGGCCCACCCGCGTGGCAAATCCCTCGTGTTCGAAAAAGGCGTTGAGGGCCTTCACGTCAGTGCGGATCGTGCGATCGGAGCAGCCGAGCCGTCGAGCGTAATCGGCGGACGTCCGGTAATCGCTGGCCTCGAGCAGCGCCCTCAAAAGCGCCCCCTGTCTACTGTTCATCGCTCCTCCTCACACGCATCCGGGAAACGCGAGCGCGTCTCCCCTCGCTAGTGTAGACCCGCCCGCAACAGTCGCGGGCGACGATACCGTGGCAAGATGGCAACAGTTGCACGAGATTTCGGGCGACACGAAGGACGAGGGGCGCATTCGGGGGAAAATTCCCTACGAGACAACAAGATATCGAGACGGCGCCAGACGGCGCCGCGGCGAGTTGAGAGGTTCACTATGGCGACAACGATCCTCACCGCCGAGGGCGCAACTCGGCGAACGGAAACAACGGCGAAAGCGACGTACGCGCCCCTGGTCGTTCTCGCTCTCGCCCAGATCGGCACCTCGAGTGACAGCGCGGCGATGAACCTCGCCACGGCGAGCCTGGTGGGGACTTTGGGCGCCACCCTCGACGACATCCAGATGGCGACCACGCTGTTCTCGCTCATCGCCGGCGCGTTCATGATCGCCGGCGGGCTCATCGGCGTGACGATCGGCCTGAGGCGCACACTGGCCATCGGCCTCTCCCTGGCCGCGCTGGGAGAGATCACGGCGGCGCTCTCCCCCGCCATCTTCTCGTTCACCTGGGGCGGGCGCGTTGTCACGGGACTCGGCGTCTGCTTGGTCACGCCCTCGGTGCTCGGCCTGGTCGCGGCGCTCTACCAGGGACGGCAGCGCGCCATCGCGTTCGGCACCATCGCCGGCGCGGCCGCCCTTTCGACGCTCTCGCCCCTGATCCTGGGCATCGTCATGGACTCGTCGGGCTTCCGGCTCACCTTCGCCATCATGGCGGCCTACTTCGTTGTAGTGCTCTGCTGCGCGCGGCTCATCCCCCGCACGCCCGCCTCCGGCGGCCACACGCACTTCGACGTCGCCGGCACCGTCGTGGCCGCCCTCGGCATGGGACTTGTGCTGTTCGGCGTGGCGCACCTGTCGGATTGGGGCATCGCTAGCCCCCAGAAGCTCTGCCCCTTCACCTTGTGCGGGCTGCCCCCCACCCTGCCCGCCATCGTCGTGGGTCTGGTGCTCCTCGGACTGCTCGTTCCCACCGAGCGGCGCGCCCAGCGCCGCGGCAACCCCCTCATACCGCGCGCGTTCGTCACCTCCCCCAGCGTGCGCGCGGGCCTGTCGGCGGTCGCCCTGCCGTTCTTCTACATGGGGGCGGTCGGCATCCTGGCCACGCCCTACCTACAGCTCGTCACCGGGTTCACGGCGCTGCAGACCGGAATGCTCTCGCTCCTGTCGGGCATCCCCATGTTCCTTCTGGCCACCTTTCTCCCCAAGCTCGCGCCGCACCTCTCATCCCGGCTCATCATCCGCGTCGGCTTTATCGCCATCGCCTGCGCGTGCGGACTCATGGCTTTGGGCGTGCAGCAGCACGGGGTGACGACGGCCCTGTTTGGCGGCATGGCGCTCGGCGGCTTCGGGGTGGGCGCCGTCAACTCCCAGGCCAACAACGCCGTCGCCTGCGCGGTGACGCGCGAGGAGGCCGAGCAGTCCGGCGGAATCCAGGGAGCCGCCCGCAGCATAGGGCTCGCCCTCGGCACCGCGCTTGCCGGGACCTTCCTTCTCCTCACCATGGCGGGAGGATTCGCGTCCCAGGCCGCCTCGGCGGGCATCGACCAGAGCTATGTGGGTCCCGCTGCGGAAACCGCCTCGACGCTCATGAGCGACAGCGCCTTTTCCGACGAGGCGAGAGCCTGGGGGGCCGACGCCGCGCAGGTCGACAAGCTCGTGGACGTGAAGGCGTCCGCCCAGGCCGACGCCATGCGCCTTTCCTTTGGCGCTCTCGGCCTCCTTATGGCAGCGGGCCTTCTCACCACCCGCCACCTCGTGGAAACCGCCGCGCCGCGCGCCGAGCAAGACAAGGCGAAGGCGAGACGTCCCCGCTGAGACCCCTCTTGGCCGGGGCCATCGAACGCAGTCGAACCCGACCTGCTGGTACGCTCGTTCCGGCAGGTCGGCACCACCTCGGCCGTCGGATACAAACAAGGGCAAACGAGAAGGGAGCCCGCAGGCTCCCTTCCGCAATGTGATTCGAAATGCGCGGTGCACGCAGCTTGTTAGGAAAGCTCGTGGTAGGCGAAGGAGTCCTTGCCCAGGTGCACTTCCTTGCCCTCCTTGATGAGCTGGCGGTACTCGGCGGTGGCCGTGAACACCACGTCGGAAGAGGAGTTCAGGCCCGTCTCGCAGGAATCCTGGATGACGCCGATGATGAAGCCGATGCCGACAACCTGCATGGCGACATCGTTGCTGATGCCGAACAGCGCGCAGCACATGGGGATGAGCAGAAGCGACCCGCCGGCCACACCCGACGCGCCGCAGGCGGACACGGCGGCCAGCACGCACAGGATGACGGCCGTCACCGGGTCGACCGCCAGATCGATGGTCTGGCAGGCGGCCATGGTCATGACCGTGATGGTAACCGCCGCGCCGGCCATATTGATGGTGGCGCCCAGCGGGATGGACACCGAGTAGTTGTCCTTGTTCAGGCCGAGCTTGCGGCACAGCTCCATGTTCACCGGGATGTTGGCGGCAGAGCTGCGGGTGAAGAAGGCCGTCAGGCCGGAGTCCTTCAAGCAGCGCAGCACGAGCGGATAGGGGTTCTTGCGCGTGCAGATCCACACGATGAGGGGATTGGTGACCAGCGCGATGATGAGCATGCAGGCCACGAGCACCAGAATGAGGTGGCCGTACTCGGTGAAGATCTCCAGGCCCGAGGTGCTCACCGAGGCGTACACCAGGCCCATGATGCCGAAGGGGGCCAAATTGATGACCCAGCGCACGGCCTTGGAGACGGCGTCGGAGATGGCGGTGAACACTTCCTTGGTGCGCTCGCCGGCGGCACGCAAGGCGATGCCGAGCACCACGGCCCAAGCGAGGATGCCCACGTAGTTGGCGTTCATGAGCGCGTCCACCGGGTTGGCCACGATGTTCATGAGCAGCGTGGTGAGCACTTCTCCGATACCCTCGGGCGCGGCCTGCTCCACCATGGATGAGGTGTCGAGCGTGAGGGACGTCGGGAAGATCTCGCTGCCGATGAGGGCGACAATGGCCGCGACAAGCGTGCTGATGACATAGAGCACGACGACGGTCTTCATGGTGCCGGCGCCATGGGCGTTGCAAAGGGCACTGATGACCAGGAAGAACACGAGCACAGGGGCGACGGCCTTCAACGCGCCAACGAACAGCGAGCCCAGAAGCGTGATGATGTCGGTCCAAGGCTGCGCATTCGGGATGAGCAGCGCCAAGACGATGCCAACGGCAAGGCCAACGAGAATGCGCTTGATGAGGCTGATCTCGTTGTACTTCCTAAATACTGCGGGGACTGCCAAGGTAATTCTCCTTTGTCTTCGCGCGCCTCTGACAAGGCGCGTCACGGCCGCACGACCCAAACGGAACACGGGCGGGAAATGGTGCGGGCGAAAGGACTTGAACCTTCACGGGGGTTGCCCACCAGAACCTAAATCTGGCGCGTCTGCCAATTCCGCCACGCCCGCACTTCTGCGGTTGCCGACAAAACAGCTTGCCGGATTGGTTAATAATAGCAAAGAAACCCAGAATGCGAGGTCACAATTCTCATGAGGTGATTGCTCCACGGGAACGGCACTGGAAAAGAAACGAGCCCGCCGAAGCGGACTCGTAAAATTCTGGCTCCCCGGGTAGGATTCGAACCTACAACCCTCCGGTTAACAGCCGGATGCTCTGCCGTTGAGCTACCGAGGAATGTCGCTTTCAGAACCTTTGCCCTGACGCGCAAGATAGTATTATAACGAAGGGGCTTCGCTTTGCAAGACCCTATTTTCCCAAAGGCGAAAATTTATTTTCGGCGCACCAGATAGCACTTGTGGATACGAGGGTTTCGCTCAAAGTCGTGGGGGATGGTGCGGGCGGTGATGTCCTCAAGCTCCACGCCGCAGCGCCCCAGCTCCTCGATGGCCGGCTTGAACGTGCGCAAGTTGCAGGAGAACACCGCCACGCCCCCGTCGGCCAAAAGACGCGAGACACTGATGAGCAGCTCCACGTGGTCGCGCTGCACGTCCCAGGTGCGCCGGCCCATGGCCTTCGAATTGGAGAAGGTCGGCGGGTCCACGAAAATGAGGTCGTAGCAATCGCGGCGCCGGCGCGCTTCGGCGATCCAGCGGGTGACGTCGGCGCGAACGAGCTTGTTGGCCGCCCCTCCCCGCCGACCCCTCGACGAGCCTCCGCCCGTTCGATCCCTCCGATTCGGCTTGTCGGCAACTTCGAAGGCGAACCCGTTGGACGCAAGGTTGCGGGCCGCCCAGTCCAGGTACGTCTGAGACAAGTCCACCGTCGTCGTCTCCTTCGCACCGCCGGCCGCAGCATGCAGCGTCGCCACGCCCGTGTAGGCGAACAGGTTCAGGAAGCGCTTGCCGGCGGCCATCTTCCCCACCATCTCGCGGGTCACGCGGTGATCGAGGAAGATGCCCGTATCAAGATAGCCGCCCAAATCGATCTCGCAGATCAAGCCGTCCTCACTCGTGTGGGTCACAAAACGGCGACCGCCGGCGTCGCGGTACTGGCCGCCGCCCTTCGCGCGCAGGCGGGACTTGGAGAACACGTGCTCCGGCGGAATGCCCAGCACGACGGGCACCAGGGCGAGCACGTCCTCGAAACGTGCGCGGGCCTGACCGGGGTCGACGGATTTGGGCGGCGCGTACTCGGCCACATGGGCGTACAGCTCGCCCTCGGCCGCGGCCGCCCCTTCGTACAGGTCGATGGCGCAGGCGTACTCCGGCACATCGGCATCGTAGAGACGATAGCAGGCCACCCCCTCGCGCGCCGCCCATTTGCGCCGCTCGCGGGCCACCTTACGCAAACGACTCGCGAACTGGACGGCCGCCGGGTCGTTCACCTCGACGGGAATGTCGGCACCCCCGGCGGGGTTGGCCACGGCGATAACGGCGGGACGCCGCGGCGGCTCGTCGAACACCTCTATCGTCGTCTCGGAGCGCCCGCGGCCAAGCTTGAGACGCGCCGCCGGCTCCTCCTTGAACTTCGCGGCCATGCCCTCGAAACCGGCGAAGGCGAAGCGAGAACCGGCCGGCGCCTCGCGGGAAGCGGCCACGCAGGCAGCCCGGGCAGCCACGGCCTCGGCGTCGTCGTCGGCCCGAAAGGCCGAGGCGACGCTGGCCACGAGCCGGGGGGCATCGGGACGCACCGGCGCGGTGGCAAGCAGCGCCATGCGCGCCTCGCAGCGTTCGTCCGCCTCGTCCAACAGAGCGTCCCAGGCTTTTTCGGGAAACGCCGTCCAGCCCGTGAACCCCCATCGTTCGCGCAAGAGGCCCGGTGCCCGGTCCTCGCGCACCTCCGCTTCCTCGCGGGCGAGGATGCTGTCGTCGTCGACGGGGTCGAGAAACGTCGTTCCCTCCGCAAACAGCTCGACCGCACCAACTGCCGCCAGCAACGTCGCCGCCTGCGACACCACCGCGGGCGCCTCCTCCGCGGCCTCATCGCCGAGGTACGCCCGACGTGTGAGGGAGCGGCCCGACAGATCGAGCGAGAGCGTCGCCTTCTCCTCTCGAAGACGCACTTCAAGGAGGGCATCGGGTTGCTGGGGACTCACATCGGGTCGCGCGCCACGAACCTCGGCCAAACGATCGCAGATGGCGTCCTTCACCTTCAAGGCGACGAATTGGGTGTTGCGCAGCTCGGCGTTGGTGCCGCTCGCCCGCACGGCGATGCTCGCCTCCTCGGCGATCACCGCCTCCCAGGGAAGCTCGCGCACGCCGGCGTACAGGGCATCGGCGTCGCGCGCCACCACGCGACCCACCGTGAGATTAACGCGCCCCGCGAGTCGCGACCACAGGCACGCACGCAGGGCGTCCTCAGGCGCGCCGAAAAACGACGCGCCGCCGGACAGCGGACGCACCTTCCTCACGCCGAGTCCGTGCAGCTCATCCGCCAGGAGCTTCTCGGCGCCCGGCAGGCACGTGGCGAAGAACTCATAAACGGTCTCATTCATAGGGCCCTCACTGCCTTCCTTGCAATTATTTTGAAATTTCTGGTCACAAAATCGATTTTTGGGTTTTCAGAACCATCATTGTTCGCGATGCGGCGACGTTTACGCCCCAATTTGCCCGTAGAAGGAGTCGAGACGGGCAAGAAATACGAATTTGAGTCATTGCGAAAACCCAGAACTCGACTTTGTGACCATTTTTATAAAAGTTTTTGCATGCAAAAGAAGATGCCCGCAGCAGCGAGGCCGCGGGCATCGGGTCTGTCGGGTCGTTCCCTAGTCCTCGAGATAGTCCTTAAGCTTGCTGGACCGGCTGGGGTGCCTCAGCTTCGCGAGCGTCTTGCTCTCGATCTGGCGGATGCGCTCGCGGGTGACGCCGAACTCGCGACCCACCTCTTCCAGCGTGCGCGGATGGCCGTCCTCCAGGCCGAAACGGAGGCTGATGACCTTGCGCTCGCGCTCGGCCAGACCCTCCAGCACCTTGGCCAGCTGCTCCTGCAGCATAGAGAACGAGGCGGCGTCGGGGGGCACCACGGCGGCGTCGTCCTCGATGAAGTCACCGAGCTGGGAGTCCTCCTCCTCGCCGATGGGGGTCTCAAGGCTTACCGGTTCCTGGCTGATCTTCTGAATCTCGCGGACGCGCTCGGCGGAAAGTCCCATCTCCTCGCCGATCTCCTCAGGGGTTGGCTCGCGGCCGAGCTCCTGCAGAAGCTGACGCTGGATGCGCACAAGCTTGTTGATGGTCTCCACCATGTGCACGGGAATGCGGATGGTGCGGGCCTGGTCGGCGATGGCGCGGGTGATGGCCTGGCGAATCCACCAGGTGGCGTAGGTGGAGAACTTGAAGCCCTTGGTGTAGTCGAACTTCTCCACCGCGCGGATGAGGCCCAGGTTGCCCTCCTGGATGAGATCGAGGAACAGCATGCCGCGGCCCACGTAACGCTTGGCGATGGAAACGACCAGGCGCAGGTTCGCCTCGATGAGCTGCTGCTTGGCATCCAGGCCCACCTGCTCGATGCGGCCCAGGCGGCGCTTCTCGCGACGCTCCAGCTCGATGCCGTCGGCCTCGGCTTTCTCCAGCTCCTCGGTGGCGGCCACGCCGGCCTCGATCTTCATGGCCAGATCGATCTCCTCGGCAGCGGTGAGCAGGGGCACCTTGCCGATTTCCTTCAGATACATGCGCACCGGATCGCCCGTGAGCATGGTCACGCCGGCATCGGCGTTGCGCTTGGCGCGATTGCGGGCGCGGGCCTTGGTACGGGGAGTGACCTTGGGGAGAGCAGCCGCTTCAACGGTGGCCTTCAGCTCCTCCTCGGGAATGCCGTCGAGCAGATCCTCTTCGGAGTCGATGCCGGCCTCGATCTTGTCCTCGGTCAGGCTGTCGGAAGCAGTGTCGTTCGTCGCGTTCGCGGGAGGTTCCGCGTTGTCCATGTCGTCGTCATCCAGGTCATCCATCTCCTCGACGTCCTCGGTCACGACGATCTCTTCGGTTTCGTTCTCAGGATTCTTCTTTGCAGCATCAGCCACGCGATAGTCCTTTCTCTGGCGTCTGCGCCCGATTTTGGGCATAGAAACACAATTCTGGCGCAGAGATACAGCAGAGAAGAATACTACAAAGAGAAGACCCCTTCAAGAGAAAACCGGCCGGAAGTTTAAGCGCAATGACAAACGCATTATCCATGGAACCTCCATGGAAGAAAGGCTCCATGCCGCTGCAGCAGTTGCCCCATTGCTTCGGCGAACCTCAAAGGAAAATCAGTCCCAATAGAAGAACGGCCTATATCGTCTCGGCCAACTTGTACCCGACGCGCCAGATAGTGACGAGGTAGCGTGGTTTGGAAGGGTCGTCCTCTATCTTCTCGCGGATCTTACGCACCATGACGGTGATGGAGTTGGGGTCGGCAGCCTCTTTGCTTCCCCAAAGCGCCTCGAGGATCTGATCGCGGGTGAACACGGCGCCCGGATCGGAGGCGAGCAGCTCTAAAAGCTCGATCTCCCGGGAGGACAGCGCCACGACTTCTCCGCGCATTCGAACCTCGTACTTCCCGAAGCGTATCTCCAAATCCCCTACCGAGAACGCCTCGGGACGGCGGTCGCGTCCCTCATGCTGGCGCTCGCGATCGCGTTCTCGACGGCGCAAATGCGCGTTCAGCCGCAAAAGCAGCTCCTCGGGCTGGAAGGGCTTCACAAGATAGTCGTCGGCACCGGCCTTAAAGCCGATTGATTTGTCGACAATGTCGCCCTTGGCCGTGAGAAACATGATCGGCACCTCGCGTCCCTCACCTCGGATGATCTCGCAGATTTCGAAACCGTTGATATCGGGCAGCATCACATCAAGAATAAGGAAGTCGGGGCGCTCGGCCCTCAGCATCTCCAGGCCGTCGGCCCCGTTGCCCGCACAGCAGAAGTCGTAGCCACCGCGGCGTACAATCTGCTCGATGAGCACCTGCATAGACGCGTCGTCGTCGACGAGCATCACCTTAGTCATGATCTTCCTCCTCTACGGGCAATTCGACGGTGAACGTCGAGCCACGCCCCGGCTCACTTGCCACAGCCACGGTGCCGCCCATCATGGCCACCAGATCCTTCACCAACGAGAGCCCCAGTCCGCTGCCGCCGTAGCGGCGCACCGTGGACATGTTCTCCTGACGAAACCGCTCGAAGATAAGCTCCTGGGCCTCTTTCGGAATACCGATGCCGGTATCGGTCACGCGCATCACCACTTTGCGAGCGTCATCCTCGTCCGCCTCGCAGCAAACGCGCACAGCCACCTCGCCGCCGGCATCGGTGAACTTCACGGCATTGCTCGTCAGATTCGCAAGCACCCGACGCAGCTTTTCCCAATCCCCCATGATGAGGGGCACGTCGAAGTCGACCCGGGTGGTAAAGGCTACGCCCTTTTTGGCGGCCACCGGCGCCATAGCCGACTCTACCATACCCACGAGGTCGTTCAGATCAACCAGCTCCAGGTTCAACGTCTCGGAGCCCGCCTGAATGCGGGCGCACTCCAGCACGTTGTCCACCATCTCAAGCAAAATGGCGCCGTTTTTGCCAATCTCCTCCAACTGGCGGCGCGCCTCGGGCCGGCCGGGCCCGATGGACTCGCCCAGGAGCTCGGCGAAAGCCAAAATGGAAGTAAGTGGCGTGCGCAGCTCGTGGCTAACGATGGCAAGGAAATCGGACTTGTACTGGTTGTCTCGGGCGAGTTGGGCATTGATCTCCTCCACTCGACGACGTTGACGCTCCAGCTCGGCATTAGCGCGGGAGAGTTGCTCGGTGCGCTCGGCCACCTGCGACTCCAGACTTCCGTAAAGCTCCTCCAAGCGCTGGGCCATGGAATGGTACTGCTCGATGAGGTCGTCTATCTCGCGGGACGAGTACAGCACGCCTCGGTCGGTCGTGGCCAGGGAACCTCGCGCCGGCAGGCCACGTAGGCAACCTGGAGCGAGCGCGGGCTCATTCGCATCGACGGCTGCTGGCCCAAAGACCCTCGGAGTGGTCGTTTCCCCCTCGGTCGCGTGCGCATCGGGCTCGGCTACGCGGGAGAAAGAAGCTCGAAGCTCCGTCAAGGGCTCGGTAATGAGTCGGCTGATGACAACGTAGATGAGAAGCGCCATGGCCGCCACCACGGCAAGAAAGAACATCATGTTGCTGATGATGGCGTCGCGCATGTTGGTCATGGCGCCATCTGCGGGCACCACCACCGACACCGCTCCGGCCACATCTCCCACGCTCCAGCCCTCTTTCGGGTAACCGGTCGCATCCAACTCGCCGGCAGGCTGGCCATGGCACTCGGTGCAGTCGTTGGAGACGTCCATGGCCCGCACATAGCGGAAAACCTGATCGCCTCCCTCGGTCTGATAGCCCCATACCTCGTCGGTGTCCTTATCCGCCAGAAACGTCTCGATGGCGGCGGCCTCGTAGGCGTCCGGGGTATTGTAGATGTTGCGCGGGTTCAAGTTCGTGAAGCGGATGGAGTAATCCGTCTTCTCGGAGAACAGCGCCGCCACCGACTTGCCCGCAATGGCGCAATGCAGTCCCTTGTAGTCGTACTCCCCGTCGGAGGTATAGTTGATGACGTTCTGGTTCAGCGAGATGAAATCCCACATGGCATCCATCTCGGTAACGAGCACCCGCGACTTCTCCAGAAGATCGGTCTCGGCGCGGCGCGATTGATCGTCATAGGTGAACGCAAGGAACACCGCCGATATCAGCACGAGAACAACCGTGAGAAGCCCGATAAGCTTCGTCCGCAGCCCGATCTTCCTCTGTCGCCCAAAAATCGTCATGGCTCTATCGCGCCTGCTTCCAGGCAGCGCGCGGCCGGCTCGCCTTCTTCTCCATGCACCCTCCCTAACGCCCGATGCGGCTGGTAGGAGTTATACCCTACCAGCCGCCGTAAAGCTAGTGTCCCGTTCTTAAGCCGTTGGCGCTCAGGCCTCGTGGCTTACTTCCTGCGGGTTGTGCAGCACGCCGCCTTTGGCCGCGTCGCGATGGGGCGCGAACACCACAGCGGGGGCCGTCTCATCGGTCAGCTCGCCCAGGGCGCTCACGCCCTCGGGATGACGCTCCCGCAGTTCCGCGAGGGTGCCGAACTCGAGCGCGCGCACCGGGCACGCCTTGGCGCAGGTCGGATCCGGCACGCCCTCCGGGTTCTCGTCCGAGCAGAGCACGCACTTGTGGGACAGGCCGTCGTCCAGCTGCACGGGATGCCCATAGGGGCAGCTTTTCTCGCAGGTCATGCAGCCGATGCACTTCTCCTTGTCGTTGTTGACGATGCCCGTTTCCGGATCCTTCTGCATGGCTCCGGTGGGGCAGTTGGCCACGCAGGCCGGGTTCTCGCAGTGGCCGCAGGTCATCGATACGTAGTAGGTGAACGCCGTGGCGGTAAAGGCACCGGCATCGTCGGCCTTCCACTCGCCGCCGCCGAACTCGTACACCTTGCGGAACTTTTGCGGCACCTCCAGGTTGTTGCGGTCGAAGCACGAGGTCATGCAGGCCTTGCAGCCGGTGCAGATGTCGGTGTTGACGAAAAATCCGTACTGTTCCATGATCTATCCCCCTCTTTAGGCCTTCTCGATCTTGCACAGGTTGGAATGGACGCCGTTGCCCTTGGAAATCGGCGTTGGGCGCGAGGACGTCAGCACCGAGATGCAGCCGCCCAAATCGAGCACGCTGGGGTCGCCGATGGTAGCGCCGTCGCGAGTCTCCGGGTCGTACCAGGCGCCCTGGGGCACGCTGACCACCCCGGGCATGATGCGGTTCGTCACCTTAGCGGTCATCTGAGAGCGGCCGCGCTCGGTGGACACAATGACGGTGTCGTCCTGGTTGATGCCGAGCGTGGCGGCGTCGCCCTCGTTGATCCAGCACTGCTGCGGGGCCACCGAGCTCATCCACGGCACGTTGCCGTAGGAGGAGTGGGTGCGCGTCTTGGTATGGTGGCCGATGAGCTGGAAGGGATACTCCTCGCGCAGCGGGTCGCCGTATCCCTCGAAGTTCTCGTACCAGATGGGCAGGCCCGTGATCTGGTCGCGGCCGTCGTCGGGCACATACCCGCCGCCGGTGAGGTCCCACTGGCGCGACAGGTTGTAGGCCTGCTTCGAGAACACCTCGTACTTGCCCGAGGGCGTGGCGAGCGGGCCCTCCGGCGCGGCGATGGCCGGCGTGTGGTCGTCAGTCTGCTTGATGAGGCCTGCGGCGCGGAACTCCTCGAAGGTGTCGGGCAAGTCGTCGCCGGCCGCCTTCCCCTCGTTGTAGCACCACTCGATCCAGTCGAGCTGGGTCTTGCCCTCGGTGAACTCGTCCTTGATGCCGAGCGCGTCGGCCAGAAGGGTGCAGATCTCGTAGATGGGTTTGGCCTCGAACAGAGGCTCGATGGCCTTCGACTCGCAGCAGATGAAGCCGGTCCAAGCGGTACCGCCAGTGGTGAGATCGTCCTCCTCGAAGGGCGTGGTGCCGGGCAGGATGATGTCGGAGGCCATAGCCGTCGGCGTCATCCACGGGTCCACGGTGACGATCATGCGCACGCCGGAGTCCTTTTCATCAGGCAGGTTGTAGATGCGGAGCGAGTCGTTGATGTCGGCGTGCTGGCCCATCATGACATTGGATCCGTAGTTCCAAATGAACTTGATGGGGGCCCTAAGCTTCAGGGTGCCGGGCTCCTCGGCGTAGCTGGTGACACCGGTCTCATCGATGGCGCGGATGCCCCAGGTGGCGTCGTTCATGACCGTGTAGTCTTCGATGGCCTGATACCAGTCGAAGAACGAAACGCACACCCCCACCGTGTTCTTCTCGGGGAAGCACGGGATAGCCGTGGGCGTGGCGAAGGGAACGCCGCCCACGCCCTCGCGGGCGCCGGTGCCGCCGCCGGAGATGCCCACGTTGCCGGTGATGGCGGCGATCATCGCGATGGCGCGGGAGTTGTTGCCACCGTTGGAGTGGCGCTGCGGACCCCAGCCCTGAATGGTGGCCGTGGGGCCGTCCATGTACAGGTCGGCCAGCTCGCGGATGGTATCGGCCGGAACACCGGTGATGCCGGCGGCCCACTCGGGGGTCTTCTCGCCGGTGCCCGCATAGGCGCCGGTGCCAGCGAGGTAGGCCTCGTAGGACATATCCTCATCGATGGTGAGCGCGCCAGACTTGTCGAGCCCCATGAAGGCGGTGCTTGTGGGCTCGGCCGCTTTCACATCGTCGGCGAAGCTGTCGGAGAAGAAGCCGACGAACTTGTCGCGGATGAGCTGCTCGTCCAGCTTGCCAGCGCTGAACAGGTACTGGATCATGCCGGCCACGAGCGCCATATCAGTGCCGGGGCGGATAGGGATCCAGCGGTTGGCCACGCCCACGGCGGTGTCAGACAGGTGAGGATCCACCACCACGATGGTAGCCTCGGGATTCTGCAGGCGCACCTGGGTAAGCAGGTACTGCATGGCCGAGCCAGACATACGGGTGTTGGCCGGGTTGTTACCGAACAGCACGATGTTCTTGGAGTTCACGAGATCGGTCACCTCGTTGTTCGACCAGGCGTCGCCGTTGAAGAGCGGCATCTCCCAGGTGATCTGACCGGTGGAGTAGTCGGCGTACTGGCGCAGGTAGCCGCCCCACAAGTTCATGAGACGCGCGAACATGGTCTGGTCGGGGTGCCACGACTTCGACACCGTACCGCCCAGTACGCCGGTGCCGTACTGGATGTAGAAGGCGTCGTTGCCGTACTCCTCCTTGATCTCCTTCATGGTGGTGGCGATGAGGTTGATGGCCTCGTCCCAGGTGATCTCCTCGTACTTGCCCTCGCCGCGCTTGGTGCCCTCGACGCGCTTCAGCGGCTTCTGGATGCGGTCGGGGCTGTAGATGCGCTGGCGGTTGGTGCGGCCGCGCACGCAGGAGCGCATCTGGTAGATCTTGCCGGGGCCGAACTCGTCGTCGCCGTCAGAATCAATGTCGATGCGCACGACCTGGCCGTCCTTCACATAGGCCTTCAACGGGCAGCGGCTGCCGCAGTTCACATGGCATGCAGACCAGCTGACGGTGTCGTAATCGAGCGGATCGCCGCCAGTGGCGGGCAGGCTGTCTGCGGCCGGCTCCTCCTGCTTGGCGGCCGGCGCGCAGCCGGTCAGCGCCACGCCGACTCCCGTCGCCCCGGCCAGGCCGAGGAACGACCGGCGGCTGATCTTGCCGAAGGTTTGCGCAGTCTTTCCCATAGACTCCCCTTTCCTCTTCTTGTTCGGGGCCCGAAGCGGAAGTCGGGCCCTCCCTCGGAAAGAAAGTCTACGCGCGCGAGCATGGAACCTCCATGGGTATTTGGTTCATTTTTCCTTAGGGATTTCTTATCGAAATATTGCACCCCAGGTGAGAGGACAATTTGAGCGTCAACGGCTGACGGGAAGGAGCTGACTAGATTCTAAAGGGATCAATCCGTCGCCCACGATACAAGTTGAATCCCATAATGACACGAATTCAGGACAAAATGCTCTCTCGACCGCTTTGGCGATTTAGGTCTGGCTTTAACACTAGTGCTAGGGGCATATTGCAACGTCCGTAATGAATTCCGGACTAACGATCAATCCAGGCTTCAACGTCATTACAATGCTCGAATCAACTTCCCCTTCACCAACTTTTCGCGCTAGACACAGCAGCTCGCAAATGACAGAGGAGAGCCAATTTGCGTTGCGACCACCTTCCTGCTCATCAGCAGCATAAACGTAACTTATAGTTGATACATTCTGAAACGGCACTTCAAAATAAACGCAAAAGGAGCTCTTTCCTTCTCGCCATTTTGACTCGATCACTCGTTGCGCTTCAAAAGGACGTTGCGATACGCAATCATGCAAAATCTCAGGTCTTTCGTAATAGCCTTCATCCTTGCTAACTGAGTAAAGATATGCACTCACTCTATTGTCAGATCGTAGCTTGCTTCTAATCAACGGAGGTAAAGCTTTTAAAGAAGAGCTGTCGAGTAACTGAGCGTTATCTCGCAGATCAATCTCTAGATGCCCCTCCAAGAACTTACCTAGAGCACAACCCCTAGACAAAACCTCGCACAATGGCAGAATTCCGTTCGATATGATGCTGGCACAATTATCATCGCAAGTAGTTACATGCATACCTTTTATTCTGAAACCGTCGAACATCTCTGCGACAGAATCATCGCTCGCAAGTCCCGAAATCACTTGATCGACTAAAGGCTCATCGAGCATCGCTACAAAAGTCTTCCGAGCCGCATCGCTATCCGTGATGTCATAAACCAAAATGTCGCACTCTTCCAATCATCATCTTCCGTACATTAACTACTACAGCAAGTCCACAGGGTCGATGTCGACGGCGGCGTTGACGGCGGGGTTCACTTTGCGGGCGCGGAACAGGCGCACCAGCGGGGCCGAGAGGTCGTCGCCCAAAGGCGCCTTCACGACGATGTGGTAGCGGTAGGTGTTGCGCAGCTTCGCCAGCACGCAGGGGACGGCGGGCAGCACCTGCCAGCGATCTCCCACCTCGTTGCGGATGAGCTCGGCCAGCTGGGCGTGCAGAAGCTCGGCCTCGGTGGCCACGGCGTGCTCGTCGGCGCCCCACAGAAGCACGTTGGCCATCCGCACGTAGGGCGGGTAGCCTAAAAGCTTGCGCTTGGGCAGCTCGGCGCGCAGGAACATCCCGCGGTTGTAGGTGGCGGCGGCGCGGATGGCCACGTCGTCGGCCTCGTAGGTCTGCACCATGACCCGCCCGTCCAGCTCGGCGCGCCCGGCGCGGCCCGCCACCTGCTCGATGAGCTGGAAGGTGCGCTCGCCGGCACGGTAGTCCGGCAGGTGCAGCTGGGTGTCGGCGTTGATGACGCCCACCAGCGTGACGTCGTCGAAATCGAGCCCCTTGGCGATCATCTGGGTGCCGAGCAGCACGGCGGCATCGGCGGCGGCGAACGATTCCAGCAGTTCCTGGTGGGCGCCTTTGGCCTGGGTGGTGTCGGCGTCCATGCGGATGATGGGAACCGTTGGCCCCACGCCGGGCAACCCGTCCAAGAGCTGGCGCAGCTCGGTTTCCACGCGCTGGGTGCCGGCGCCGAACTTCTTCAGGTAGGGGCTGCCGCATTCGGGGCAGGTGGGCGGCGCGGCCACGGCGTAGCCGCAGTGGTGGCAGACGAGCTTGGCCCCCTGTTCGTGGTAGGTGAGCGACGTCGAACAATGCGGGCACTCGGGCACAAAGCCGCAGTCGCGGCACAGAAGGAACTTCGCGAAGCCGCGCTGGTTCAGCAGAAGCACCGCCTTGCGACCCTGAGCGAGCTCCTCGCCCAGCGCCCGGGCGAGCCGTCCGGAGAACATGGCGCGGGAGCCGGAGGCGAACTCGGCGGCCATGTCCACCACCTCGATGGCGGGCATGGGCCGCCCGTTGGCGCGCTCGGGCAGTGCCGCCGCCGTCCAGCGCGGGTTCTTGTTCACCTGGTAGAGTGCCTCGATGGAAGGGGTGGCCGAGCCGAGCACCAGCGCGCCCCCGGCACGCGCCATCATCCACTCGGCCACGTCGCGCGCGTGGTAGCGCGGCGAGGAGTCCTGCTTGTAGGAGCCCTCGTGCTCCTCGTCGATGACGATGAGCCCCACATTGGCGGCCGGCGTGAACAGCGCGCTGCGGGCGCCCACGACGACGCGGGCCGCGCCGCTTTTGATGAAGTCCCACTGGTCGTAGCGCTCCCCGTCGCTCATGCGGGAGTGCATGACGGCCACGGCGTCGCCGAAGCGGCCGCGGAAGCGGGCCACGGTCTGGGGGGTGAGCGAGATCTCCGGCACGAGCACGATGGCGCGGCGCCCCTCGGCGAGCGTGCGCTCGATGGCCTGCAGGTACACCTCGGTCTTGCCGGAACCGGTGACGCCGTCCACGAGCACCACGCGCCCGTCGCCTGCGGCCCGGGCGGCCTCGATGGCGGCCACGGCCGCTTGCTGGCCTTCGGTGAGCTGCGGGGCCGCAGTGGGGGCCGGAGCAGCCGCCCCGCCGGCCGGCGCGCCCGCGCGCGAGGCCCCGTCTTCCATGCCGCGCATGCGCCGGCGCCGCTCCACCGTGACAGCCCCCTTGGCGGCCAGCGCCTTCAACGTGGAACCCACGGCGCCGAACCCCCGCGACAGCTCGGCCACGCGCACGTCGCCGGCGCCCACCGCGGCCAGCACCTCCTGCTGCTTCACGGCGTTCTTGCGGGGAGCGAACGCGTCGAAGGCCGGCCCGCGCGTGACCCAGCGGTCGTCCACTTCCCCGATGGCCGGCTCCTCGACGCGCCAGCGCCCGTCGCGGCCCCGCACGATGCGCGGCACGGCCCGCGGCGGCGTGAACAAGCGCGCACATTCGGAAAGCGGCGCGGCGTAGCGTTCGGCGAGCCAGAGCGCGCAGGCCGCCCCCTCCTCGTCGAAAAACGGCGCCGAGAGCACCGCTTCCACCTGCTTGAGATCGGCCGCCGACTGGGGCGTCCCCCACAGGTCGGTGCCCTCATCCGGGGAGGGAACGACCTCTTCCAGGCCCACAATATAGCCCACGGCCTTGCGGCCGCCGAGCGTCACGAGCACGGCGCAGCCCACCGCGGCTGGTCGCCCCCCTTCCCCGACGAGCATCTCGTCGGGAACCGCGTAGGAATAGGGGGTGTCGAGAGCTTGGGTAGGAATGTCGACTATGACCGAGGCAATGTTCATGCCCGCCAGTATACCGCAAGCCTACACCGTGAGGTCGGCGTATTGGAAGGGGATGAGGCGGCCGAGGTCGTCGGGGTTCATGCGGATTTGGCAGCCCACCTTGCCGCCCGAGAAGTGAATCGTATCGAAGAGCTGGGCCGTCTCATCCACGAAGGTGGGAAAGCGCTTCTTCATGCCGATGGGCGAGCAGCCGCCGTGCACATAGCCGGTGAGCGGCAGAAGCTCGCGGGCCTTGATCATGGCGATGGCCTTCTCGCCGGCCGCCGCGGCGGCCTTCTTCAGGTCGAGCTCGGCGGCCACGGGCACGAGGAACACGTAGTAACCGCCGGACTTGCCCTGGGTCACGAGCGTCTTGAAGACGGCGTCGGGATCCTCCCCCTGCGAGAGCGCAATCTCCTCGCCGGTCATCGTGGGCTCGGCGTCGAAGAACAGCTCCTCGTGGGGAATGCCCGCCGCGTCCAGCTCGCGCAGGGCGTTGGTCTTGTGGTCCTTGGGGGCGCGCGCCATCAGAATGCCTTTCTTGAACGATGTGCAGGTTGATCCCGTGGGGGGCGACCTCGGTCGCCCCTCCTCGAGCAAGGTGATCCCGCTTGGGAGGGCTGACCAAGGTCAGCCCCTACGGGGGGCAGGCTCAAGCGAGGTGATCCCGCTTGGGGAGGGCTGACCAAGGTCAGCCCCTACATAGGCTACTTGCGGCCCTTCTTGCGGCGCTTCTTGGAGCGGGCGGCGTCGGCCGCGGCGGCCTCTTCCAACTCGCGGTGCTGCACCTGGGCCTTCCACGCGAACAGGCAGCCGGCGGCGAAGCAGAGCAGCCCGACGCCGATGGCCGAGCCGACCCAGACCGCCCCCATGCCCATCCAGAAGTCGATCGGGTACATGGAGATGAGCAGCGAGTCGTAATTGAACGTCCAGGTGCCGTCCACGAAGAACAGCGAGTGGAAGGCTGCGAACAGGCCGTTGAAGTCGATAACGCCCCACAGCCCCAGTACGACGAGCACCGCCAGAAGCAGCGCCGACCCCATGCGCAGCATGAAGGCCAAAGCTGCGAACTGCTTGCGAAAACCGAGCACCAGCGCGATGATGAGCGCCGCCACGCCGATCATGCCCAGATAAGAGCTCAAGCCCGTGATGAGCCCGTTGCAGTCCTCCAAGTGGCTCACCGCATCGGCGTCCAGGGCGTAGCGGTCGGACACCTTCGCCAGCGCGTCCATGGTCTCAAGCGCCGTGCCATCGGCACCAGCGGCCGCGCCACCGGCCGCGCCACCGTCCGCGGCCAACGCGCCGCCCTCCCCTTCCGCATCGCCAAGAACCTGCTTGGCCTGCTGCGTCCACTGGGAGTACTTGGGAGCTCCCTCGGCCGAGGCCTCCCGCGCCGCCGCCACCACATCGGCGGCCAAAGACTCGCGGGCCTCTTCCATGCTCGAGTGGGCGTCCACGGTGAACGCGCGGGTCTCCTGCGCCAGCGATACCAGCTGCTCGTGGGTGTAGGGCGAATCCGCCCCCGTGCTCACGGCGCCGGCAAGCGAGGCGGTGGTCACCGGCAAGCAGCAGGCGGCGAACCCGCACACGAGCAGGGTGACGGCGAGCACCGTGGCGCCGATGCCGGCGAGAATGCTATCGGATCCCATTTACAGCTCCAGCCCATCGGGCACGTCGCAATCGACCCAGATAGTGGCCGCGGTCATGCCGTCGTTGGTCTTCGAAATCGTGGGGTGCGGCCCCAGCCGGCTGAAGACGCCCTGGAAGTGGCCGTTGTACAGGTACAGCCCGTTCAGATTGTTGTAAGGTACCGGCTCGCTTTCCACGGCGCCGTCGGGCGCCTCGTTGATGCCGCGGTCCGGCGGCAGCGTGTCGGTCTTGAAGGGGCGGATGTAGCGCTGCACAATGAAGGGGTAGCCGGCGCGCTCGTTGGCGAACTCGTCGATGACGCGCTCCCACTCCTCCTGACTCACCTCGCAGCCGGCGTACACGTTGTCGGCGCCGTAGTGGTCGGTGGGCTTGATGATCCACTCCTCGCGGTTGGCGCGGATCTGGTCGATGTTCACCTGATCGTCGTTGAGGAAGGCCGTCATGGGCACGGTCTCCTCCACGAAGGCGATCTCCTCTTCGGTGAGGAAGGCCTGGGTCTCCGGCGCAAAGAGCACCTCGAACAGCTGCTTGTCGTGGACGATGTGCCCGGAGAACGCCCCGATGAGCGCCACCTTCCGCGCCCGCACGGCGTTGATGAGGTCCTGCGAGTCGTCCCAGAACTCCAGCACGTCGTTGGTGACCGAGCGCCGCCAGATGGCGTTCACGGGCAGCCCGTCGGGTGTCGTCAGCACCTCGCCGTCGAAGGACAGCTCGCGCACGTCGGCCACGACGCATTCCACGCCGGCCTCGCGGAACTTCTCGGCGAAGATGTGGAACTCGTCCACCACGCCGTTCTCCAGATAGTCGCAGATGGCCACGCGGGGGTTCTCCACCTTGAAGCGGTAGGTGCCGTAGATGTCCATGAAGGCGCGCACCCAGGGCATGAACAAGTCGCAGCCCTGGACGGCGTGGTTCTCGGCGAAGGTGCGGAAGGTGTCGGAGCCCACGATGGAGTTCGTGATCTCGCGGTTCTCGTTCATGCCCGCGCTGCCGTCGCCGTTGAACTCGCAGAAGTGGATGCGGTAGTCGTCCTCGTTCAAGAACGTGTCCACGCGGGCGAAGGGCAGCACCGAGTCGTAGTCGCGGGGCAGCAGTATGAGCTCCACGAGGCGCTCGTCGAAATCGAACAGCTTGCGGTACTCCTCGTCGGCCCGGTAGCGCTCGATCACCTTGCAGAGGATGCGGTGGCTCGTCTCGGCCGTGCGCTTCATGACCTCGTAGGTTTTGCGGTTGAACAGGCGCGGCACGAAGGAGGAGGCCACCACCTGGTGGTGCACGATGGCCGTGGAGTCCTGCATGTAGTTGAACGCGGCGCGGCGGCTCTCGATGTCGCCGTCCAGCTCGTCGATGATCTGGAAGTACTCGCGGGTGTAATCGGCATTGCTTGGCATGAGGGCTCCGTCCCTTGGGCTTTTGTGCATTTGGCTAAGTGTAGCACGACCGCCGCGAAGCGCGGGCAACGCGTTGGAAAGCCGTTGGCTGCCGATGAAGTTACCGCGTAGGGCGCCTCGCTCCCCTTGCGTGCGCCCGTGCGAACCGTTAGCATGAACAGCCGTGCGCTTTATCCGGGCGCACGGCTTGTTATTATCCAGAGTCGGGGTAGAGAGTTGGCTCGATGATCCCGACACCAACCTGACGCGTCCCTCACCTGAGTGCCAAGGTGGTCCGGCCAACACCGATAAGAGAGGACTCTTATGGCTGAAAAGCACTCATCGTACCTGTTCACGTCCGAATCCGTCACGGAAGGACACCCGGACAAGATCTGCGACCAGATTTCCGACGCCATTCTGGACGCCATCCTGGCCAAGGAGATCGCCCTGGCCGAGGAGGGCTACATCGCGCCAGACGGCAACCCGGCCGACCCGGCGAAGATGCGCTGCGCCTGCGAGACGCTCGTCACCACCGGCACCGTCTTCGTTACCGGCGAGATTCGCACCCAGGCCTACGTGGACGTGCAGTCCATCGCGCGCGACGTGGTGTGCTCCATCGGCTACGACCGCGCGAAGTACGGCTTCGACGGCAACACCTGCGCCGTCATGAGCTCCATCCACGAGCAGTCCTCCGACATCGCCCAGGGCGTGGACGAGTCCTTCGAGGCCCAGCGCGACGAGACGGCCGCGGCCGACCCCTACGAGACGATTGGCGCGGGCGACCAGGGCATGATGTTCGGCTATGCCTGCAACGAGACGAGCACGCTCATGCCCATGCCCATTTACCTGGCCCATCGCCTCTCCGAGCGCCTGACCGAGGTGCGCAAGAACGGCACGCTGGAGTTTCTGCGCCCCGACGGCAAGACCCAGGTGTCCGTGCGCTACATCGACGGGGCGCCCACGGCGGTAGAGAAGGTGGTCGTGTCCACCCAGCATTCCGAGGACATCGAGCAGGACGCGCTGCGCGAGGCCGTCATCGAGACGGTCATCCGCCCGGTGTTCGAGGCCGAAGGGGTGGCGCTCGCCGACGACTGCGAGATCTACGTGAACCCCACGGGCCGCTTCGTCATCGGCGGCCCCATGGGCGACGCCGGTCTCACCGGCCGCAAGATCATCGTGGACACCTACGGCGGCATGGGACGCCACGGCGGCGGGGCATTCTCCGGCAAGGACTGCACCAAGGTGGATCGCTCGGCGGCCTACGCGGCGCGCTGGGTGGCCAAAAACGTCGTGGCCGCGGGACTGGCCGACCGCTGCGAGGTGCAGATCGCCTATGCCATCGGCGTGGCGAAGCCGGTGAGCGTCATGGTGGAGACCTTCGGCACGAACCACGTGCCGGAAGGGGACATCGAGCGCGCCGTGTCCGAGGTGTTCGACCTGCGCCCCGGCGCCATCATCGACGAGCTGGACTTGCGCCGGCCCATCTACCAGAAAACGGCCGCCTATGGCCACTTTGGCCGCGAGCTTCCCGAGTTCACCTGGGAGAAGACCGACCGCGTCGACGCCCTGCGGACGGCCTGCGGGGTCGAGTAACCTGGCTGCGGCTCTCCCGGCGGGGAGACGCGCGGCATTCTGATTCGCTCAGACAGTCCTCGCTGGCCACCCCTTCCGTAGGGGGCGACCTTGGTCGCCCCTCTCAACCCGGGAATGCCATTCCGCTCGAAAGGGCTGACCAAGGTCAGCCCCTACGGATCGTCCAGCAAGACTCCCTCTTTCATAATTGAAAAGGGCCCCGGTTGGGGCCCTTTTGCTGTTCTCACTCGCTCTCTCGGAAGACGGTGGCGGCGACTTTCGCTATGCGGCGGCCCGTGTCGTCGGTGATGTCGGTGGTGTAGAAGCCGAGGCGGCGGCCGGACTTGTCCGCGTTGCAGGTGGCAATGAGGCGCACCCCCTTCGAGGCGCTGAGATATTCGATGGTGCTCGACACCGATACGCTCGGGTTCTCGCCGGTATTGCTGGCAATGGCCAGGGCGAAGTCGGCCAAAGTGAAGATGGCGCCGCCCATGACGTTGCCGAGCGCATTGCGGTGGTGGTCCTTGATGTCCAGCTCGCACACGGCGTGATCGCGCGATCCTTCCACGATGCGACAGCCCGCGTGCTCGGCGAACCGGTCGTGACCGAAGAAGTCGTTCAGCTCTTCCAACGTGGGGTGATCGCTCAACCGCTTTGCCATAGGAATCCTTTCCTTCCGGTCAACCTTCGTAGGGGGCGACCTCGGTCGCCCCTCATCATCAGGAAAAATCTCTCTGGTTGGAAGGGGCGACCAAGGTCGCCCCCTACGGATCTAATGCACTGGCGTCCACGCAGGTGGTTGCCCTTACCCCTGGGCCACGGGGGTGGCGGTGGCGGCGAAGAGCTCGAGGTACTGGCCGTTGCTGACCGTGACCGTCTGCTCGCCGCCGGGAATGACGTACTTGGTGTCCACAATGGAGTCGTCGTCGAAGTCGAGGTTCTTCATGACGAAGGCCGCCGAGTCCTCGTCGGTCTCGCCCTCGCCCACCGTGGCCGCGGTGATGGTGTAGCTGCCCGCGGGGATATCGATGCCCACACGGTAGCAGCCGTTGGTATAGGGCGCCGTCGGGTTAGTGGAGGTGGAAGGAGCCGGGTACATGGTCGCCTCGTCGCCGGGATCGAACACGATGAGGTCTCCTTCGTCCAGGTCAACGAAGTAGTTGCCGAAGTACTGCACGGAGTCATCGAGGCTGTAGCGGCCGTCGTCCCCGTCGAACACGTAGTAGTGGGAGAACTTCTCGTTGGAGCCTTCCAAATAATACAGGCCGGCGGGAATCTGACCCTGGGGTCCTACGGTGTAGAAGCCCTTGGCACAAACATCGCCCTCGCCCGGCTCGCCCGCCGCGACGCCGTCGGCCTCGAACACCGAGGCGATCTCGTCGAGGGTGAAGCTGCCGTAGGGCGAGGCGTCCTCGTCGGTGCCGTAGCTGTCCTCGGGAGCCCACATGTCGGTGTCGCCGAAGTCGTAATCGTAATTGTAGTCATAACCGTCATCGTAGCTGTTGTAGCTGTCGTAGCTGCTGTCGTAGTCGGCCAGGGCCATGATACCCACGCAGCTGGCACAGCCGCCCATGCCGATGACGAGGCCCACGGCCAGTCCCAGCAGAAACCACGGCCAGCGGCGCTTCTGATTGGGATTGGGCGGCTCGTAGCCCGGATAGATGTTCTGCGCGGGGGCCGGGGGCACCGGGGGCTGATTGCCCGCGCCGTAGGTGCCATAGCCTGCGGCATCGTAGGGCGCGTAGGTCGGCTGCTGGGCCGCGGCCTGGGCATAAGGGGCGTAGGGCTGCTGAGCGGGCTGTGCCGCGGCGGCGTCGTAGTAGGGCTGCGTCGGCGCCGTCGCCGCAGACGCCGGCCGCGCGACCTCGGGAGGCACCGCTGCAGGCGCGGGCGCGGCCTCGGGCTGGGGCGCGGACGCCCCGAAGGCGGCGAAGGGGTTCTCGGGTGCGGCAGCTGCCGGCTGCATCGGCTGCGCCGGCGCGGCCTCGGGCTGGGACGCCGGCTGTTGGGGTTCCGGCGCGCCGGAAGCGCTCGGGGTGTTGCTATTCTCGTCCATGGTCTTCGACCTTTCTGGTTTGCGCGCCCGCTAGTTGGCGCGCTCGCTGAACACGGTTTCGGTGACGCCGTCGATGCGGGCGACGATGTCGGCGGGATCCATCAGCATCATGGCCTCGAACAGAGGCGGCGACACCATGTTGCCGCACACGGCCACGCGCAAGGGCTGGAACAAGAGCTTCGGCTTGAGCCCCGCCTCCTCGCCGGCGGCACGGCAGAGCTCCTCGAGCGCCTCGGCGTCCCACGGGTTGTCGTCGTCGGCGAGAATGCCGCGGCAGATGGCGAGCGCCTCATCGGCCCGCGCCCCTTCCTTCAAAAGCACCTTCTGGACGCTCTTCTCGTCGAGCACCACCGAGTCGCCCCAGAACAGAAACGCCAGCTTGGCGGGAATCTCGTCCAGGTGCGCCAGGCGCTCGGCAACAAGCGGGTACATGGCCTCGTAGAACTCGCGATCGTCGTCCACGTCGACCAGGCACGCCTCCCAGGTGTCGGCGTCCACGCCCTCGCCGGGCAGATGCAACTCGCGGGCGGCCGCTTCCGCCTCCTCCTTGGCGGGCGTCGGCACGACGGTGATGCCGTCCGGCACGTTCGACCCATCCAGGTTGGTCTGGGCGAGCCAGGGCTTGGCGGCATCGACCCAGGCGGCAGCGCCCATGTCGCGGATATAGACGCCGTTCATCCAGTCGAGCTTCTTCTCGTCGAAGATGGAGTGCTTCTTCGTGATGCGATCGAGCGAGAAGGTGCGGCAGAGCTCCGCCGGCGGGATGATGGTAGTCTCGCCGTCGAGCGACCAGCCGAGCAGCGCCAGGAAGTTCACGAGAGCGTCGGGCAGATACCCCCGGTCGCGGTACTCTTCGACATTGGTGGCACCGTGGCGCTTCGAGAGCTTCTTGCCGTCGGGGCCCAAGATCATGGACAGATGCGCGAACAGCGGCACCTCGGCGCCGAGCGCCTCGTAGATGAGCACCTGGCGCGGGGTGTTGGAGAGATGGTCGTCGCCGCGGATGACGTGGGTGATGGCCATGTTCACATCGTCGCAGACCACAGCGAAGTTGTAGGTGAACGTGCCGTCGGTGCGGCGCAGGATCATGTCGTCCATCACATCGATGGGGAAGCTCATGTCGCCGTAGACGGCATCCTTGAACGTGACCGGACCGTGGTCGTCGGGCACTTTCAAGCGCCAGACATGGGGCTCGCCGGCAGCGATGCGCGCGGAGGCCTCGTCGGCCGGAATGGCGCGACAGGTGCGGTCGTAGCCCGCGTAACCTCCCTCGGTTTTCTCGGCGGCCTCGCGCTTGGCGTCCAGCTCCTCCTTGGTGCAGAAGCAAGGATAAGCGGCGCCGGCGTCGATGAGCTTCTGCAGCGCTGCCTCGTACGTGTCGGTGCGCTGGGTCTGGAAATAGGGGCCGCAAGGTCCGCCCACCTCCGGGCCCTCGTCCCAATCGAGGCCCATCCACTTCAGCGCGCGCAGAATGATCTGGGTGTTCTCCTCGGTGGAACGCTCCGGGTCGGTGTCCTCGATGCGCAGCACGAAGGTGCCTCCGGTAGCCCGGGCGAAGGCCCAGTTGTAGATGGCGGTGCGAGCGCCGCCGATGTGCAGCTTGCCGGTGGGAGAAGGCGCGAAGCGGACGCGCACGGGCTTGGTCGTGGTCATGGGTTTCCTTCAGTCCTCGGGGTCGATTCAGGTAATAGCGCCAGTATAGCACGGGGGCAGACCCATCATTCATTGACCACATCCGGCTCGGCGACGGTTCGGTGCAGGGCTCGTGTCCGCAGCGCAACGGTGCCGTGACGCTCCGTGACAGTTCGGCGGTGGAGCCGTATCGGTTGGACGGCAACCCGAAGAGAGGGCAACGGCGCGCCTAGACTGGAAGCGTCGCTGCAGGGGCTTCGCACGGCCATCCTCGAGGGATGCGCCTGCCATGTCCCTTTTCGCATGCCCGCACGACGCCGTAAGAGAGGAAACCACCATGGCCCCGCACCGTTCCGTACACGCCTTCACCGCCCGCTTCTTTCCGCATTCGTCGGTGTCCCTCCGCTGGGCCGTTGCCGCGTTCGCCCTTCTCGCCGCTCTCTGCTGGGCATCCCCGGCCTGGGCCGCGGACAGCGCTGTCTTCGCCTCGGGCGCGGGCACCGAGGCCGACCCCTACCTCATCGAGAATGCAAGTCAGCTAGCGGCCTTCCGCGATGCCGTGAACGCAGGCGACGACTACGACGGCAAATACGTGGCCCTCGGCGCCGACATAGATCTTGAGAGCGCCGAATGGACGCCCATCGGCGTCGGCACGCGCAAGAGCAGCGGTATCGCCGAGGGCAGCACGCCTTTCGCCGGCACCTTCGACGGCGCGGGCCACGTCATCAGCGGTCTGAAGATCGCTTCGACCCAGGGCGCCGACTTCGCCATCGGCCTCTTCGGCATTCTGGACGGGGCCACCGTGAAGAACCTCACCGTGGCCGATGCGGAAGTCACCGTGCCCCAAAGCGAGCTGGCGGGCATCCTCTGCGGCATGATGGCGAACGATGCCACCGCATCCGGCGTAAGCGTCTCCGGATCCGTTTCAGGCAAGGCGGGCGTGGGCGGCATCGCGGGGCGCATGACGCTGTCCGGAACCATCGAGAACTGCGAGAACAGCGCTTCGGTCGCCGCCGTGGGCGGCGTGGGCAACGCCGGCGGCATCGTGGGCGCCGCCTACTACACCACCCCCACCGGCCGCATGGCCATCACCGGATGCCGCAACAGCGGGAGCATTTCCGGCACCGACTGCATCGGCGGCATCGCCGGCCTCAGCGCGACCTTCGTGTCGAATTGCGAGAACAGCGGCGCCATTGCCGGCACGAGCTACTCTGTCGGCGGCATCGTCGGCGAGCAGAAGAACTACGGCGCCGTGAGCGGCTGCACCAATTCCGGGGCGGTTTCCACGAGTAACGCCAGTGCCTACGGCATCGGGGGCATCGTGGGATGGGCCCGCTACGACGGCGCCGCGCCCGCCTACGCCGCCAGCGCGCCCATCACGGTGACCGGCTGCGCCAACAGCGCCTCCGTGCAAGGCGGCAGCTGCGCCGGCGGCATCGTCGGCACGTTCTACAACGCGGGCACCGTAAGCGGAAACACCAATACGGCCGCGTCCATCACCAGCTCGAGCTTCGCCGGGGGCATCGTGGGCAACCTGCAGAACGCCGACATCTCGTCGCTGCCCTCCACGGTGCCCGAGGGCATCCTCGTGGAGAACAACGTGAGCGCCACCCCGCTCAATGCCATCACGGCTCCCTTGAAGGGCCCCTACGCCTACAACAACACGCCGAGCGATTTCACCGTGCGCGACAACGGGAGCGCCTGGGTGGCCCAGACCGGAGCGACGCGCTACGCCACGCTCGCGGGCGCCTTCGCAACGGCCCCCGATCACAGCACCATCAAGCTCGTCAGCAGCGTGAGCGAACAGCCGACCCTCTCCGTTTCCGACGGCCGCGAGCTCACGCTGGATCTGGCCGGCTTCAACCTCTTCTTCGCCACGGACGGCGGCCTGTCCCTTCGGGATGGAGCCCTGACGGTAACCGGACAGGGCGACGTGGCGACCGCCGAGGGAGCCGACGGCAAGCCCGAGCCTTTGGCCACCGTGAGCGGCACGGGGTCACTCGCGCTTAAGGGCGGCAGTTACAACCAGGACGTAGCGCCCTATGTGGCCGATTCCTACGCCGAGTTCGTCCCCGCCGACGCTCACGCGACGGCCCCCTTTTCCGTCGTGCCCGCCTCAACGGCCAAGCACAACGCCCAGGCCGTCGTTCACGATGGAGGCAAGACCGTTTACTATGGTGACGCCGGCGCAGCCCGAACAGCAGCGGCCGCTGCCCCTGGCGCCACCGTGGAGGAGCTGAACGCCCCGAGCACGCCATCGGGCGACGCGGGCGGCGAGGGCAACCCGAGCGACGGACAGACGGGAACGGCAAACGACGGGCAGCCGAGCGGAGACGCCAACGCGAATGCCGGGGACAAGACAGATGGCAGCACCGCAGCCGACGACCAGACCGACGGCAACGGGACGAAGGGCGCGGACAAGGATGACGCCTCTAAGGCGACAGCCAAACCCAGCACATCCAGCGCGGCGTCTGGCACGCATACTTACCGCAGCAGCTCGATCGCCTACCGCGGCGTTCCACAGACTGGAGACGCGGCCACCGATGCGCTGCTCGCCGTGGGAGCTCTGGCCGTCGTCTCGGGCGGCGCCGCGGCCCTCGCCCGCGCCCGCATGAAGCGTGCCCGGGCCAAGTAGCGTAGCTCGGCATCGCCCGCACCGTAAGCCGCAATCGCCGTGGCTCCTCTTTACCTGAGAGCGCACATCGAGGCCGTCGCCCTGACCACTACCTCCTTGTCGGTCTCCTCACGGAAACGGGCAACTCCCGCAGGGCCTCCATTACCTCAGCGGCGGCTTCCTCGGCTTGCAACTGCCGAGGCATGTCGAGGCCCGCGCGCTCGAAGGCCTCGGCCAGCGCGGCAGCGTAGTCGCGCTTGTGGGCATCGTTGAGCGCCTTCCACGGAATGCCCTTGAACCAAGCGGCCACCTCCCCATTGAAGGGCACGCGTCCTTGCAGCATGAGCGCCATGATGACAGGGTATCCCGCATACCCCTGCCAGAACGTCGCGTTGTCGTTGGAGCGGTAGCGTCCCTCGTCGTCCCAGGTCACCCGGTACTCCTTCGACCCGTCCGACGATCGCACGATAAGCGCTTCCGGACTCAAATCGTAGCGATCGTCGACCAGCGCCGTCCACGCCTCGTACACTTTCTCAACCGGCGGCAATTTTTCCATTAGACACTCCTTTATCACGCTTCCTCGCTCTACCCATTATGACTCCACCGCTTCGGCACAACGCAAACTGCCACTCATCAGTTATGTTGCAAGCCTTCCAGTTGTGGTCATTTCATGTGTGCCTATTTACAAAGTGCCTGCTCATAGAGTTGTCCACAGCGAAAACGAGACACTGCCGCGACATAACTGCGGTTTGACGCTGCTACGATCCCCGCCCTACTTCGATCCATCTAAAAAACAAGGGGCACCATGGCGGTACTTTTAGCGGGCGCCTGAGCGCTTCCTTTTGCCTTCGGAATTCTGCCCGGAGAGGGAGACGAGGGCGATCATGGCGGCCATGAGGACAAGGCCGATCCAATCCCAGGCAGAGAACGGAGTGTGCAGCCACAAGGCAGCGATGACCATGGCACCGGCCGGCTCAGCCACGCCCAGAAGGCTCCCCTTCACCGAGCCCACGAGCGACACGCCGTAGAGGAACAGCCCGAAAGCAGCAAAGGTACCAAGAACGCCCACGCCACCGACAAGAGCGAGCCAGCCTGTAGCGTCCATGTCGGGAACGAAACTGCCGGCGGTGCCGAAAAGGTCGGCGAGAATCGAGCCCGCAGCGCCGAGGGCGACAGAAGGGGCGGCGAGCAGCGAAACGATCATCTCTCCGATGAGCCACACGAGAACGGCGACAATACCGCTAATGACCATCCCGCAGGCGATGATGGTGGGGCGATCCCATCGGCCGTAGAGCCGTTGGGGCGCCATGATGTAGAGCGTCTCGGACAAGGCGTTGGCAATGCCCCAAGCCAAGCCCGCCACCGGCAGCACGATGACGCCCCAGTCTCCCTGGGTGGCGATGAGCGTCGCGGCGGCCATCGCGCACATCAGCCCGACAAAGTCGGCGACGCGCGGCAGACGGCGCGCTCGGGCGCAGGTGATAAGCATGACGAACACCGTGCAGGTGGCCTGGAGCACCGTGGCCGTGCCGGCGTTGGTGAGGGCCACCGACACCGCATAGGTGATCTGCGAGAGGTACAGCCCCACGCCGAACAGAACGAGCGTCGGACGGGCGGCGGGGCTCCCCAGCAGCGAGAGCAGAGCCTCGCGACGCGTAACGAATACGAAGACGGCGAACAGCAGGGCCGCCACGCCGGCACGTACGGCGGAGATGAAGGCGGAGCTTACCTCGTAACTCTCCGCGAGAAACTGGATACAGGCTCCTGAGAATCCCCACAGCGTCGCACCCGCCAGGGCACATACCACCCCTCGCCAGAAGACCTTAGAAGCGTTCACCGCCGTCTCACCTCCGTGCAATCCATCGAAATCCGTTGCCGCAGAGGCAGCATACACCATCCCATGCACAAGGAGCCAGAGAGGACGCACCTTCGACCGCTGCGGGCAAAGCGACCTCCCTACTGCCGCCCTCGGCACTTGGCGGCGCGGGCGGCGCGGCTATCGCCCCTCTTCGCGCTTGGCGGCACGGGCGGCGCGCTTGGCGGCCAAACGCTCGCGGGCGGCATCGCCCTTGGCGAGGTTGTTGGCGCGCCGTTCGCTGCGCCCCGTGGGGCGAGTGGGAGCGGGAGCGGCTGACGCTGAGCCCTTGGCCGGGTCCTGGCCCAGGGCGGACCTCGGTCCGCCCCTGCGGGAATCGGTCGGGGCATTTTGCGAAACAGCCTTAGCAGAGCCTGTCCGAGCATTTTTGGAAACGCCCGCAGCGGGATCTGTTGCGATACCCCGGGGGACAGAAGAGGCAGGATCGGAGGCAGAGCCGGAAGCGCCGCCCTCCATCTCCGCGAAAGGAGCCCCCTCTTCGGCGTCGGTCTCGCCGAAGAGTTTCTCCAGGAAGTGCACGATAGCCGGAAGCAGGTTGTCGCGTTCCTCCTCCGAGAAGTAGCGCAAAGGCAGCGTCAGTTTGCGCTTGTCCGTCTGGTAGCGGCCGGCCGCGCGGCGCAGGGGCTTCATGGCAGCAGCGGGGATGTCGATGGGCTCCACGATGAGCTTGCCCGCCGCCACGGAGATGAGCTTGACCCCGTGCTCGTTGGCGAAGGCCTTCAGCCATGCGCGCTCGAAGAGGTTGGCCGCCGCCTCGGGCATCTCGGGGGCCTCCGCGAGCATATCCTCGCGGAGGGCGGCCACCTCCTCCACCGTGGAGGCCGAAGCCAGCTTGCGGTACCACAGCACCCGGGCGTCGGCGTCGGGAATGTACTCCTCGGGCAGGTAGGCGTGACCGGGGATGTTCACGGTGATGTCGGAAAGCGCCGGCGGCAGCTCGCCTGAGGCGCCCACGCCCTCGCGGGTCTCGTTCACGGCCTGGTTGAGCATCTGGGCGAACAGGTCGAAGCCCACGGCTGACATATTGCCGGACTGCTCGGCGCCCAGCATAGAACCGGCGCCGCGGATCTCCAGATCGCGCATGGCGATGCGCATGCCGCTGCCCAGATCCTGGTGCTCGTTGATGGCGGTGAGGCGCGCGGCGGCCTCCTCGGTCAAAGGCACGTTCTCGGGGAACATGAAGTAGGCGTAGGCCTGGGTGGACGAGCGGCCCACGCGGCCCTTCAGCTGGTACATCTGGGCGAGGCCCAGACGCTGGGCGTCCTCGATGATGAGCGTGTTGGTGTGGGGGTTGTCGATGCCGCTCTCGATGATGGTGGTGGCCACGAGCACGTCCAGCTCGCCGGCGGCGAACTCCTCCATCACCTGCTCCAGCTCCTCCTTGGTCATCTGCCCGTGGGCCACGCCGACCCGCGCCTCCCCGGCGGCGGCATGCACGCGGTCCACGGCCTCGTCGATGGAGCGCACGCGGTTGGACACGTAGTACACCTGGCCGCCCCGCGCCAACTCGTAGCGGATGGCGGCCGATACGACGTCGGGATCCCACTCCCCCACGTGCACCTCTACGGGGCGCCGCTCGTCGGGCGGCGTTAGGATGAGCGACATATCGCGCACCCCCGACAGCGACATCTGCATGGTGCGCGGGATGGGGGTGGCCGACAACGTCAGCACGTCGATGGACTCGCGCAAGTTCTTCAGCTGCTCTTTGTGCTGCACGCCAAAGCGCTGCTCCTCGTCGATGATGACCAGTCCCAGATCGTGCGGGTTCACATCGCGCGAGAGCAGCCGGTGCGTGCCCACGAGCACCTGCACGTCGCCTTTGGCGAAGCCCTCCAGCGCTGCTTTCTGCTGCTCGGGCGTGCGGAAGCGCGAGAGCACTTCCACGGTGACGTCGAAGGGGTCGAAGCGGTCTTTGAAGGAGGTGTAGTGCTGCTGGGCCAGAATGGTGGTCGGACAGAGCACCATCACCTGCTTGCCGTCCTGAGTGGCCTTGAAGGCGGCGCGCAGGGCCACCTCGGTCTTGCCGAAGCCGACGTCTCCGCAGATGAGACGGTCCATCGGTCGCGGCGATTCCATGTCGTGCTTCACATCGGCGATGGCGGCGAGCTGGTCGCGGGTCTCGGTGTAAGGGAAGGCCTCCTCCATCTCGCGCTGCCAGGGGGTGTCCGGCGAGAAGCGGAAGCCCTGGGTGGCGGCGCGGCGGGCGTACACGTCCACGAGGTCGAAGGCGAGCTTCTTGGTGGCCTTGCGGGCGCGGTTCATGGCCCGAGCCCAGTCGCTCGTGTTCAGGCGGGTAAGACGGGGGCTGCCGCCTTCCGGCCCCACGTAACGGGTCACGCGGTCGAGCTGCTCCACGGGGACGAACAGCTTGTCGCCCTCGGCGTATTCCAGCTGCAGGTAGTCGCGCTCGGTGCCGTCCACCTCGCGGCGCACCAGATCGCGGAAAAAAGCGATGCCGTGGGCCGCGTGCACCACGTAGTCGCCGGGCTTGAACGGAAAGGTGACCTCGGTGGCATCCACGCGGGAGCGCACGCGGCGGCTGGCGGCGCGCGAACCCTGGGTGTCGGCGGCCGACACCAGCGCGAGATGCGCCTTCGGGATGATCATGCCGAGCGGGATGTCGTTGTCCACGATGTTGACGACCCCCCGCCGCAGGCGGCGTTTGGCCTGGGCCGGGGTGTCGGCCTCTGTGCTTTCGGGTTGCGACTCGCCATCGTCCAAATTTTCCGGTTGCACAATCTGGATGGGAATACCGTGATCGACGAAGGCGTGGCGCATGGTCTCGCGGGCGCGCAAGTTCGGAGCCGAGAAGACGATGGTGTAACGGTCGGCGGCGAGGCTCTTCAGCTTGCCGAATATTTTGTCGGGCATCCCGGCCACATCGACGCGCTTCACCGGCAGCTCGTCGTCCAGCGCGCCGCCGACCCGCATGATGGAGACATAAGTGGCCCGCACCTCGCCTCCGAAGTCCAGCGCCGCCGGCTCGGCGAACAGGCCCGCAAGCGCGATGTTGGTGCCCCGGGCGCGCTCGGCGATGTCGTCTGCCGCATGGGCCGCGTCATCGAAGAGCGAACGCGGCTCGATGAGGGCCGCGCACGTGCCCGCTCCGGCGTAGGCGCCCAGCGTCACCGGCTTCTTGTACAGAAACGGCAGCACCACATCGGCGCCGTCGAAGCGAAGCCCCCCTTCCAGCTTCTCCAGCACATCGCGCAGAGCCGGGTTGGTGAGCGCCGGCTTCTCCAGGGCACGCCGCGCGTCGGCCAGCGCCCGGGGGGAGGTGGGGAACTCGGAGACGGGGTAAACCTCCACGGAGGGTAGCGAAGAGATGGTCTGCCCCGTGGCGGGCACAATGCGGCGGATCTCGTCCAGCTCGTCGCCGAAGAAGTCGAGCCGCACCGGAAAGGACAGGTTGCCGGGGAACACATCCACGGTGCCGCCGCGCACGGCGAAGGTGCCCGGACCGTCCAGCTCGCCGGTGTTGGCGTAGCCGGCGGCCTCCAGGGCGCGGGGCAGGTCGCCCAGCTCCTCGACGCCCTCGACGCCCATATCCTCAAGCTCCTCGCCGGCCGTAAGCGCGATCGGCCGCGCAGCGTTCGCCTCTACCGGCGGCAACAGGCACAGCAGCGCCCGGGCGCTCGCCACCACCACGACTTCGCGGCCGCTCTTAAGCGCCCAGGCGGCCTCCATGCGCTGGGCGATGACTCGGCGATCGGCCGGCTTGGGGTCGAAGGGGTAATCCGCGCGCTCCGGGAAGCGCAGCACGCGCTCCTCCCCCACATAGGCGGCCACGTTGCGGGCGAAGGCGACGGCGGCGTCCTCGCCGGCCACGACGACGAGCGTGGGCTGGGGCGCATGGGCGAAGCGGGCCGCCACGAGGAAGGGCCGCGCCGAGGCGGCCACGCCCAAGGTGGCGTCCTCGCCGGCATCGAGCTTTCCCCAGAACGTATCCAGACAGCCGGATTTCTCCAGCGTGAAGGCGAGCGAATCGATGAGCACAGTGGTCTCTTTTCCAGTAGGGCAAACGGCAAAAGCCGCCCGAGCGGGCGGCCGGCGCCCGGGATGAGCGCCTCGCACAGTGTAGCGCACTGGGGCGTGCAGCGACGCGAACGGGGGGCCAATAGTAGCAAAGAAGTAAACCGTCCCGCCGCGATTCCCCTAACTATTCCTCGAGAAGGAGCCCGCGCTGTGCGACAATAGCGAAAACGACACAGCGCCGACGCAGGCCGGCGCAAAAGGTAAGGAGGCAGCATGGCACGGGAATCCCTGGCGAGCAAGCGGGAGCGGGCGGCGGCCATCGAGGAGCGCATGTTCGAGCACTACGGGCCTGGGAAAGCGTCGCTGGACTATCGCACGCCCTTCGAGCTCACCGTGGCCGTGGTGCTGTCGGCCCAGTGTACCGACGCCGCCGTGAACAAGGTGACGCCGCGCCTGTTCGCGGCCTTCCCTACCCCAGCGGCCATGGCGACCGCCTCCTCCGACGAAGTGGCGGAGATCATCCACTCGCTGGGGTTCTTCCGGAGCAAGGCAAAGAACCTCGTGGCGCTCGCCCAAATGGTGACGGCGGATTTCGGCGGCGAGGTGCCCGCCGACGTGGATGAGCTGCAGAAGCTGCCCGGCGTGGGCCGCAAGACCGCCAACTGCGTCATGTGCGAGGCCTTCAAGGATCCCCAGGGCATCGCCGTGGACACCCACGTCTTCCGCATCGCCCATCGGCTGAAGCTGGCCGGGCCCTCAGCTGACACGCCGCAGAAGGTGGAGGACATCCTTCTGAAGGTGTACCCGCGCGAGCAGTGGCTGTTCATCAACCACCAGTGGGTGCATTTCGGCCGCGAGTTCTGCCGCGCCCGCAACCCCCGCTGCGCCGACTGCATCGTCGGCGATCTGTGCCCCACCCGAGGCCAGTGGGGGTAGGACCCTTTCCCCTTCCATAGCGGATAGTCGCCGTCTTACCCCCGTAGGGGGCGACCTTGGTCGCCCCTTCTATTTCTTCTGCAAGGGGAAGCCGCGGCGGTGCAGCTCGGCCACGACGGTTTCCACCAGCAGGGGCAGGGCGGCGGCGCATTCGGGGGTGAGCCCCACAACGAACTGCTCCGGGGAGGGATTGCCCACCTGCATGCCCAGGCAGAAGCCCTCGGCCTCGTATCCCATGAGCGAGGCGGCATCGAACAAATCGACGAGCTTCAAATCGTGCAGCGACGCCTCGGGGCCCGAGTGGCGCGCCATGGCATCCGGCTCGAAACGGTACACCGTGCCCGGCGCGTCGCCCGTGCCGTCCACGGCGTCCACCGTGAGGATGACATCGCAACGCTCCACGTAGGGCAGCATGTCCAGCGACATGCAGCCGACGTCCACCAGCGTCACGTTCTCGGGGATGTCATAGCCGGCAAGTATCTCGTCGTAGGCCGCCGGGCCCACCCCGTCGTCCAGCATGAGCCGGTTCCCGACGAAGAACACCGCCGCCGTGCGCTCGCTCGCTTCCATGCTGCCTCCTTAGGCCCAGGTATCCAGCGTCGGGCGCAGATCCAAATTGTACCAGGTGGCAAACGCCACGATGGCCACGGCGATGATCGCGCCAACAACGGCCCAGATGCGCTCCCGCCGCAGGTAGGTCTCGCGGCTCACCCCCATGTTCTCGGTCCGGTGCGCCGCGAAAGGCTGGGCCACAATGGCGAACACCACGGTAGCGGCCACCAAGCCCGCGGCCATGAGCACGGCCAGCACCACGTTCATCACCGTCGGCTCCACCGTGGCCGCGTAAATCACGTTGTCCGCGAACAGCCACGCGACGAAGAAGAGGAACGCCGCCCACATCCCATGGGCCGGCCCCCACACAGGCGCCAAAAACAGCGCCCCCAGGTTCACCCGCGGCAAACCCGCGAGAAACTTCTCCTCTTCGGCAATCTGCTCGTCGGTCAATGGCTCGCCCATGTCGTCCATCTTTCCTCTCGTTGATCGGCGGCACGTCGGGTGGCCCCTCCGTGCGCTCGCCGTTATTTCCAATCCCGCCTTATCATTGCCAGGGCATCCTATCCGGGTTCCAGCTGTATTCAACAAGACCGTCTCATCTCTCGTTTTCCAATTTTCGGGGATAAATGCCACTTCAACCCCGAAATGGTCGATTTTTCGGCGACATACCAGAGTTTTTTCGACCATTTCGCCCTTCAACTGGCATTTGGCTTGCCATTTCGGGGTCGAAGTGGCATTCACTGCCAAAAAAGGGAAGAATGAGGAATGGGGGTCGCTTCGGTCGCGCAGCGCGCGCTAGCTGATGAGCTTCGAGCTCTCCACCTTTTCCACGTACCATTCCATGAACTTCTCTAGGGGCTTGCGGAGCACCAGGCCCAAGAGCGCCGCCGGGATGAGGAACAGGGCGAGTGCGCCCATCTGAGCCCAGAAGTCGCCGCCGTAGGTGCCCATCATGGCGCTTCGCATGGCGTTCACCACGTGGGTGGCGGGAAGCCAGGGAGAGAGGGCCTGCACGAAATCGGGCATGATCTGCAGCGGGAACGAGCCGCCGCAGCCGGTCACCTGCACGATGAGCAGAAGCACCGCGATGGCCTTGCCGAGGTTGGCGAAGGACACCACCAGCGCGTAGATGATGAACGTGAACACAAGGCCCGCGCCCCAGAAGCACACCATGAACAGCCATGGCGAGGTCACCTGCACGTCGAGGAAGAACAGATTGCCCAGCGCCATGACCGTCGATTGGGCCAGCGACACCACGGCCATGACGGCGAAGCGGCCGAAGAACAGCTGCCGCGGCTTCGGGTTCACAAGCCCCGCCTCCTTCTGGATGCGTAGGTCCGCCTTCGGCTTGAACACCACGAGAATGAGAAGCGACCCGATGAAGAGGGCCAGCGTCGTGTAGAGCGGCGCCATGGCGCTGCCGAAGTTCTCCACCGGGAAGACCGCGATGCGCTCGACGCCCACGGGGCTCGCCAGCGCCTTCGAAAGGGCCGACACGTCGGAGCCGAGCACCGCGCGCAGGGCGTCGCGGTCGCCCGAGGCGATGGCGCCGTCGATATCGGAGGCCATCTCCCGCAGCCCCGAGGAGACGCCTTTGAGCTTCTCGGTGGTCTCGGCGATCTTATCGGCGGTGCCGGCCATGACATCGGCCGCCGAGGTGGCCGAGGAGGACAGCTCGCCGCCGACGCCCTTCAGGTCGTCGGAAACGCCGGAGAGCGCATCGGCCATGGAGGCGGCCTGCTCTGCCAGCGAGGCGAGCCCCGGCGCCACATGCGCCTCGTAATCGTCCTTGATGGAATTGACGGAGGCGGCGGCCTCGGCCGCCTTGGCCTTCGCGGCATCGCGCTCGGCGGAAAGATCGGTGTCGCCCGCCTCCAGCTTATCGGCGGCCGTCCGCAGGCTCGCGGCCATGGAATCCGCCTGGGACGCCACCGCCCTCGCGCGGCCGGCCAAGGCGGTCACTTGGGGCCGGAGGCTCTCGGGCAGCGACGGAGCGGCGCCTTCCAAGCTGTCGGCCACCTGGCGGTACACCGTCGCATGGGACGCAAGCGCGTCGGCCTGGGCGCGCAAGTCGCCGGCAATGTCCTTACTGTCCCCGGAGGCCGCATCGAACAGCGCGTCGACGGAATCGGATACCGCCCCGAAGGCGGCGGCGCTGTCGGCCAGCGAGCTCTTGAGCGTATCCGCCGAGCCCTTCAGAGCGTCCACCGTGGCCGGCACCGCGTCGGCCCGCCCCGTCGCGGCGGACAGCGTCTCGTCCAGGGCCGTGGAGGCCTGGGTGGCCAGGTCGGCCGAATGGCGCGAGAGATCCTCGCAGGAGCGAGCCAGCGAGCCGTAGAGCGAAAGCACCCCGGACGCGTCGTCGAAGGCGTCGGCCATCTCGCGCACATGGTCGGCCACCACCGCGATGCGGCCGTCCCAGTCGTCCTCGTCGGCGAAGCTGGAAAGCGATTCGGCCAGCGAGAGCGACACCTCCGAGAGCGTCTGGGCGAACACGGCGTTCACCTGGTAGGACACCGAATCGGCTCCCTGGTCGGTGATCTTCGGCGCGATGGCGCTCTTCTTCTCGTTGGCGTAGTAGACGATATCGGCATGGCCGGCGTCGCCCGTGTAGAAGGTGAGCATGTCGCGGCTGAAGCTCTTCGGAATCACCACGGCGGCGTAGTAGCGCCCCGACTTCGCGCCGTCGATGGCGTCATTCTCGTCGGTAAACTGCCAGTCTATCTGGTCGTTGGCCCGCAGGGCGGAGACGACCTGGTCGCCGATGTTGATGCGCAGCGGGATGAGGTCGCTCTGGTAGCCCTCGTCGGTGTTGGCCACGGCCACCGTGAGGTTGCCCGTGTTGTCGAAGACGTTCCAGCAGGCGATGATGTTGTACCAGGCGAACAGCGAGGGCACGAGAACGAGGCCCAGCGTGATGATGATGGACATGACGTTGGCCTTCAAGCGGCCCAGATCGAAGCGGAACAGGCGCCAGACGTTATTCATGACGGGCCTCCTCCCCTTCCGCACCGTCGCGCGCGGCATCGCGAGCGCACGCGCGCTCCCGATCGCCGAAGCCCGCGTCGCGCGCATCCATGCAGGCGGCTCGCTCCACGTCCGCCGTGGCGCCGTACAGGTCGATCAGGCTCGCGTCGGAGAGGCTCTCCAGCTTCAGCTGCCGCTCGAAGCTGAAGCGCAGGCTCTCGATGACCACGAGCGCCACGAAAATGACGATGATCCAAATGAGCCAGCCCGTGAGCAGCCACACCTTCTCAGTCGGCGTCAGGGCGAAGATGACCGCAAGGACCACCGGCACCGCCACGCCCAAAACGAGCGCGCCCTTCATGAGCCGCGGATACCAGCGGTTGAACGTCGCGTAGCGCTGCTGCAAGGCCGTGGCGTAGGTGTCCTTGTCGGAGAGCGCCCGCATGATCTGGGAGATGCGGTAGGGGCGCACGGGGATGTCGACGTCCTCGCCGTTGAACAGGCCGCCGTCGCGCACCTGGCGGGCCACCATGCGGTTCACGTTCGCCATGAGGGGGCGGATGAGGAGCCCGAGCGCCATGAACAGCACGAGGAACAGCGCTAGCACGAGCAGGTCGGAGACGTACTGGCCGCCGTAGAAGCCGCAGATGGCCTCGCGCATGGCCCCGATGCCGTAGGTGAAGGGGAACAGCGGGTAGATGGATTGGAAGAACGGCGAGGTCATCTCAATCGGATAGAGGCCCGTGGCGCCGGGGATCTGGGCGAACACGAGAACGACGCAGATGCCCTTGCCGATATGCTGCAGCGTGACGGAGAAGGCGTAGATGATGGAGAGGTAGGCAAGCGACGCCAGCGCCGCGGCGAAGATGAGCGCCGGCGCCGAGACGGTTTGCACGCCGAGCGCGAGCACCCCGACACAGCAGATGACCGCCTGCATCATGGCGATGGCCGCAAGGAACAAATACCGGCCCCAATAGCGCTGGGCCAGGGTCAGGCCGGGGATGCCCTCGCCGTCCGCCTCCTGGCGCATGATAACGAGCAGCATGAAGGCGCCGATCCAGAACGTGAGGTTCATGAACAAGGGCGCCATGGCGCTGCCGTAGGCGTTCAGCGGATAGAGCTGCTCGGTGACCACCTCGGTGGGCGACGCCATGAACGCCGCGATCTTGTCGGCGTCAAGACCGCCCTCGCCTACGAGCCGGGAAAGCGCGTCGGGGGTGCCGAAGGCGAGCACGTCGTTGTAGACGATGCCCAGCTCGCTTTCCAGGCCGGCGAAGAGCCGGTCGGTCTCGGCCACCGTTGAGGCGGCCGTGTCCATGGTGGCATCCAGCTGGTCGATGACGAGCCCGGTCTGGGCCACGAGGAGCCGCTGGGTCTCAAGGGCCCCGGAAAGGGCCGACGAAGTTTCGGCCAGCGCGTCCAGCGCGTCGTTCACGGCGGGTAGCGTGGTGCCGAACAACGTCGTGGAATAGGCCGACGCGCCGCTGGTCGCCTGGCGCACCGCGCCATCAAGGGCCGATGCCGCGTCGGAGAGCGCGGCCGCCGAGGACTGCGCGCGGTCGTTGGCGACCGTCAGCGCGTCCAGGGCCGTCGAGGCCGCCCGGGTCCGCTCGTCCAGGGAGTCGGCCAGAGCCTCCAGGGCGGCGCGCTCGCTGCTGCCGGCGGGAAGGGAGCCCGCCGCCGCGCGCACAGAGGACGCCAGCTGGCCGCTCTCCTGCACGGCGGCGCTTCCCTGGGCCAGCGCCGCCTGGATGCCTCCCTGGGCCTCGCCGAAGGCGGCGGTGAGGCGCGCGGCGGCCGAGGTGGCGTCGTTCGACGCCTGGGTGATGTCGTCGAGGCCGGCGGTGACGGCCGGCAGCGCGAAGGCGGAGAAGTCGCTCAAGGTCTTCTGCATGGCCGTCGCGGTCTCCCCCATCTGGCCTAAGGACTTATCGGCCGCGTCGATGCCGGCACTCGCTTCGGAGAGCGTCTCTTTGGCCGAGGCAGCCTTGTCCTTGGCCGCCTTCGACGCATCCCCCAAATCGGCGAGCACGCGGCGCACCTCGCCGGTGGCGGCGACGGCCTCCGATATCTTCTGCGCGGCCTTCGACTGCATCTCCTTGGTGCTCTCGCGCCCCTCGTTCACCTTCTCGTCGATGGTCTTGACGACCACGTCGCTTACGGTGGCGACGAAGGTGGAGTTGATGGTCTCGTCCAAGGTTGTGGCGCCCGTGTCGGTGATCTTGGGCGCCACCGGGCCCGATTTCTCGTTCACGTAGTACTCGATCTTGGGCTGCGTGAAGCTTCCGGTGGTGATGGTGAGCAGATCGGCGGTGAAATGCTCGGGGATGACATAGGCCGCGTAGGCGCGTCCGCTCTTCAGCTCGTTCATGGCCGCGTCGTAGTCGGTGAATTCCCAGTGCAGCTGGTTGTTCTCATGCAGCTGGTCCACGATGCGCTCCCCCACGTTCAGCTCGCCGGTGAGCTCGGAGGAACCGCCCGCGTCCTGGTTCACCACGCAGACCGTGAGGTTGCCGGTGTTGTCGTAGGGGTTCCAGAACCCGATGACGTTGTACCAGGTGTACAGCGAGGGAATCACCATGAGGGCGAACACGACCACGAGCGCCTGCGGCGTTTTCAAAAGACGCAGAAGATCGCGCTTGAGTATCTTCAGAACATTCCGCACGAAACGGGTCCTTTCCGCCTGCAGTCGGTAAGTGTACAGAGTTGCCGTTAATCATAACGCAACCCCGGCAAGTTTGCTTCCTCTTGTTGACGGTTCGGAACGTTTGGTCAAGCAACTATCTCGGCTGCGTCTCCTCTTAACTTGCACTCGATTGCGTTTAACTTGCAAAGGGACACGGGGTGGTGCTCACCAAGCGAGTTCCGCAGCGACGAGAACAGGACTCAATGTCCTGTTCTCCAAAGCGAGGACTGTCTGAGCGACTGAGCACTACCCCGTGGCCCGCCAATGGAAGACTCGCAACAAAAAGGGCGGCCCCTTGCGAGACCGCCCTTTCGACTTCGGCGCGCGCGACCCTTAGTGGAGGTCGGCGTCCTCCCCAACGATGTTGTGCAGGTCGGGGTCGTACACCAGGCCGCCATGCTCCTTGCGAATGAACATGAGCTTGGTGGGGGCGAAGCCCTCAACATTGGCCAGGTAGATATGGATGAACATGAAGATGATGAACACGTACATGCCGAAGTAGTGGATGATGCGCATGGACATGAGACCGCCCACGAGGTTCGTCGTCGCGGCGAACACGGGCACGTTCATGGTCACGCCCCACAGGCAGAGCCCCGTCCAGAACATCAGCACGATGAGGATCGGGATCAAGAGGTAGCTGATCTTCTGCGGCACGCCGAGCTTGGCGCCCAGGGGATGATCCTTCTTCAGGAACAGGTAGTACTTGATCCACTCCAGGGCCTGATGACGGTTGTCCTTCTGGGGCAGCCAGGTCTTGAAGTCGGTCACCTGCTGGCGCGTGCCGCCGGTCGGCGCGGTCTTCACGAAGAAGGCCATGATGACGCGGGCCACGCAGTTGATGAACAGCACGAAACCGAAGAACAGATGGCAGCCGCGGGCGATGCCCGTGAGGAACGGCAGCACCGGGAAGTGGATGATGATGCCCGACAGGATGAGCATGACCATGGCGATCAGGTTGATCCAGTGGGTCACCACGAAGATAAGAGGGTGGGCCTCTTTGTAGTGAGCGAGATGGGCCATCTTACTTCACCCCCCAAGGGCTGGTGACGGTCTCGAAGTGCTTGCCGGTACCGCGCTCCGTGACATGCACGGCGCAAGCGGTGCAGGGGTCGAAGGAGTGAACCGTGCGCAGGGCGTTGATGGGCTTCTCGATGTCGGCCACCGGAACGCCGATGAGCGCCTGCTCGAGCGGGCCGTGCTCGCCGTCGCCGTTGATGGGAGCCAGGTTCCACGTGGACGGGATGATGATCTGGTAGCCCTCGATCTTACCGTCGACCACCTTCTCGGAGTGGTAGAGCGCGCCGCGGGGGGCCTCCCAGAAGCCCGTGCCCTCGCCGGTGAGACGGGCAGGCTCGCGGAAGTACTCGGAGTCGCCGCCCTTAATGGCCTCGGCGAGCTCGTTGACCCATTCCACCATGAGGTTGGCGATGTAGATGGTCTCGATCTGGCGGATGGCGGTGCGTCCCAGGGTGGACTGGAAGGCGGCCAGGTCGCCCGGCTTGGCGCCGAGGATGCCGAGAACGGCGTCGACCTGCTCCTTGATGAAGGGCACGCCGCGCACGTAGGCCGCGAAGATGCGGGCCATGGAGCCGGCCTCCATGGGCTTGCCGTCGTAGGCGGGGGCCTTCACCCAGCTGTAGCGGTCGTCGACGTTGTACTCGGTGAAGTCCGGATCGGTGACGAAGTACGGCGAGGTGTAGGTCTCGCTGCCCTTGTACCAGGAACGGCCCATGTACTCGGTGATGAGGTTCTCCTGCACGTCCGACGCCTGGAACTGCTCGTCCAGGACGGCCATGGGCAGGTAGCGGTTGAGCATCTGCTCGGTGTAGTTGTCGCCGTAGGGCCAGTCGGGGCCTTCAAAGACGCCCCAGGCGATGTAGCGGCCGCAGCCCTTGCCGAAGGTGAGCACCTCGGGATAGAGCTTGGCGAGCATCACGGTGTCGGCGAGGACGGTGTCGTTGACCCAGTCGCGGACCTCGGTGGCCATGGCGAGCAGATCGTCGAGCTTGCTCTCGGTGGGCACCCACATGTTGCCGCCGGGAATGGAGGTCATGACGTGGGGCATCTTGCCGCCGAGCAGCGCCGCCATCTCGGAGGAGCGGGCCTGCATCTTCAGGGCCTCCAGGTAATGGGAGGTGAGGATCAGGTTCGCCTCAGGGTTGTCGACGTAGGCCTCGCCGCCGTCGGCGTCGAACCAGTTGCCCGAGAAGATGGACAGCTGGCCGTTGTCGGCAAAGGCCGCCAGCTTCTCGTAGAGCTGGTTGAGGTCGGAGTGCAGCGCCAGGCCGTTCTCCAGGGCCACGGCGTAGGCGTCGTCGACGTTGGCCTGAAGCGCATTCAGCGGGTTCACGTAATCGAGAGCCGCCAGGTTGTACAGCCACAGGATATGGCTGTGCAGGAACTGAGCGCCCTCCAGCAGGTTGCGCACGATGCGGGCGTTGTTCGAAATGGTGATGCCATAGGCCTTGTCACCGGCGATCGAGGAGGCATGCGCGTGCGAAACGGGGCACACGCCGCAGATGCGCTCGACGATTTGGGCCGCATCCTCGGGGGTGCGGTTCTGCACGACGAGCTCCATGCCGCGGAAGCAGCCGCCGGACACCCAGGCGTCGGCGACCACGCCGTTCTCGACCTCCATCTCGACGCGGAGATGGCCCTCGATACGGGTAATGGGATCAATAACAGAACGTGTCAAGTCAGCTCACCTCCTTCTTAATCGTTGTTGCGGGGATCGGCGTTCTTATGCAACAGCTCGTCGTCGAGAACCGGGCCGCCGGCGACCGGGTCGGCGTAGGTGCCGATCTCCTGGTCGGGATGCTTGGCATCCCACTTGCGGATCTTCTCGAACGGAGCGCCGCCGTCCATGCGGCCGGAGAGCTTCATGCCGAAGCCGTGCACCACGAGCGCCGCCGCCACGATGCCGGTGATGGTCACGGCGATGGTGGTGGGCTGCAGGCTCAGAGGACCGATGCGCAGGTCGCGCATGCGCTTGTAGAACGGGGTGTTCACCTCGGCCCAGTTGTCGCCCGGGTTGTTCGGGTTGGCCTCGCAGCAGCCGATGCAGGGGGCGCCAGACTGCACGCACCAGCTGCGGCGGTTGTTCCACAGCGTGACGCCGCACAGGGCGCGAGTCTGCGGGCCTTTGCAGCCGACGGGATACAGGCAGTAGCCCATCTCCTCTTCCTTCGAGCCGAATTCGTAGACGAACTCGCCGTTCTCGAAGTGACCGCGGCGCTCGCAGTTGTCATGGATGGTCTGGTTGAACAGATCGCCCGGCATGCTGAACTCGTTCAGACGGTTCACCAGCAGATCCATGTCCTTCATGACCACGACGTCCACGAGCACAGACATGACCCACTCGGGGTTCACGGGGCAGCCCGGGACGTTGACGACCGGCGTGGCGACGCCGACCTTCTTCAGGTACTGCTGGACGCCAAGGGCCTGGGCCGGGTTGGGGGCAGCGGCCATCCAGCCGCCGTTCACGGCACAGGAGCCGACCGCCACAACGGCGTTGGCCGACTCGGCAGCCTCCACAAGGGCCGTGATGCCGGTCTCGCCGGCCACGCGCAGGGCGTTGCCGTCGAAGGCCTCGAGCACGGCGCCCTCGTAGATGAGAATGTAGTTGCCTGCCGCGATGGTCTGGGCCTTGGCCTCCTCCATGGAGTGGCCAGCGGCGGCCGACAGGGTCTCCGAGTAGTTCAGGGAGATCATGTCGAGCACGACCGATGCGACATCGGGAGTCTCCACCTGGGCGAAGGACTCCGTGCAACCGGTGCAGGAAGCACCCTCGATCCAGATGACCGGATACAGGTTGCCGGACGTCGCGCCGATAACAGACTCTTCCAGAGCTTGCGCCACGCGCGGAACCGCGAGCTGGGAGAGCCCGGCTGCGGCGGCGATGCCGGCGCACAGCTTCATGAAGCTGCGGCGGGTAACGCCACGCGAGGCAAGGATGCTGTCAAAGTCTGACATCGTTGCCTGATTTTCCATGCGTACACCTCCTTATAGGTGTCTCGTCTCTCTTACATGCAGGGGTTAGATTATCCGTTCGATCGCCACAAAAGCTGCACAATGGGTCACAAACGGTCAAATCATCTACCAGCGGCGAGAAAATGTTACGCGCTCCCCTGCTGGTAACAAGGCATTTTCGGCGCCGCGCCGTTCGCGCCCGATTTGCGCCGTCGGCGGGAAGGCCCTGCTCGCGCGGCCCTGGCGAGCTGTCGGCCGCAATCCGCTTGCGTGCCCGAATTCGCCAGCGGCGGCAAACGCCTGCGCGACCAACACATGCCGCTTGCGATAGCGCCCTCAGCCGCAACTCCGCTTTGCCGCACGAAAGAATCGCGGGTCGCCCGCTCTCTCGTCTTCGGTATTTGCCGCGTAGATGCCACTTCGACCCAGAAATGGTCGACGGGCCAAAGAAAAAGCACGCGAAAATGCCACTTCGACCTAGAAATGGCCAAAAAGGAAGGTGGGCTCCCGTCCATTTCGGGGTCGAAGTGGCATCTACCGACCACTTGCTCGAAACAGAGAGCAGGGAACGGCCGCTACTCCACCGGATAGCTACCGAACACCTTAACCTCACGCAACTTCAGCCGCAGGCAATCGAGGGCAGTCTGAACGTCGATATCATGCATTGACCCGTCAAGCTCAACGAAGAACATGTAATCTCCCAGCTGCTTTTTTGTCGGACGCGACTGCAGCATCGTCAGGTTGATGCCCGCGTAGGCGAATTCGGAAAGAATCATCTGTAGGGCACCGGGCTTGTCCGCGCGCAAAAAGAGCGCCAGCGACGTCTTGTAGCGCGAACCCCGCAAAAGCTCGGCATCGACCAGGCGACCCACCAATGCGAAAGCGGTCTGGTTCTCGGGGTTGTCCTGTATCGACTCCGCGACCACGCGCGCGCCGTGCAACCGAGCGGCAAGGGGGTTGCAGATACCCGCCGTGGCAGGATCGCCGGCCGCCATCCGCGCGCTTTCGGCCGTTGAGGCCACGGAAAGCGTTGAAACGCCCTTAAAATGCTCCGCCAGAAAGCGGCGGCACTGCGCGATGCCCTGCGGATGGGAGGCGATCCTGCGAATGTCGGATCGAGCGGCCTCGGGATGCATCGCCAGACAATGGCGCACATCGATCACCTCCTCGGCCAGGATAACCGAGTCGGTGCGGAAGGCGAAGTTGTCGAGCGTCGCCGTGACGGGACCTTCCAGCGAATTCTCCTTGCCGACGACGCCGAAGCGCACCGTCCCATCGTCGACGCAATCGAAAACCTCGTCGAAAGAAGCGCACTCCACCAGATCGGGGTCGTCGATGCCGAGACGGGCGGCGAAACGCAAAGCCGCTTCGTTGCAGTACGTTCCGGCAGGACCCAAAAAAGCGATGGAGTTCTCGTAGCTCATGTTAAACCAATCTGTTGTGCGTCATTTGCGATGTCGCGCGCCAATCACTGCGCCACTAATCGCGAGCCGCGTCGCACGTCGCTCGCGATGCTGCATGCCAGAACGCGACGTCGCGTGTTGTCTGCGATCATCATAGCGCGTCGGCGCCCGAACGGCTTTGAAACAGCCCCGTTCCGATCTCTTTCACGTGCTCTTCGGTTGCTGAGCCTTGGGCGAACACGACAGCATCAACAAAGCGTTTCCGGGATGCTTTTCCGGCAAAGCATCCTTCAGGGTACGTTATCCACCATCTCGAAACGACTTTCCACTCTTTCGTCATCTCGTCTACTCTCATTCTCGCCAAATTCGCGTTGAAACCGCATTGATGTCTCGTTAAATTCCCGATTTACCAAGAGTTTTGCACATTATTTCAAATCGTATTGACACGGAATTGAGACCTGGTATCGTGGGCTCATGGAATGCACGCTAGCACATAAAAGCTCCCTTGAACTATGGTCACATATGGCCGAAACCAATGCTGCGCCCACATGCTACGACCGGACGCTCAAGTCCAAGAAGGGCGCCGTCGGCGTTGCGGCGAAGGACGTTGATTTCTGGCTGAATCGAGGAAGCTTCTTCACCGAACCGCTTCACATTGCCGTCGGGTCTCCATCCGAGCGCTGCCGCGTCTTGCGCTGCGTTTCCCACATCGATCGCCAACTCGGCAACAAAGGCACGGTATGGGGAATTGCCCCTAAGCTTGCCACAGTTTCACCGGCAATGTGCCTGGCGCAGTTCGCCGGCGAGCTGCCTCTCGCGCAACTCACTGAGCTCGCATGCGCCCTGAGCGGCAACTACCGCTTCGCCTCCAAACCCGAAGACGTTGTCACCTCGGCAGTACCGCTCACATCGTTGCGAGAGATGCGTGCGTTCCTTCACGCTCATCAACAAATTCGTGGAGCATCGAAGGCGCTCAGGGCCATCGATCTCGCCATCGACCACCTAGGCTCCCCCTATGAGACCATTCTCTACCTGTTTCTCTGCCTGCCCCGCAAGCTTGGAGGCTACGGCCTCCCCAAGCCCGTTGCCAACCAACCGATCGCGCCCAAGTCCCGCGAAGCGCACCTTGTCGCCCAGCACAATTTCTACCCGGATTTATTCTGGCCCGACAAGCAGCTCATCGTCGAATACGACAGCTTCAAGCACCACAGCACGCCGAAAAAGACAGAGCATGACGCCCGGAGGCGTAACGATCTCGAGTCCATCGGCTATCGCGTCATGATCGCCAATCGTTCCATCGTTTCTTCCGCCGCACTGTTTTCCCAATTCGCAGATAACGTCCGCCGTGAACTTGGCGTGCGAAGCCGTCCGGAGACGGCGCATTGCCGAGATAGCCGAATGCAGCTTCGCAGGTTGCTTCTTGCACCCGATTCGATTGCGGAGTTCTGGAGGTAAGTTTCGGAATTCGACAAGTATGCATCGCGTCAATCGCCGAGAACGAATGCAAGCGGGTACGTATCGGAAACATGGCAGGTAGATGCCACTTCGACCCCGAAATGGCTCATCCCCCTCCTATCTTTCTGGCCATTTCTAGGTTAAAGTGGCATTTTCGAGGGATTTCCCCTCAGCAAGTCGACCATTTCGGAGTCGAAGCGGCATTCACCTGCGGATTTTAAAAAGTGCAGGATCGGACGCGTCGGCTGGTGAGGGCAATTGGGCGACTGCGGGGATCGGACGGCTGCGAGAGCGCACCGGTCGGCTAGGGCCGCGACACGCAGGGACGCGTTAGCCGGCGAGGTGCTCGATGAGGATTTTCAGACCGATGAGGATGAGGACGATGCCGCCGGCGATGGTGGCGGGCTTCTCGAAACGCGAGCCGAACTGGTTGCCGACCACGACGCCGACAAGCGACAGCACGAAAGTGGTGACACCGATGATCGCGATGGCGACCCAGATGCTCACACCGAGGAAGGCGAAGGTGATGCCCACGGCCAAAGCGTCGATGCTCGTGGCAATGGCGAGCATGACAAGCTCGCGATAATCGAGGGGCGGGGCGATCGGCGCCTGCCGCGCCGCCTCGGGATCGTCGCAATCGGCGCCTCCGCGGCGCGGGCACGTCGCGCAATCGCGCCCGCACACGCACGGGGAGTCCTCCTCGTGGAAGGCGTCCCAGAGCATCTTGCCGCCGATGAAGGCGAGAAGCCCGAAAGCAATCCAGTGGTCGACGGCGGTGATGGTGCTGGCGAACAGCGAGCCTGCCGCCCAACCGATAAGCGGCATGAGCGCCTGAAAGCCGCCAAAGAACAGGGCGATCACCAGCGCATCGCGCCAACGTATCTTCCGCATGCCGAGACCTTTGCAGATGGCCACGGCGAAGGCGTCCATGGAAAGCCCGACACCCGTCAGGAACAACTCGATGAAACCCACAGCGAACCCTTTCTTCCCTCAGGGGGTCAACGTATCGTTTTCCTCGCGGAAGAAGCCCTCGGTAAGGAGGTCGGCGACGATGGAATCGAAGAGCGGCGGATCCACCTCGGGACGACCGGCAGCGAGCTCGGCCGCGTTCAGGTCAGCGAGCACGACCGCGCGGAAGATGCCCTCGGGGGCGGCCAGCACGCGGCGGGTGATCCAGGCCCGCTTCTGACGGCGGGAGCCTTCGAAGGCCGACTGGCGGCTGTGGCCGGCGCTGCGCCGGGAGGGGTTCGGCACCGTGGCCTTCAGATGCGCGCCGTAGTCGAGCAGGCCGTAGTACCAGCGGCGCGGGTCGGCTGCGGCAGCCGGGTGGAAAGCGGCGGCCTCGACCAGGGGCAGAAGCACCTTGTCGCTTACGGCCTCCTCTTCGGGAAAGAGCTCGTGCAAGAATACCGAGCGCACGTTGGTCTCCAGATAGACGGCCGGCCGCTGATAGGCGAAGGCCACCACCCCCGCCGCTGTGGCCGGACCGATGCCGGGCAGCGCCAGCAACCCCTCGTAGGTCTCCGGAAGCCGACCGGCCCCCTCGGCGGCGCACCTGTCGGCCGTGCGCTTGAGCGCCAGGGCGCGACGGTTGTAACCGAGGCCCTGCCACAGCTCGAGCACATCGGGCACAGCGGCGGCCGCCAGGGCATCCACCGTGGGAAACGCCGACAGGAACCGCTCCCAGAAGCGGCCGACGCGCGCCACCTGGGTCTGCTGAAGCATGATCTCCGAGACGAGCACCGCGTAGGGGTCGTCCACGTGGCGCCAGGGCAGGTCGCGGTACAGCTCGTCGCCGCGAGCGAGCATCGCGGCCACGAAGTCATCGAGAGAGACGCCCTTCTCGATCCAACAGCTGTTTCGCCCATTGCCCTTGCTCATCAATAATGACACCTCCCTTTCGCATTCCATGCAAACAACCCAGAAGACAACGATCGACGTTACGATGCGTCAGCGAAAACGCGACCAATTCGCGCGACAGCCGCCCTTCTGGAAAGCGTCGCGTCGCCCTAATGCGCAGCCATTCGCTCGCCCCTGGCTGCACTTTGCCGCAGACAAAAGGAGCGAGGTCTGAGACTTCGCTCCTTCTCATTCGCTTGCGCAGCCCGGCTATCCCACCAAGTCGTTCAAATCGCCCAAGGAGGCGGAGAAGTCGGAGACGACGAGGCGCTCGAGCTCGGCGTACTCGGCGGAATCGAGCGGCTGGTAGGCGGCGAGCTTGTCGAAGAGGTTCTCCCGGGACACCGGAATGTAGCGGCGCTCCACAAGGCCCTGCTTGTAGGCTTCCTCGATGGCCTCGCGGGCCGCCATGTAGATGTCGTAGCGCGGCAGGTTCGCCGAAAGGCGCACCAGCTCGTCGCGGCTCACCGATCGGATGGAGGGATGGTCGCGAGCGATATCCATCCAAATGTCGGCGCGCTCCTCAGCGGTGGGATAGTCGATATCGACGCAGGTGAGGGGGAACAAAAGCTCCGTGAAGAACGGATCGATGGCCTCGAGCGACGAGGCGGAGGCCAGCACGTAGACGTCGGGGTTCTCCACCGCCTGGCGGATGAGGTTCACCGCCTCCCGCGCGCCCCGGGACATGGCGGCCATGAAGAAGCCCGCCATATCGTCGGCGGCATCGATGACCGGCGCTCCCCACAGATCGAGATCCTCCAGCACCAGGATGCCCGGGCCCGCAAAGCCGTGGCGCAGGCTAGCGAGCTTCTCGGCATCGGTGGCCTGGGCGCTGACGCAGAGCATGGGCACGCCTTGGAAGGTCTCCTCCATGCGCATGCGGATGGCCGGTAGTCCCAGCTCCCCCACCGTGGCCAGCATGAAGCGGCTCGCATCCTCCCGGGCCGGCGAGCAGAACAGGAGGCTGTCGACGACCGGCATGGCGTCCAGCCCGTGGCGGGAGTTCAGCATAGCGACGAAATCGTCGAACTCGGGAGTGCCGGCCAGGCCCACGCCCAGAGAGCGCATGCGCGCCACGGCGGCGCCGTAGCCGGAGATGCTGTCATAGGAGAAGATATCGACGGGCTGGGAGGCCTCCTCCCCCGCCGGAGCGGCCCCCGACGGCGCCGCCAGCGCCTCGGCCTGGGCCATGGCCGCGTCCTCGCCGTGAACGGCGGCGGCCATCATCGGCCCCACCATTTCCATGAAGTCGCCGGAAAGGGCCTCCGTCATTTCCATGAGATCGTCGCCGGAAAGACCGATGCCCTCGAGACGCTCCATGGCGAGCACCTGCAGCTGCTCCACACAGGCCTGCACTTCGTCGTCGGACAGGTAGGGCTCGAGCCGCTCGAAAATGTACTCGGCCAGAGCGCGCTCCTTGGTGGAGCAGGCCACGCGCCATGCCTGCTTGAGACCCATGATAGCGTCCTCGGAGGGGGCGTCGCTTTGCTCGGCGGCCTGCTCGAAGGCGGCCAGGTACAGATGGAGTCCGAGGCGCGCGTCGCCGGCCTCGCAGGCGGCCACCGCGCGGGACAGGTAGTTTTCCGGAGTGCCCGCGCCGTCGTCGCGGGAATTAGGGGATGTGTTGATATTCTCTAACATGGCCGTTACCTCTCAAATGCTGGGGGCTTTCAGGGCCCCGATCGTGTTCTGCCGCCATTTTATCGTACATAAGTACGATTGCCAAGAGCATTTTCGTATTTCGCGGGAGAAAATTTATCGGCCGCCGCGCCACCATTGCGCCCCGCTACCGCGCACCACCGCCGCTGCCGCCGCACGACCGCTGCCATCCCCGCTTCGCAACTATCCTCGCGCGCCCTACCATTCCAAGATATCGTAGCCCTGGGCGTTGGCCGTGCGCGTAAGGGGCCGATCCGGCGTGACCGCGTAGGCGCTCTTTGCAGCGGCCAGCATGGCCCTATCGGAATGATGGTCGCCGTAGGCCCAGGCGAGCTCCCAGCCGTCCGCGCCGAACAGCTCGTCGCACAGGCGACGGAGCACCACCACCTTCTCGGGGCCCTCGATGGGCTCGCCCTCCACCTCGTCGGTGTAGTTGCCCTGGAAGTCGACCCTCATGCGCGTGGCGATGGCGTACTGGATGGGGCGGCGCTCCATGGCCGCGGCGATGATGGGCTCGAAGGTGGCCGACACGCACACCACGGCATGCCCCGCCTCCTCGTGGGCCGCCATCTCGGCCTCGGCATCGGCGCGAAAACGCCGGTCGATGACCTGGTCGTAGAAGTCGCGCAGAAACCCGTTCACCTCCGCGACCGGCCGCCCCGCGAACGCGCGGAACACCAGCCCCCGCACCCAGGCCTCATTCTGGGGCAGGCGCGTCTTGTAGGCGAAGGCCCAGCTGAGAATGCGGGCCACCACCGAGGGCGACAGCATGCGCCGGCGCACCAGATAGCGTACGAGCATGACCGGCGAGTTGCCATGGATGCACGTGCCGTCGAAATCGAAGGCCGCCACCTGGACTTTCCCCTCGGCGTTGCGCGCAATCGGCCCGTCCATGAGTCGGACGGCGCCCAAGGCGTCGGGGGTCACGCGGCGCACCCCGGCGGGAAGCGGCCCGGTCTCGCCGCGAAAAGCCGCATCGTCGGGAATTCTCACATAGGTGCTCGCCTGGGGCATAATCACTCGCTCGTCCTCCAGCTGTGCGGTCAGGTTCGTCAAAATTTGCCTCGCCTATGATAGCCGACCCGGCACGACCCCGCCCGTCCTGCGACGTTTCTGCAGGAAACTTTTACGGAATTGAAGGAATGGAGCCGTCTCGTCGAAGAACGGCTTCGCGCCTGCTCCCGTAGGGGGCGACCATGATCGTCCCTGTTCAGGTGCGGTGGCCTCGCTTGCGGAGGGCAGACCAAGGTCTGCCCCTACGGATGGGCCAGCGCCTACGAAGAGGTTACGGGAGGAGGGAGAGGCTACTCCTCGAAGCGGTCGTTGCAGGAGGCGAACTGGGAGTTGTACAGTTCGGCGTAGAAACCGCCCGCGGCGAGCAGCTCCTCGTGGCTGCCCTGCTCCACGATGTCGCCGTCGCGCATAACCAAGATGAGATCGGCCGCGCGGATGGTGGAGAGCCTATGCGCGATGACGAAGGACGTGCGTCCCGCCATGAGCCGATCCATGGCCTCTTGGATGCGCAGCTCGGTGCGCGTGTCCACCGAGGAGGTGGCCTCGTCCAGAATGAGCATGCGGCGGTCGGCCAGAAGGGCCCGGGCAATGGTGATGAGCTGGCGCTGGCCCTGGCTCAAGTTGCTCGCGTCCTCGTTGATCTCGAAGTCGTAGCCGCCGGGCAGCATGCGGATGAAATGGTCGGCGCAGGCCTCGCGCGCGGCCGCCTCTACTTCCCCATCGTTGGCATTAAGCCGCCCGTAGCGGATGTTCTCGCGCACGGTGCCGGAGAACAGCCACGTATCCTGCAGCACCATGGCGAACAGATTCCGCACATCGGGGCGGGAAAGCTCGCGGATGTCGGCGCCGCCGATACGGATGGCGCCCGCGTCCACGTCGTAGAAGCGCATGAGCAGCTTCACCATGGTGGTCTTGCCGGCGCCCGTGGGGCCGACGATGGCCACGGTTTGCCCGGCGGCCACGCGAGCGGAGAAGTTGCGGATGACGGGCGCATCGGGCGCGTAGCCGAAGCGCACGCCGTCGAATTCCACGTCGGTGGAAAGCGCCGCGGGATCCACGGCGGAAGCCTCTTTCGGCACCTCGGGCAGATCGAGGAAGGCGAAGATGCGCTCGGCCGCCGCGGCCAGGGACTGCAGCACGTTGGAGATCTGGGCCAGCTGGGTGATGGGCTGCGTGAAGTTCTTCACGTACTGGACGAAGGCCTGGATGTCGCCTACCGTGATAGTGCCCGCCACGGCGAAGAACGCGCCGGTGACGGCGACGGCCACATACCCCAGATTCCCCACGAACCCGAGCACCGGCATCATGAGGCCAGAGAGGAACTGCGCCTTCCAGCCGGCGTTGTACAGCGCCTCGTTGTCGGCCTCGTAGGCGCGCACGGTCTCGTCCTCCCGCCCGAAGGCGCGCACGACGGCATGGCCCGAGAACGTCTCCTCCACGCGGCCGTTCAGCGCGCCGAGCAGGCGCTGCTGGGCCACGAAGTGCTTCTGGGAGAGCCTCACCACCACCGCCACGAGCGCCATGGAGACCGGCACCATGACCAGGGCCACGAGCGTCATGATCCAGTTGATGGAGAGCATCATGACAAGCACGCCCACCACCGTGACTGCCGACGTGATGGCCTGGGTGATGCCCTGGTTGAGGCTCTGGCCCAGGGTGTCCACGTCGTTGGTGATGCGCGAGAGGGTGTCGCCGGTGGAGGTCTTCTCGAAATATCCGAAGGGCACGCGGTCGATCTTTTTCGCAATGGCGTCGCGCAGCCGGTAGCACGTCTGCTGCGAGATGTAGCTCATGACCCAGGACTGCACCCACGAGCACGCCGCCGACAGCAGGTACAGGGCCAATGTCGCCAGAAGGATGCGGCCGATGGCGTCGAAATCGATCGAGCCGGTGCCGGCTGCAGAGGCCACAGCGCCGTCGAAGAGCACCGTGGTGGCCTCGGAGAGCACCTTCGGACCCACGATGGAGAACGCGGTGGAGGCCACGGCGAACAGGAGCACGAGCAGAAGCCGGCCCTTGAACTGGCCCATGAAGGAGAGCATGCGCCTCATGGTGGGGCCGAAGGCCAGCGCCTTCTCGCCGCCCATCATGCGGGCCGCCGGGCCGTGGCCGCCGGGGCCGTGCCCGTGGCCGCCGGGGCCGCGCCCGTGACCGCCGCCCTTGGGGATGAAGGAGGGATGCCCGCTCATCGCGCACCCCCTTCGGCAGCATCTTCTTCCGTCTTCCCCTCCGTAGGGGCGAACCTTGGTTCGCCCTCCCCAAGCGGATCAATCTCGCTTGACGAGGGGCGACCGAGGTCGCCCCCTACGGGGATGGGGTCAGCCAGTTCTTCCTCGGTAAGCTGCGACAAGGCGATCTCTTGGTAGGCGGGGCAGGTTTCCATGAGTTCGCGGTGGGTGCCCACGCCGGCGACGCGGCCCTCGTCGAGCACCACGATGCGATCGGCAGCAAGCACGGTGGAGATGCGCTGGGCCACGAGGATCACAGTGGAGCCGGCGGCCCAGGCGGGCAGCGCGGCGCGCACGCGGGCATCCGTGGCGTAATCGAGCGCCGAGAAGCAGTCGTCGAACAGGTAGGCCCGCGGGCGCCGCACAAGGGCGCGGGCCATGGCCAGCCGCTGGCGCTGGCCGCCGGAGACGTTGTCGCCTCCCTGGGCGATGGGGGCGAGCATGCCGCCCTCGCGCGCTTCCACGAAATCCAGAGCGCAGGCCACTTCCAGGGCGCCGCGAATGGCCACCTCGTCGGCGCCCTCGTCGCCATAGGCGATGTTGCTCTCCACGGTGCCTTCGAACAGGAAGGCCTTCTGGGGAACGTAGCCGAGGTTCGCCCGCAGGTCGGCCTGGGAAAGCTCGCGCAGATCGACGCCATCAAGGGTGACCGAGCCCGCCGTCGGGTCGTAGAAGCGCTCGATGAGCTTCACGATGGTGGATTTGCCCGAGCCCGTGGGGCCCACGATAGCGAGCGTCGTGCCGGGCTCGGCGACAAACGACACATGGGAGAGCGCCGGGTCGCCGTCGTCGGTGTAGCGGAAGGAGACGTCGTCGAAGGCGATGCGCGCGCCCGACGCGGCATCGGACCGCACATGAATCGGCGCCTCGGGATCGCGAACGGTGGGCTCGGTCGCGAGCACCTCGCTCAGGCGCTGGGCGGCCACGTCGGCGCGGGGCAGCATGATGGACACCATCCCCATGATGAGGCAGCCCATGATGATGACCATGGCATAGGTGATGAACGCGATGAGGTCGCCGGTCTGCATGGTTCCCGCGGCCACGCCCTGAGCGCCGAACCACACGATGGCCACCGAGGTGAGGTTCATCACGAGCATCATGGTGGGCATCATGAAGGCCATGGCGCGGTTGGTGAACAGCTGGGTATCCCGCAGCTTGCGCGAGGCGGCGTCGAAGCGGTTCTCCTCGAAGCCCTCGCGGTTGAAGGCGCGCACCACCGACAGGCCGTTCAGCATCTCGCGGGCCACGAGGTTCACGCGATCGATGAGCGTCTGCATGATTTTGAACCGCGGCAGCGTGAAACGGAACAGCACGGCGATGACCGTAAAGACCACGGCCACGGCGAGCACGACGATCCATCCCAGCTGGGGGTTGGTGACCATGACCATGACCACGCCGCCGATGGCGAGGATGGGAGCGTAGAGCACCATGCGCATCACCATGGTGCACACGTTCTGGATGAGGGTGACATCGTTGGTGCCGCGCGTGATGAGCGAGGCCGCCGAGAACCGGTTGATCTCGGCATCGGAGAAGGCCACCACCCGCGCGAACAGGCGCCGGCGCAAATCGCGGCCGATCTTGGCGCCGGTGCGGGCCGACACGAAGCCGGCGGCCACATCGAGCACCATGGAGCCAGCGGCGGCGAGCAGCATGAGGCCGCCGATGCGCAGGAGGTAGGCCATCTGGATGGGGAACAGATCGACGCCGGCGGCCTTGTAGCCCGCAAGGACGTCGAGGTCCTCCACGCCCGACTGGGCGATGCCCACGTCCACGATCTGCGAGGTGAGCACCGGGATGGCCAGCTCGCAGCCGGCCTTCAGGAGCAGAAGCAGCATGACGAGCGCCACCGCCCCCTTGTGCTGCCCGAGAAACCGGATCACGCCCACAGCCAACCCTCCCCTACACCGCGAAGAAGGCGAGCGCCGCGTAGACGGCCACGCCGGCCACGGCGGTCCACAGAAGCGACTTGGTCTTCACGGCCACGAGCGCCGATGCCACGGCGGCCACGAGCGGGATGGCCGCCGGCCACACACCCGCATCGAACATGCCGGGGTTCAAAAGGTCGTTGGCCACGAGCGCCGCGAACGCCGCGGGCGGGATGAAGCCGAGGGCCTGGGCGAGGCGCGGGGGCAACTCGCGGCCCTTCAGCAGAAACAGCGGGACGACGCGGCAAGCCCACATGGCCAGCACGCACCCGATGAGAACGAACCAGAACTCCTCCCAGCTCATCGGCGCTCACCGTCCTCATCAGGCGAGGAGTCCTCGCTTGTGGAGGGGCGACCAAGGTCGCCCCCTACGGGGATACAAGCTTCCGTAGAGGCGGAGCCGGATCCGCCCTTCTTGCGAGAAACCAGCGCCGAGAACGTCAGGGCGCACACGACGCCGGCGACGGCGCCGATGAGAATGGCAGGACCGGTGAGGCCGAACGCCTTGCACAGGTACACGCCGAGCATCGCCACAATCATGGCGACGATATTGGCGGAGGTGAACTTCTGGGTGACGAGCAGGCAGATGAAGATGGCCGTCATGGCGAAGGCGGCGATGGGCACGGGGATATCCACGGCCGCCCCCACCGCGCAGCCAACGATGTTCGAGATCGTCCAGGAGCTCTGGGAGAACAGGTTCACCATGAGCGCCCGGTCCACCGACCAGTTGCCCTCGGCGAAGCGCGCCGTGTTCACGCCGTAGGACTCGTCGGTCACCGACGCGGCGAACAGGGCCGAAAGCCACCGAGGGCTGTCGGCGCACTGGGGCGCAAAGGAGGCGGCGTAGAGCATCTGGCGCGTGTTCACAAGGGACACCGATGCCGTGATGGCCGCCACCGAAGAGCCGGCGAGGAACATGTTGGGGATCATGAACTGGCCGGCTCCCGAGTACAAAAGGATGGACAGGAGCGCCACCTGCAAGGGGTTCAGCCCGATGGTGTTCCCCAAAATGCCGCAGGGAAGGCCAATGGCCACATAGCCCAGCATGATGGGAACGGCGGCGGAGAACGCCGAAAGTATGTGCTCGCGAGAAAACATGACGCCTATGATAATCGACTCGCAGATTTTTGAAAGACCCTTCCCCCGATTTCACAGCACGCGCGTCAATCCGCAGCCCGACACCGCTTTTTGCCCAGCGCTGCGCCCTCCCCTGGCATTTTCGCGCCTCCGGCTACGCCCCGCGCGTCAAAAGCGCGGGCCGGGCTGCGGTTTTCGCGCTCCGACCCGCAGCCCGAGGGGACTTTTCGCCGCCCGGCCCCCGCCTCGCGGGCGAAAGAGCGCCTCGGGCTGCGGGCTGCGGGCGGCCGGCCCGCGCGCCGCGCAAGTGGCGCCCGGAGCGGGGCGGCGCGCCCTAGACAGCAGGTGGCCCCGCGGGTAATCAGGATTCCGCGGGGCCGTCTGCTTCATCGGAGATGGCATATATGATGTGCCGGCCGCCGCCGCGCGCATAAGCGGCGGCGGCCGGCGGGCTTCGGCAGGTGGCTTGGCGGGTAATCAGGATTCCGCGAAGCAGTCTGCCTACTCGGAAAGGTCTCAAGTGCCGGGGCGGAGGGCGCTCCGTCCGCCCCGGCGGGCTCCCCTACTCTTTAGGGATCTCTTCTTCCTCCTCGTCATCGTCGTCGCGCCGACGGGCGACCACGGCCAGGACGAGGCCGAGGGCCGCGACCAGGGCCAGGCCGATCATCCACGGCATGAGCTCGTCGCCGGTCTGCGGGAGCTTCACGTAGAACAGGCGGGTTCCCCACGGCGTGGTGAACACGAGGGTGCGCCACGCGTCGGCGTCGCCGGTCATGCCGAGGTCGACCGAGCGGCCGTCCTCCGGCACCCAGTTGTAGGGGACCAGCAGGTTGAACTTCTGGCCGTAGGCGTTGGGTGTCGTGCGCACCGTCTGGAACGCGCCGAGCACCGACATGGCCGGCGTGATGCCGACGCGGCCGCCGGCGCCGATCACGGAGTTGGCCGCCTCGCCCCAGTCGGAGTCGTCGTTCTCGTTGGCGCCCACGTTGATGGCCACCCACTCCTTGCCGTCGGGCATGTAGGAGCGCACCCGGTACAGGTAGGGCTTGTCGTTGCCGTCCACCATGGGCAGGCCGTCGAAGCGGTAGGCGCCGTTGACGTCGGAGTCCATATGGGCCACCTCGGTCCAGCCGTCGTCGGAGCGAACCTTCTGCCCCTCGATGGCCGCCAGGGCCGTCGGGGTGTAGGAGGCGCCGTTGAAGCCGATGGCGTCCACATCGATGACCTTGCGGTCGAGGTAGACCGTCTGGCCCGGCACCGCCACGGCCGTCTCGTCCTGCAGGCCGTCGGCCTCCGGGTCGTCGAAGACCACGCCGGCGATGGCCGCGAGGGCATAGGGCACCAGGCCCGTGTCGTTGTAGTCGGAATCCTCGGACAGCGAGATCACCCACACGGTGCCGGCGGGCCCCAGGATGTAGGCGGCGCCGTTGCCCACCAGATCGCGACGGTCGGAGGACTGGGCCAGCACGATGAGGCCGCCCTGCGGGTCGCCCGGCTCGATGAGCTTGGTGTCCTCGTTCAGGTCGGAGTCGGTGGTGGCACTTCCGCGGTTCATATGGGTGACGCCGTAACCCTTCGGCAGGTCGTCCACCGTCACCTCGAAGCCGTAGAGCACCGTGGTCTCCTTGCCACCCACCATGCGCTTGCCGGCGACGTCCAGGTTGTCGAAGATCCAGTGGCCCTGGCCGTCCGACACGGTGGTCTGGTTGAGCGTCTCGTCCAGATGCCAGCCGGTGCCGGTCGCGTCGGTGCCGAACCAGTAGCGCTTCAGGCTCACCGGCACGTTCGGGATGCGCACGTTCTCGCCGGCATCCTGGATGCCGTTGTAGTTGTCGTCCTGCCACACCACGCCGGCGATGTGCGCCTGGGCGATGCGGAACAGGCCGTAGCCGTGGGCCAGGGAGCTGAACCAGTTCAGGTCGGACCACTGGTTGTCGCCGACGAGCGACGCCATGCGGGCCTGGTAGGCCTCGTAGAGACGCTGGCTGCCGGTGTTATCGTAATAGGGCAGGTTCGGCTCGCCGGTGACGGAGTTGGTCGCGTTGGTGACGACCTTCTCGACCTCCTTGCCGTCCTCGATCGTCGTCTCCAGGTACAGCAGGTTGCCGGCGTTGTCCTTCTGGTGCTTGCCGAAGATGGCGTCGTGGCGCTCCGCGTCCATCTTCTCCAGGTCTTCCTGGGTGGCCGTGGCGATCCAAGCGAGCATCTCGGTCACATAGTCGTCGCTGTAGATGCCGTTGCCGCTACCCTCGCTGGCACCGGCGTCGGCCCGGGCACCCGAGGCGCTGGCGGTCATGACGCGGGTGGTGAAGGTCTCGGACTCGCCGCCGTCGCCCTCGCCCGGCTGGGTGGTGTCGCCGCCCTCGGGCTTGGTGACGTCGATGACGGGCTTGTCGTCCTCGTCGGAGTCGGTCGAGCCGGTGACGGTGCCGCAGCACTCCATGCCGACATGGCTGCAATCCTCCACCGTGCACAGGCCGTTCTCGTCCTTCTCGTGCAGGCACAGGCCGCACTTGTCGCACAGGCCGTCTGCCGCCGCGGCGGCGGTGTCCTCGTCCACGTGGTCGCAGTTCACGTCCTCGTCGCCGCCCGGCTGGGAGGCGTAGGTGGCGTAGGCGCCGGAGGTCGTGGAGGACTCGGAGCCATCGGCCAAACGGGTCAGCACGATGAGGTCGCCGGCCTTCGCCAGAGCCGTGTCCAGGTTGTCTGTGGCCGGCAGGGTGTAGTCGCCGTCGTGGCCGGCAGCATCTTCCACGTTCGGCGCCAGGGCCTGGGTCTCGTCGTCGAAGTCGGAGTTGACCCAGTCGTTGTCCTCGGTGCCGATGTGCTGCAGCGTGGGCGCCCACACGTCCTCGTCCGGGTAGCTCACGATTTCGGCGCGGTAGGAGAACAGCACCTTGAAGGCGGCGGAATCGGACGAGGCCTGGTGCAGGCCGGTGCCATAGGCCAGGAACTGCCAGTGGCCGTTCTCGTCGGTCACGTCGAAGCCGGCGCCGGGCACGTACTCGTAGCCGTTCTGATCGAAGAACTTCTCGTCGTCATCGGCCACGTCCAGCGCCTGAGTGGCGGTCAGCGGCAGGTACGGGTAGTTCGTGCCCAGGCCGTCCTTGGACAGGTCGTGGCGGCCGGTCAGATCCTCCAGCATATCCTGAGTGAAGGTCCAGTCGCGGCGCCACACGCCCTTCTCGTCCTCCGGCGTCTCGGCGCCCACGAGGATGGTCAGGTCGCGCTCGGCGTTAGTCCAAGCGCTGTAGATGACCAGCTCCTCGACGCCGGCCGGCTCGTCGCCGTCGCCAGTGCCGCCGCCAGTGCCGTCGCCAGCGGCATCGTCGTCGGCCTGAGTCGTCGGCTCGCCGCCATTGCCGGTGTTGTCGGTATTGCCGGTATTGTCGGTGTTATCGGTATCGTCGGTATCCTCGCCGGGCACGACCTCCATGTAGCTGGTGAGGAACTCGGTGTGGTTGTGGTACAGCACGTTCAGCTTCATCAGGTTCTTCGTGGCGGCCTCGGCGCGCGCCGCGCCCTCGGGCATGGCGGCCACAGACGCGTACAGCTCGTTGATGTAGGCCGTCATGGCGTCGGCCGCGGCCTTCTGCTCCTCGGAGGTCATGGTCTCGCCCTCGTCCGGCTTGAACGGGTCGGCCATGGCGACGATCTCGTCGTACTCCTCGCGGGTGAGTCCGGAGTTCTCGAAGCTGCCGTCGCCGCCGGGGGTCTGGCCGGGCACCTGCTCCCAGTAGCCGATGCCGGTCTCGTCGTACCAGTAGCGCACGAGCCGCACGACGGCGCCCTCGATGCGCTCCTCTTCCTCGTCCATGAGGCCGTCGGAGTTCACATCGTTCCACACGTTGCCGTCGATGAGCACCGGCAGCTGCTTGGTGAGGCCGGCGTCGAAGGCGCGCTTGTAGTACATGCGGTTGGCCAGGTCGTAGTTGGTCTTCAGGTAGCGGACCGCGTACGCGCTCGACAGGATGCCGCCGGTGAGGTCGGCGTCGTCGGCGATCTTCTCGGCCACGACGGCGTACACCTCGTTGACCTTCTCGTTCTCGGCGTTGACGTTGTCGGTCAGCGAGGACTCGAAGGAGGTGAGGTCGGAGTTGTCGCCGGTGCCGGCGCCCTCCACATGGAAGCGGCTGGCCACGTACTCGCCGGAGTCGTCCACCACCTTGATGGCGTAGCCGGTCAGGTACGGGGTGGCCGACGTGAAGGCCGGATCGCTGGTGGCGAGCTCGGTCTGGCGCGCCTCATAGGCGGCCATCATGTCGGCATCGGCCTTGATGGCTTCCACCTGGCTGGCGGACAGCGAGACGATCTCGGAGGCCGAGAGCTGGCGGATCATGCCGACCGACACGGGGCGCTTCTGCAGGGCCACCAGGTCGGAGGTGGAAAGCGCCGTGCCGTTGGCGTTGGCCACGCCGTAGGGCTGGAACACCTTGTCGATGTCCTCGCCCGGAGCGGCCGGATGGTCGACCTCGCTGCTCACGAGCACGTAGCCCGGCAGGTTGTCGAAGTCATAGACACCCTCGGCGTCGGTGTAGGTCCACAGCTGGTGATCCTCGATAATGAGGCCGCCGCAGACATCGCAGCGCCCGTCGGGGCCTTCCGTGCCGGCCTCGTCGTTGTGCTTGGCGTCCACATGGGCCGCCGTGCTCGTCTGCTTGCCGCAGATCTTGCAAACAGAGGTATGGGTGTTGTCGAAGTTGTCCTTCCACTCAAGCTCGGTGTGCTTGCACACATCGGCGCCGCAGCCGTCGCACATGCCGTTGCCGTTGGCGTCGGCATGGGGCTCCTCGCCCAGCACCTCGTTGCAGTCGGCGCAGGTGACGGTGTGGACGTCGGCATCCTTGTAGGTGTAGGTGCGGTCGTGCAGGTGCAGGCAGTCGCCGCAGCCGTCGCAGCGGCCGTCGCCATCGCCGTCGGAGCAGGCCTCGTTGGTCGCCGAGGCGGTGCATCCCTCGGCGTCGCACGTCCAGTCGTGGGTGCCGTTCTTGTTGCCCGTATAGGTCTTGTTCTCGTGGGTGCAGGTCTCCTCACCCGGGTCGGTCACCTCGGTGCTCTCGCCGTCGGCGAAGCCCTCGGTCTCCTCGGTGGCGGCCAGTGCCATCCGCGCCAGCGAGAAGCTGCGCATGGCCGGCTCGGCCACGATGCGGATGCCCGCATCCTCGCCGGTACCCGGCTCCACGGGGCTCGGGTTCTCGGGATCGGTCGTCTCGCCCGGGTTCTCCGGGTCGGTCGGGTTCGGATTCTCCGGCTCGACCGGGGTCTCGGGCACCTCGACGTCCTCGCCGTCCTTGTACTGGCGGCCGCCGTTGAGGTTGGTGTTCTCCACCCAGTAGCCGGAGTCCTTCAGCTCGCGCACGCCGGCCTTGTACAGGGCGTCGTAGTCGTAGGTGCGGCCGGAGCGAACCAGGTACACCTTGTCGTCGGCGCCGGACACCACGTTGCCGCCGCGCGACTCCACCAGATGCAGCTGGCCGTCCGGGTAGTCGTCGTTGGCCCGGTCGCGGTCGAGGAAGAAGACGTTGTTGTCCTCGTCTTCCAGCAGCTGGTTGCCGTGGTTGTCGTAGGTGGGCACGAAGTAGTACTGGGTCAGGATGACGCGCAGGCCCTCGACGCCCTGCTCGGTCTTGTCGCGGTCGTCGGTGTCGATGCGGTCGTCGGAAGTGTCGGAATCGTTCTTGCCGTCGTAGTCCTCGTCGTACCACGCCTGGCCCACCAGGCTCGAGCGGTCGGGCGGCACGAAGCCGGCGTTCATGGCGTTCTGGTTCTGGCCGATGGCGAAGTCGTAATCGAAGGTGCCGGTCACCGTCTCCGTCGTCGGACGGCCGTTGGCGTCGACAGCCTCGTGCTTCTCGGACCAGCCGTAGGCGGTGCGCTGGTTCGCCCAGCTGGCGCCATCGACCAAGCCGGCCAGCACGATGCGCCAGGCGGCGTTGTTCTTCGAGATCTCGCCCTCGACGGTCTCGCACTCCTTGATGGTGCACGATCCATCGGAGTGCGTCGCATCGGCGGTCTGGATGTTCTGCTCGTCCAGGAACACCGGGTAGTTGTTGGTCTCGTAGCGGCTCCACACCTCGGCCATGCCGTCGGTGTTGGTGTCCTCGTGCTGCTCCTCGGCCGTCACCATGGGCTGGACGCGGGAGTTCACCACGTCGTGGGCGGTCGTCTCGGCCTCGAAGGTGGTCACAAGCAGCGAGGACATGCCGTCGGCGGCTTTCTCGCCGTTCACTTCCACCGTATAGGAGGCAAGCGCGTACTCGTACTTCTTCGCCGTCGAGTTCCAGGTGCGCACGGCCGTGGGCAGCTGATCGAACAGGTAGTAGCCGGACACGTCGTGCAGCTCGGTCGTACCGTCCTTGGCGAGCGCCTTCAGGTTCTCGTTGTCACCGGTCAGCACGGCCACCTTGCCGCCGCCCAGGTAGGTGGAGTTCGGCACCGTGAAGGTGAGGCGCTCGGCCGGGGAGGCGTCCACCATCTGGCCCGCCTCGTTGCGCACCTTGTAGGTGCCAGAGGTCGGGTTCAGCGTGTCGGTCTTCGCCTCGGTCACGCCGTCGGCCACCTTCTCGGCCATGACGTTGCCGTCGTTGCCGAAGTGCGGGTTGAGCTTCCAGGTTCCGTCGGCGCCGAGCACGTACTGCTTCAGGATGACCTGCTTGTCGTTGTAGCCGTACTCGAGGTAGTCGGCCTCGGTCTTGGTGCCGTCCTTCTCGGTGGTCACGCGCGTCTCGGTGTTGTAGTTGTACAGGCCGTCGTAGTCGGCGTCCTCCCAGACGTAGCCGTCGATGGCGTAGGCGGGAGGCTTAATGAGGCCGCCGTCGTTGTGGTCGCGGCTCGCGCCCATCATGAGGTCGTAGGCCACGAGCGTCTTGCCACCGACGGTGGCGGTCATCGGGTCCTTCACTTGCACCTTGCCGTCGGCATCCAGCACCGGGTTTCCGTTCTCGTCCAGCACCAGATTCGGCGTCTGGTCGTCGTTGTTCGACGCCGGCGCGTAGACGATGTTCGACTCGTGGGACACCAAGCCATCGGGCGTGGTGCCGTCGTCGGCCACCGTCTCCAGAAGGATGATGTACTCGTCGGGCTCCACCAGCTTGTTGTCGCCGGCAAGGTCGGAGTTCTCGCGATAGCCGGCGCCGGTCAGGTGGTACTTCGCGCGGAAGAGCTCGTTTTCGGTGACGCGCGGATCGCTCACGCGCACCTTGTAGCCGTAGGCCACCCACGTGTCGGTGCCGTTCACGTTGCGCAGGCCCGCCGTCTCGAGATTGTCGAAGCGGTAGGTGCCCGAGCGGTACAGATCGGGCGTGCCGGTCAGCGCGCCGTCGATGTCCTCGCCGAGCTCGGTGGGCTTCGTCTTGTCGGTATCGCGCTCGATGAGCACACGATCGGTCGTGGTCACGGCTGCAGACGCCGTGTTGCCGGCAGCCCACTTCGTGGTGTCGGGCACCCAGTTCGCGCCATCGAAGTAGTAGCGCTCGAGCGTGACCTCGTAGCCGTCGAGAGCCTCTTCCTCCTCGACGACGTTGCCGTTCTCGTCGAAGGTCACGTCCTGGATGCCGTTGTTGTTCTCATCGTTCCACAGCACGCCGGAGATGGACTGCAGGGTGGGGTGCACCATGCCCATGTCGCCGCCCTGGACAACCTTGGGCAGCGGCACCTTATGCTCCCACGCGCCGCCGTTGCCGTCGGGAATGGAATCCACCACGACCGTTTCCATGTCCACCGTGAGCCAGTCGTAGGCCGCCACGCCGTACAGCGGCGCGTCCGGACGAACCAGCTGCTCGGTGCTCACGCGGGCAAAGTCGCTCGCGTGAGCAAGCTTTGTCTTATTCTCTCCCTCGGTCACGCCCTCGCTGGCCACCACGATGCGTCCGCCGTGCTCCTCTCCGTCCACATCGCCCACCGAGGTGCGCGTGCCAGCGATCTCAAGGCCGCCCTCGGCCGCAATGACGGTGCGGTCGGTAACGGTGCGGCCCAGGCGCACGGTCTTGCCGTCGCCCTCGTATTTTGCGAAGTTCACCACGCCGAAGCGGTCGGTAGAGGCCACGTCGGACTCCACCTCATCGGCCTTGCCGGCGTGGTAGCGGGTGAGCATCCAGCTGGTGCCGTTGGCCTCGACGTCGGAGCCGTCGTGGGCCAGGCCGTCCACTTCCACCTCGTAGCTGGCCAGCGAATAGGTATCGCCGTACATCGGGGCCGAGCCGGCCGGGTAGTCGGTGGCCTTATCGGCGTTCACCAGCGTGGTGCCGGCATCCGCGGCGTCCGCCTTGCCGACGTAGCGCGGCGCGAGCTCGATCTCCTTGTGAACCTCGTCGCCGCAGCCCACCCAGCTGGTGGGCAGGTTGTAGAAGGCGTAGGTGCCCGGATCCAGGTCGTCTACCACATTGCCCAGGTAGTCGAGGCCCAGAGGACCGGTAGTCACCGTGCGGTCGCCGTCGCCGTTGATGACATACTGGACTTTCCCGTCGCGTACTGTTTCGGTCTTAGTCGGATTGTAGGTGACCACGCGCTCCCAATCGGGATTCTCGGCGGTGCCGTTGTTCTTCCAGGTGACATCGCCGCCAAAGGCGCGGGTGCGCACCCAGAAGCCCAGGGAACCCTCGTCGCCGCGAGCCGCGCGCACATCGCCCGCCGCGCCCTGCTCGGCGCGGTCGTACAGCAGCTGCCACGCGAGCTCGAGCGTCGCGTCGGTGGACTTGTCGATGGTCTTCATGGCCTCGATGGGATCCATCTTGTCGATGCCCAGCTTCTCAAGATCCTCCTTGGTCAGCAGGTTGTAGACCAGATGGGCATGGCGCAACGCGAAGCTCTTCCACAGGTCGTGGGTCACGTAGTGCCACTGGGTCAGCGCCACGGTGCGACCGGGCAGGCCGTTCTCGAAGGCAGGCTGGTAGATGCCGTCGTAGGAGCGCTCGCGCTCGGCGCGGTCGAGCACCGGGTTGCTGGCGGCCCACTGGTCGCTGTAGGAGTCGTCCCACACCACATCGGTGACGGAGGTCTCGGGAATCTTTATGAAGCCGCCGTCGCCGCCCTGCTGCACCTGAACGTTCTCGTCGGTGTCGTAGGTGACGCCCTTGTACTTCTTCCGGGTCCTACTGTTGGTGGAGCTTTCCACCGCCTCGTGGGCTACGATGACCATGCCGTCGGCGCGGCCGGCCGGCACGCGGTTCTTGAAGGCCGCGTTCGTGTCGGTATCGCCCATCGCCGGCACGGAGTCCTGCATATCGATGAAGCGGTTCACCAGGCCGAAGGCCTTGGTGGTGCTGTCGAGGGCGTCCAGGCCCTCGGAGGTGTAGTAGCGGAAGGCATCGGACTCGGTGCGCATGCCCTCGGCGTCACCCGCCGCCACCACGTCGTCCAGGTCGCCCGCGACGTGCGGACGGGTCAGGGTGTAGCCGGCGATGGCCTCGTTAGGCACCTGCTGGTAGAGGTCGGCCGGGTTGGTGTCGGCCACGGCTACGGTGTAGCCGCACAGATACTCGCGGTCGCTCGCCTCGCCCAGCTTCTGGGCATCGGGCTTCTTGAAGCTCGTGGGCACAAGGTCGGTGCGGTACTGGCCCAGCTCCAGATCCTCCTCAGGGTCGGTGCCGTAGGAGGTGGTGAAGGGATAGTACGGGTCGAGCACACGGTTGCCGTCCTCGTCGAGGCTGTAGGTGCGCTTCCACGTGCCGTCCGGGCCGCCGGTCTTGTCCGTGTCGTCCAGGTAGTACTTGGTCAGGCGGATGCGCACGCCGCCGATGCCGCGCTCGCCCTCGGAGACGAGGTTGCCGTCCTTATCGTAGACATCCTCCTGGCGGATGCCGTCGTAGTTGGCATCCTCCCAGATGTAGCCCTCAATGGGAGCGGAGGGCGGCACGATGTAGCCGCCGTTCATGCGGGTCTCGTTCTTGCCGAAGGCCAGATCGAACGAGGCCAGCGGCGCGTCGCCGTTCTTTTCGGCGGAGTTCACCACATACGGCGTGCTGCCCGTGCGGGCGCCCTTGGCATCGGCGGTGGTGGAGCCGGCCAGCACGATGACGGAGTCCATGGTATGGATGTCGCCGTTGGAGCTGAACTTCTGGCTGCGGACGAGCGGGAAGGTCTCGGGGCCGTAGCGGTAGGCAAACGACGAGGTGCCGCGCACGTTGGCCTTGCCCTTGGAGCTCCACTGATCAACCAGGTAGTTCGGGGCAGCAAGTTTGTTCTTCACCGGGTAGTCGGAGGTCTGCACCTCGTAGTTGCCCGGCTTGAAGTCGGCGTTGCCGCGGATGGCCACGGTGTAGCCGGCCAGGTACTCCTTGCCGTTGGTGAACACGCGCACGGGCAGGTCGTCGAACTGGTAGTAGCTGTCCGCTTCCTTGCCGGTAACGCTCTTGTTGCGGGTGGTCACCGTCTTGTAGTAGAAGGGCGCCTTGGTCGTCTCGGTCGGGCTCCAGTCGCGATCGTTGCCGTACTCCGTGAACGCGCCCTGGGGCACCGGGAACCAGTGGTCGGCCGGGGCGTCCGCCTCGGGGTTCGCGTTGCCGCCGTTGGTGCGGTCGGGATCGTAGTACCACTGGCGCAGGTACAGCCTCGTCGGGCGATCGGGCACCGGCTGCTTCTCGGGGTTCTTCAGCTCGATGGTCATGCCAGTGTTGACCATATCCTCGTAAGTGCCGGGAATAAGGTTGTAGATGCCGTCCTTGTAGTCGTTGTCCTTCCACACGTAGCCGCCGATGGCGCGGTAGGCCGGAGCGATCTCGCCCACGTCGCCGGCCACCTCGGTCACTACCGGATGCGTCCACTGGTAGGTGGCCGCATCGGCGGTGTCCATGGCGTTGGATACCGGGATGTCGGCGAAGCTGGCCTGGATGCCATCAGTCTTGCCGTTGTTCACCTCGGCCAGGATGACCTGGCCGTCGTTGGCGCGCACCGAGCCGTCTGCCGCGTAGCGGTGCTGGATGGGCCAGCTCTGGTACAGGGCCTTGATGGCGCCATCGGTGATGTCGAGCTCATCGGCGTTGCCGGCCACGCCCGCCTTGGTGCCGGGCACGTCGGAGTCGACGGCGAGCCCTTTGGCGGTCGCGTCAGCGTCGGCGAAGCTTACGGGTTGATGCGGCGTGGTGATGTGCCAGGGGTCCCGCTCGCCCTTCACGTAGCCGCTCTTCAGGTAGTTCTTGGGGGCCGCCAGCTCCACGCGGTAGGCGGCAAGGAAGTACTCGTCGATGCCGCTGTTGGCGTCGAGCACCACCACGGCCGTGGGCAGGTTGTCGAAGACGTACTCGCCGTCGACCACGTCCACCAGCTTGTAGCCGGCGGCCTCCTTCGCGTCGGCCACGACCTTCTGGGCACCTCCGGCCGCATAGGTCTTCACGGCCACCACGCCCATCTTGTTGCGGGCATCGGCACGGTTCTCGCCGTTGCTCACAACCGGGATGCAGACGACCTTGCCCTGGTCGGTGATGTCGGTCGGATCCTTGACGATGGTGGCCTTGGTGGTCACCCAGTCGGAACCGAAGCCGATGTTCTGCACCCAGGCACCCACGGCAGACGCCTTGGCCGTATCGTCGGTGGACTTGGTGCCGTCAGCGGCGACCCATTCCACGAGACCAGCGTCATCGCCGGTCTTGATCTGGGCGAAGGCCGCGGCGCCCTTGGGCACGTAGTGCCACTGGGTGGCAAGCACCGTTTCGCCGACAAGCCCTTGCTCGTCATCGGCGCGGACGCCATCGGGAGCCGTGTTGTCGTCGGATTCGGTGTCGTCCCACACGATGCCGGTGATCTGGGAGGTAGGCGCCTTGAAGAGACCCGTGTTCACGTGCTCGCGCTTGAACACCTGGTTGGCCACGTCGTAGGCCACGCCTTCCATAGAGAAGGTGTAGGGGGTGTTGGCGGCCGGCGTGGAGGAGTTGGCGGTCACGATGAAGCCAGTCTTCTCGGCCAGGCCCTTGCCGTCCTGCTCCACAGGCTTGCCATCGGCGCCGGTGATGGCGCCGTTCTTGTCGGTAGCGGCGAACTGCGGGTAGCTCGTCACGATGGCCGTGTCGTAGCCGTCCACCATGGCCGAGCGGTGGATGTCGCGCTTGGCATCCGAGTCGGCGTTGGTGGCCCACACCGGCGAGGAGCTCTTGTCGCCGTTGTGGAACACCGTGAGCACGTGGCCCTCGGGCAGGTTCGGCTCGGGCAGGCGGTAGGACGCCATGGCCAGGGTGTCGTCGGTAGCCGCGGCATCGCCGGCCGCCACCGGGTTGTCGTTGGTGTCGAACTGCACGTAGGGCAGAAGCCCGGCGGTGTTGTCGTCGTTGAAGGCGAAGGCGCCATCGGCGTCGGTCTTCATGGTGTAGAAGCCGGTATGCCCGGTGACCACGGTGGCCGTGGTGCCGGAGGCCTCGTCGGTCACAGTCTCGGTGACCTTGTCGCCGAAGGCCGGGTTCTTGATCCAGGCGCCCACGACCGCGTTCGCGTCGTCGCGCACCAGCTCGATCTCGTAGTACTCCTCGCCGGTGAACGTCTTGGCGGGACGCAGCTCGGTGCCCTTGTTGTTCACAACGTTGGCAGCGGTGAAAGTCACCTTGCTGTAGGTGCGCTTCGCCTCGCCTTCGCCCTCGGTCACCTCGGCCACGGTACCCGTGCCCTCAAGGTAGAACCACTGGGCGAGCTCAACGTCCTGGCCCTTGCTAGGTAACAGAGGAGAAACTTCGGAAAAATTTTTTCGTCGAGGAGATTTCCGTGCAAAAAACCCGACCAACGGACTCAGCATTCGAATCCGTTGGTCGGGTGCTTCAACCTTGGCGCAAACGAAGCGATCCGCCCCTCTTTTCAATCGAGGGCGAGCGGTTTTACTTCATGAGCTTTTGGTGAGCGCCTCGCAGGCCGCGACTGCCGCCTGAAGGTCGGACTTGTGGCTCTCCCAGTACTCGTCAAGGGCCTGGCGCATAACCTCGGCTCGCGTGATCTTCATGACCGACGCCAAAAGGTCGGCGTGTTCTCTCTGCTCGGCCGTCATGGGCACCCGCACCTGAGCGGTCATACGTCCGCTCGTCCCCTCTCCGGCTTGGACCGGCGGCTCGGCCTCAACGCTTTTCTTGCGCGGCTTGCGCGTACGGGCAGCGGCCCTAGACGCGCCGGCGGCCCGGGAAGGCGCGTCCGCATCCTCCACCGCAGCAGCCGCCGCATCGGCGGTCTCAGTTGTCCCCGCCGCACCGGCGATTTCGGCCGTCCCCGCCGCACCGGCGACCTCGACCATCCCCGCCGTATCGGCGGCCTCGACCATCCCCGCCGCATCGGCGGCCTCGGCCGTCCCCGCCGCGTCAGATGCCGCTAGCACTGAGGCGATGCCGTAGGAGACCGATGGGATTGCCTCGCACCGAGGCTCTTCCGTATAGTCCTCGGCGAAAAAATCGGGCATCGCGGCGGCCTGGGTCACATCAAGGGAGGCGCTTCTCACCTCATGGGTTCGCGACCGTCTCGGCGCCGCCTTCGCGCCGTCCTTCTCGGACGATCTCGCCGAGCTGCCCGAAGGGGAGATCCCCCTCTCGGGCGCCGCCAGATCCTCCTGGGCGGCGCCGATGTAGGCGGCTGCCGCGCGCGCCGCATCCATCTGGGCGCGCAGATCCTTCTTAGCCATTGATGTCCTCCAGCAGCTCCTCGATGAAGAACCGGTAGTCGTAGGCCACCTTCGCCGAGGGGGCGTACGCGAAAAGTGACTGTTTCACCGCTTGGGACTCCTTGATGACGGTGGCCTCGCGAATACAGGCGCGGAACACCTTGGTATCGAGTTCGGCCGCCATCGCCTCGGCGTCCTCACGGATGATCTTCGATATGGGCGTGCGCGGGTTGTAGCGCATCAGCAGGATGCCGGCTATCTTGAGATCGGGATTGGTGTACTCGCGGATGGCCTGGATGGTGGCCGCCAAATCGGTGACGCCGTCCAGGGAATAGGCATCGGCCTGAGCGGGTATGACTACCCAGGAGGCCGCCGTGAGCGCGTTCACCGTGAGCGTGTCGAGCGCCGGCGGCGTGTCGAGGATCGCGAAGTCATAGCGATCGGAGACGGCCTCCAGCGCCTTGCGCAAGCGGTAGTCCTTCCCCACCGAGGGCATGAGGTCGTCGGCCTTCCCGTTCAGGCGGCTGGCCGGCACGGCATCGTAGCCATCGATGGTCTGCGCCGCAGCGGCCACGCCCGCCTCGCCCGTGAGCACGTCAAGCGACGACAGAACGCCGCCTGTCTGAGCCTTCAGCGTGGTGGAGAGGTTCATCTGGGGGTCGAGGTCGATATAGAGCACCCGCGCCCCGTCTTCGACCAGCTTCGCCCCGATGGCCAAGTTGGTCGTCGCCTTCGCAACGCCGCCCTTTTGAGAGGCGGCCGCCAGTGTGATCATAGCCTTCCCTTACTGCCGCGACGAGGCCTCGCCCCACTGCGCCGTTCTCTATGGGACGTACTATTACATATAATGTTATGTTGTCTATAGGGTTCTAGAGTTCAAGGGGCTTCCAAATCCCATCTTCGGTAATGATGGCCGTGACGAGGGCGTAGGGCGTCACATCGAAAGCCGGGTTGCGCACCGTAACGCCGAAGAGGGGTTCGGCGAGCACCTCGGACGAATCGCGCTCCTCAATGGAGATGTCGTCGCCTGTCTTCGTTATGCAATCGATGGTGCTTCTTGGGGCAGCCACATAAAACGGAATTTGGAAATGACGAGCCATGATCGCCAGCCCCAAGGTGCCCACCTTGTTGGCCGTATCCCCGTTGGCGGCGATGCGGTCGGCCCCGACGATCACGGCATCCACCTTCCCCTCGGCCATAAGCGACGCCGCCATATCGTCGCACTGCAGCGTCACCGGCACCCCAGCGCGCGCCAACTCCCACGCCGTCAGGCGCGCCCCCTGGTTCACCGGGCGCGTCTCGTCGGCATAGACGCGGTTGATAAGCCCTTCTTGCGCAGCCGCATAAACAACGCCGAGCGCCGTGCCGTAGAAAGCCGTCGCCAAGCTGCCCGCGTTGCAGTGCGTGAGGATGTTGAGACCCTGCCGCCGAACAGGTGCGGCCACGCGCGAAGAGCCGTCGATGCCATGGGAGGCCTCCGGGGCGTCTCCCCTCCCGTCCCGTTTATCCGCAATCTCGCGCAGCAGCATGGCCCCATGGGCGCCGATACGGCGGTTCACCGCCTCGTCCTCGGCAATGAGGGCCCCTGCGAGCCCGTAGAGCGCCTCGGCCGCCTCTGCGGCCGTCTTGCCGGCGCTGCGGGCCTCCTGGGCCGCCTCCACGGCCCTGCGCACGCCCCAGGACAAGTTGACCGCCGTCGGCCGCGCCCCGGTGATCACGCGGGCAGCCTCTTCCAAGCGACGGTCGAAATCGGCACGAGCGCCCTCCCTCCCGAAACCGCCACCTGCCTCCGGATCGCCTTGCCTCACGAGGTTGGCGGCGCTCTCGTCCGCCGCGCACTCGAAGGCGGCCAGCATCACCGCCGCCGCCCCCGCCACGCCGATAGCCGGCGCGCCGCGAACGGCCAGCGTCTTCACGGCATCCACGACCTCGCGCCAGTCCGCGGTGCGCACAAGAGCCAGATCATCTGGCAGAAGCCGCTGGTCCACGAACCCCACCACGGGCCCTCCCTCGCTCTTCTCAACCCAGATCGTCCGCGGCAGGTTCCCCAAATCAAGATTCATGTCATATCTTTCATATTAGCACTTTCGTGCATGATACTATTGTGCTATATTAATCGTGGCAGGTGGTGTGGTCGCCTCTTCTTCGGAAGGAGCTACCATGGTTTCTTTGCAAGAGCTATTCGCGTTCTGCTTAATAGTAATTGAGCTCATACGCTTGACGGTAGACCTTTTGAGTCGAAGAAAAGAGTAGAAGAGCCGTCCCACCAGCAGCGGAACGGCCCCTCTTCACGTAATGTGACAATGAGAGGCGGCCGTCCTACCCAAGGTGTCCACCTGCCATTTCAGTTGCGATTATAGCGCCCTCGTTCGCGCTGTCAAGCAAAAGAGGACCGCCCCGTCGTGCGGAGCGGCCCTCGGGACTCAAGCTTGTTCAGCAGACGCCTAGCGCTGCTTGATGGCTGCCTGGGCAGCGGCCAGACGGGCCACCGGCACGCGATAGGGCGAGCAGCTCACGTAGTCCAGACCGATGCGGTTGAACGTGTGGATGCTCTCCGGGTCGCCGCCGTGCTCGCCGCAGACGCCGCAGACGAGATCGGGGTTGCCCTCATGCCCCAGCGCCACACCCATTTCCACGAGCTTCGCCACACCGGCGTCAATCGTGGCGAAGGGGTTGTACGGCAGCAGGTGCTCGTTGAGGTACTGCGGGACGAACTCGCCCTCCACGTCGTCGCGGCTGAAGCCGAAGGTGGTCTGGGTGAGGTCGTTGGTGCCGAAGGAGAAGAAGTCGGCCTCGGTGGCGATCTCGTTGGCGGTGACGGCCGCGCGCGGCAGCTCGATCATCGTGCCAACGGGGATATCCAGCTCGACGCCCTCCGCAGCGGACACGTCAGCGATGACGGCCTCGGCCACGCCGCGCAGCTTCGCGAGCTCGGGCAGCACGGACACGAGCGGGATCATGATCTCGGGCTTCGGCGAGAAGCCTTCCTTCTGTAGACGAGCGCAGGCCGTGGCGATGGCGCGCACCTGCATCTCGGGGAGGATGGGGTACACGATGCCCAGACGGCAGCCGCGCATGCCGAGCATCGGGTTCTGCTCCGCGAAGCCGTCGATCTTCTCGAGCAGGTCGCGCTTCTCGGCGATGGCGTCGGGGGCGGCGCCGGTCGCCTCCATCTTGGCGATCTCAACAGCCAGCTCGCGCGGGCTCTCCAAAAACTCGTGCAGCGGCGGGTCGAGCAGGCGCACGATCACCGGCAGGCCGTCCATGGCCTTGAACATGCCGTAGAAGTCGCCCACCTGAGCCTCGAACAGATCGGCGACGGCCTTCTCGCGGATGAGCTCGTCGTCGTTCAGAATGAAGGTCTGGATGATCTGCTTGCGATCGCCCAGGAACATGTGCTCGGTGCGGCAAAGGCCGATGCCCTCGGCGCCGAAGTCGCGGGAGAGCTGGGCGTCCTCGGGGTTGTCGGCGTTGGCGCGCACGCCCAGGGTGCGAACCTCGTCGGCCCACTCCAGGATGGTGTCCAAGTCGCCGGTGAGCTCGGGCATGACCAGATCCACCGCGCCCAAGACCACGATGCCCGTGGTGCCGTCAATGGAGATCATGTCGCCCTCGCGGATGACCAGATCAGTGCCGGCGATGGCGGCCTCCTTCTTGGCCGCGTCGATCTTCAGCGCTTCCACGCCGCACACGCACGGCGCACCCATGCCGCGGGCGATGACGGCTGCATGGCTGGTCTTGCCGCCATGGGAGGTGAGGATGCCCTCGGCGGCGATCATGCCGGCGAGGTCGTCGGGGTTGGTCTCCCAGCGCACGAGCACGCACTTACGGCCGGCCTCGGCGGCGGCCACGGCGTCGGCGGCGGAGAAGACGGCCTCGCCCACCGCGGCGCCCGGGGAGGCGTTCAGGCCGCGGGCCACCACGTCGTAGGTGGCGTTCTTGTCGAACTGCGGGTGCAGCAGCTGGTCGAGCTGGTCGGGGGCCACGCGCATGATGGCCTCTTCCTTGGTGATGAGGCCTTCCTTCTCCATCTCGATGGCGATGCGCAGGGCGGCCGCTGCGGTGCGCTTGCCGGCGCGCGTCTGCAGCATCCACAGCTTGCCCTGCTCGATGGTGAACTCGATGTCGCACATATCGCGGAAGTGGTTCTCCAGCACGTCGAAGATCTCCTCGAGCTGGGCGCCGGCCTCTTCCAAGCCCTCGACGGTCTTCAGATCGGCGATGGGGCTCGTGTTGCGGATGCCGGCCACGACGTCCTCGCCCTGGGCGTTCACCAGGTAGTCGCCGTAGAACTCGCGCTCGCCGTTGGCGGGGTTGCGGGTGAAGGCCACGCCCGTGGCGGATGTGTCGCCCTTGTTGCCGAACACCATGGACTGCACGTTGACGGCGGTGCCCAGATCGTCGGCGATCTTCTCCTTCTGGCGGTAGAGGACCGCGCGCGGGTTGTTCCAAGAACCGAAGACGGCCTCGATGGCCAGCTGCAGCTGCACCATGGGATCCTGCGGGAAGGCAACGGCGCCATCGACGACGAGCGACGGGTAGGCCTCGCCGTCGACGTTCTCGGCGAAGATGGCCTTGAACTCGTCGACGAGCTCCTGCAGATCCTCGGCGGTCAGATCGGTGTCGGAGGCGACGCCGCGGTCGTTCTTCATGGCGACGATGGCGTTCTCGAACAGATCGCCGTCGAGGCCCATCACGACGTTGGAGAACATCTGGATGAAGCGGCGATAGGAGTCCCAAGCGAAGCGCGGGTTGTCGGTCTGCTTGATGAGGCCGTTGATGGACTCGTCGTTAAGGCCGAGGTTCAGCACGGTGTCCATCATGCCGGGCATGGAGAAGGGGGCGCCGGAGCGAACGGACACGAGCAGCGGATCCTCGGCGTCACCGAGGCGCTTGCCCATGCGCTCCTCCAGGTCGGCGCGGTACTCGGCGATGGTGTCGAGCGCGCCTTCCGGCCAAACGTTGCCGGCGTTGGCGTACTCCATGCAGGTTTGGCACGTGATGGTGAATCCGGGAGGCACCGGCAGCCCGATGTTGGCCATCTCGGCGAGGTTCGCGCCCTTGCCGCCGAGCACCCATTTCATCTCGGTGTTGCCCTCGGTCACATTGTTCCCGTTGGCGTCCTTGCCGAAGGCGTAGACGCGCTTCACTGCTTCTGTCACCTTACTTCTCCTTAAAGCTTAAGCGACGCCCCTTGTGCGCGCCGCGATTGCCTTACCGCGAACCCCGCCCGCGACGCCGGCCGATGCGCCCCGCTTCGCCTTCGCGGCGACGCGAGCGCCCCTGCCGACAGCGCGCGATTGCCGCAGCTGCCTTTCCCGCCATGCCAGCCGAGCCGGACAAGGCGCCCCGCTTCGTTCCGAGCTTAGCCGCAGGCACATCGCGGGCATCCCCGAGCATCGTGGATATCCCGAACATCGCGGACATCCCCGAATCGCGGACATCCCTGTTGCCTGAACACCGAAACGAAACAAGTTGGCTTCAATTATAAGGGATAATCTCGCCTATTTCGCGATTCCCCTCCCCCATCAGGCCGCAGTACCCCAAAATCTCACAAGCGGTCGTTTGCAACCCCAACTCTCCCCGCTCATCTGCCGATGGTGCATCATTCGCCCGAGACAATGGCGCTCAAGAAACGCAGCAGGAAAAACACTCTGGACAACGAGCACAGCGGCACACGACAGTCTGAACAGTCTAGGAAATAGACACAGTGGCATACAGCCGCATTTCGATGCAAGCCCTCCACGGCCAGAAAATCGGCGTTAACTGCATCACGGGCCAAAAAAGTGGCGCTGACTGCATTTTGGCAAGCCATCTTCGTGGGTTTTGGCCAAAAAGCATTCCTCAGCTGCAAAAGCGACGCGCAAATCGCATCTCCGTCCTCTACCACAAGCCCGTGACCTGGCCTTTTGATAACCCTTCTTTTCCCAGCTGAAGACAGTGGTCAATTTTCCCGTCTTAACTGCCAGTTCGCAATGCTTTTTTGTCCAGAAAGTACCCGAGCAACGCTAGCGATCAGAGCCCGTGGCTGGGCACCCCCGCTAAAACACCTCTACGTGCAGCGCGCTTGACCGACAGCAAGACCGCTGCGCCGCAACCCACCCCTCGTCGAGATAATCGTCCATGGACCATCTCAGCTGATAGAGTCGTTTTTGCCTTAATGCGAAGTTCTTGCAGCGCAAGCGTAATCGCGTGCCTCGTCTTGCGTGCGCCTCCTGGGCGACGTGGCGCATAGCCGAAGCGCTGGCCAACTGCGAAGTTGTAACGGTGATTACCTTCTGGCCGTCACTTTCCAGCGCCATGCGCTTTGTCGCGTCAAGCGTCGCCTGGCGCGCCGTAAGATGCTCGGCATTCGAATCGAATTCAATGTCGAGCTTGCAGTCCGGCAAATACAGGTCTGGAACCAAGCTCTCCCGTCCAGCAAGCGCTTTTGCCCGCTTCGACGGCTTAATGCGCCTGTTCATCACCGACCCGCTCAATCCGAAACCGCCCAACCGTGCTGGGAGTCCGAGCACAAGTCGCATGAACACTTCAGGCGGCGATGCTGCCTCGGCACAGACAAACCGCAGAGCCTCCCGTGCACGTGCAAGGCCATCGTGACCTGGGCATCGCTCGAGATAGGCGCCGATGCGTCGAGGGCTTGTCAACGGGGTTCGTCCCATAAGCCCCGACGGCACCGAGGGATCGAGGCCGAAAGTCCCGCACAGAAAGCATCCCGCTTGAATCAGCGGGAGAAGATCGAGGCTCTGGGCCAGCTGAAGAAAGCATAATTCGGGACACGAAACAATAACGCCATGATCGATGCGCAAAAAGGATCCCGATCGATAGGGATACGACGAGCCATGCAGATGCACATCATCGAGGGTGCAGCGCTCCCACTTAGGAACCAAGCAATGCACGGGGCGCGTAAGGTAAGGCATTCGCTCACGCACATAGTCCAGGGTAGCCTGCGTAGGGTAGCAGGATTTATCAAGGACGCTGGGGGGCGCCACCGCAGAAGGCGCATCGCCCGCAACGAGATAGTAGGCGAATGCCGACTCGCCGTAGAGAGCAACGCGCATGAACCTCCCCTTCCCATCGTTTGAACAACCGCCTCTCGCTTCGTTTCGCCTCCGCAGCGCGCAGCTTGAGCGATCCGACGCAACGGGCGAGAGGAAAGTGTTCCGCGTACTCTATGCCAGAAGCAGGCAATTGACTAGGGGTGCATTTTGCCGTCATCCCCGGCGCCAGTCGGGACTCCATCGGGAATGAAACGAGACATTGCGTTGAAGTTTTCAAAGCACGAGGTCACATGAGGGGAGTTATCAACAACCACGCAAGCCGATCGTCGTGCCGTTCCCAAAACGCAAAATACTTCAGGAACAAATTTCTCGTTGCTCTTCTTCGGCGAGCACCCACTGCACAAGATCCGCACATTCACGGCATTCCACGCAATTGCTCTGAGATATCTGGATCCGCAGCGGGGTGCGCTCGACGAAGCTTGCGGCGGGGCGCGAGCAGCAAGGCGCGCAGGGCTCGACGAGACACAAGAGGAGCGTGCCCGGCAACACATGCAGCAGAGCGCGACCGACAAATCAGGATCCTCTGGCGCGCCTCATGAATTCTTTTGGCCAAAAATGCCACGCTAGCTGGCAGCTATCGCCCTTATTTTGCCCACTAATTTGTTTTTCCGAAAAGAGCTCTATAGCAGACTAAAGTTTTCCCTGTTCAGGAGCGCGCAGTTAGTACTCCGATTGAGCCCAGCGTGAAGCTGATGCAGCCAGCGGCTCCTTTTTGGCCAGAACCTGCCCTCAAAGCCTCCGCAAAAGCAGTTTCCGCCACTTTTTTGACCAGCATTGGGAACAAAGTCGAGCAAGGCGAGGCGCGGGCGCGGGCAAGGCGGCGTAGCGGGGGCTAGTCGATGATGTCGGTATTGGAGGGGTGGCTGCGCTCGTAGTAGCGGAGGATCTCCTGGGCGGTCTCCTCCACGGCGCGGCCCTCGGTGTGCACGACGATGCAGCCGAGTCGGCGCATGAGGGCGCGGCTGGCTTCCAGGTCGCGGTAGATGTACTCGGGATCGGCGTAGTTCTTCGCGAGCATGGCGAACTGGCCGCCGCCGGCCTTCCCTGCCGCCTTCTTGATGCGCTTGCGACGGATGTCCAGCAGCACCTCCGGCGTGATCATGAGGCCGAACAGGCGCGTGCGATCGACATCGTAGATTTGCGAGGGCGGCTCGGTGGTGGGATCCAGCGGCACATTGGCAACCCTCAGCCCCTGCTGGGCCAGGTAGATGGAAAGCGGCGTCTTCGAGGAGCGCGAGACACCCAGAAGCACGATGTCGGCCTTTGTGAGATCCTCGGGGTTCTGACCGTCGTCGTGAGCGATGGTGAACTCCAAGGCACCGATGCGCTTGAAGTAGTTGTGGTCCACCACGCGCAGCATGCCGGGCTTGCCCACCGGCTCCATGCCGCTCATCTCGGAGACGGCGGCGACGGCAGCCGTGAGCACGTCCACCGCCACAATGTTGGGATGCTCGGCCAGAAAGCCCTGCAACGGTTCGCGGATATCGGCGTTGACCAGCGTGTACATCACGAGCATGCGGTCATCGCCGAGCACCTCCTCGTGGTGCCGCGCATGTTCCAGCAGGTATCCGCGCACCTCCTCGAAGCTCTTCACCTTCGAGAAGATCTCCAGATGCGGACTCGTGACGCCGAACTGGGCCGCGGCGGCGCGCGCCACCACCTGGGCCGTCTCGCCGATGGAATCGGAGATGATGTGGATGGTGGGCACGCGAGCCGCGCGCTCAGCCGGCGTCTTGTTATGCATTATTTCTTCGCCATCTGGGAGAAGTCGGCCACGTGGGCGAAGACGTTGGCGAAGCGGTTCAAGAGCTTCAGGCGGTTCGCGCGAACCTCCGGATCCTCGTCCATGACCATGGTGGTGTCGAAGAACTCGTCCACCGGCGCGCGCAGGGCCGCCAGGGCCACGAGGGCGTCGGCGTAGCGGTCGTCGGCGAGAGCGGCGGCCACGTCGCCCTCGGCGGTGGCCACGGCCTCGGCGAGCGCCGTTTCCACCGCGGTGAGCTCGGCCTTCTTGTAGCCGGTGCCCAGGCCGATCTCGCGCAGGTTGTTCGCACGGGCAAAGGCGGTGGCCAAGTCGTCGAAGACCTGCGGGTTCTCGGTGCGGGCGGCCTCCAGGGCCCGGGCGCGGCGGGCGAGCACGATCGGCTCCTCAATGCCACAGGCGAGCACGGCGTCGATGGTGTCGGCCTTCACGCCGGCATCGCGCAGGGCCACCTTCTCGCGGGTGATGAAGAAGTCGATGATCTCGCGGCGCACCTCGGCGTTGTCGAACTGAAGCCCGGCCTCGCGGTAGATGATGAGCGAGCCGTCGATGGTCTCCACCAGGCTGATCGGCAGGCCCGTCTCCTCCAGGATGGCCAGCACGCCCAAGGCGGCGCGGCGCAGCGCGAAGGGGTCGGAGGAGCCGGTGGGCGCCTGGCCCACGGCGAACAGGCCGCAGATGGTGTCGATCTTATCGGAGAGCGCCACCACCTGGCCGATGATGTCGGTGGGAATGGCGTCGCCGGAGAAGCGCGGGCGGTAGTGCTCGGCGATGGCGCGGGCCACGCGAGGCGGCTCGCCGGCGGCGGTGGCGTAGTAGCTGCCCATGATGCCCTGGACGCTCGTGAACTCGATGACGGCGCTCGTCACCAGGTCGGCCTTGGCCAGGTAAGCGGATCGCGCGATGTCGCGCATCTCGGCGGCTTCGATGCCGGCGGCCGACGTGATGCGGGCCGACAGCTTCACCACGCGAGCGGTCTTGTCGCGCATGGTGCCCAGCGCCTCTTGGAAGACCACTTCATCGAGTCGATCGACGTAGGCATCCAGCGGCATCTTCAGATCCTCGTCGTAGAAGAACTTCGCGTCGTAGAGGCGGGCGGCCACCACGCGCTCGTTGCCGTCGACGATGGTGTCCTCGTGGGCCGGGTCGCCGTTGGAGACGATGATGAACTTGTTGGTGAGTTTGCCATCGGCGTCGTACAGCGGGAAGTAGCGCTGGTGCATGAGCATGGCGTCGACGATGATCTCCTCGGGAACCTTCAGGAACTCCTCGTCGAAGGTGCCCACCATGGGGGTGGGGTACTCGGAGAGGTTGATGACCTCGGTGAGCGTTTTGGCCGGCAAATCGGCGGTGAAGCCGGTGGCCGCCTCGATGGCCGCCACGCCCTTGCAGATGACCGCCTCGCGGGCCTCTTGGGTGGGCACGACGAAGGCGCCCTCCACCACGGACACGAGGTCGTCGGCCGAGGCCACGGTGTGCGGGCCGGGGGCCAGGAAGCGATGGCCGCGCGTCTCGCGATCGGCCACGAGCCCCGCGTACTCCACGGGAATCACCGTATCGCCCAGAAGCGCCACCAGCCAGCGCACCGGGCGCGAGAACATCTCGGTCGTGGTGCCCCAGCGGCAGGACTTCGGCCAGGAGATGCCGTCGATGACGCCGCGCAGCACCTCGGGCAGCAGGGCCGCCACATCCTGGGAGGGAACCTGGCGCACGGCGTAGACGTACTCGGTGCCGTTCTCGTCGCGGCGCTCAAGCGCGTCCACGTCGAGCCCCTTGCCGCGGGCGAAGCCGATGGCGGCCTTGGTGGGGTTGCCCGCCTCGTCGAAGGCGATCTTGGCGGCGGGCCCGCGGAAGACCTCTTCCAGGGCCTCGGTTCGGGCGGCCACGTCGGCCACGATGGCGATGAGGCGGCGCGGGCTCGTGTAGATGGCCACCTCCCCATGGGGGATGCGCACGGCATCCAGGGCGGCGGGTACGAGCTCAGCGAGCTGCTCGGTGGCGCGCTTCAAATCGAAGGCGGGGATCTCCTCGGTGCCGATCTCGAAGGCGAGGGTAGCGGTATCGGACATCTTCTAGGCCTCCTTCTCGGACGTCTCGGACGGGGCGGAGACGGCGTCATCGGCGATGGTCACGAACTCGAAGGCGCGCTCGGAGTGATCGCCCGCAGCGGCTGCGGCGCCGGGGCATCCGCCGCCGGGCGCAGGCTCGGGGCACGCCGGCACGACGTTGGACGCTGCCTCGGCAGCCGGCTTCGCCAACGGATCGGGCACATCGGCGAGCAGGGCGTCCAAATCGGACGTGTCCACATCCATGCCCACGACGTTCTTCATATAGGAGGCGCAGCAGGCCTTGGCCAGGGTGCGCACGCGCAGGATGTAGGCCATGCGCTCGGTGGCCGAGATGACGCCGCGGGCGTCGAGCAGGTTGAAGGCATGGCAGCACTTCAGCACCGAGTCGTAGGCCGGCAGCGGCAGGGACGCCTTCAGGGTGCGCAGGCACTCAACCTCGCGGTCGGCGAACTCCTGGAAGAGGAAGTCGGTGTCGGCCACCTCGAAGTTGAACTTGGAGTACTCGCGCTCGTTCTCCAGGTACACGTCGCCGTAGGTGAACTCCACGCCGTCGTCGCCGCGGGCCCACACGATGTCGTACATGTTGTCGACGCCCTGGACGAACATGGTGAGGCGCTCAAGCCCGTAGGCGATCTCCACGGGCACCGGGTTGCACTCGAAGCCGCCCACCTGCTGGAAGTAGGTGAACTGGGTCACTTCCATGCCGTCGATCCAGATCTCCCAGCCCAGGCCCCAGGCGCCCAGCGTCGGGCTCTCCCAGTCGTCTTCCACGAAGCGCACGTCGTGGGCCGCCACATCGATGCCGATGGCCTCAAGAGAGCCCAGGTACAGGTCCTGAATGTTGTCGGGAGAGGGCTTGATGAGCACCTGGAACTGGTAGTAGAACTGCCCGCGGTTGGGGTTCTCGCCGTAGCGGCCGTCGGTGGGACGGCGGCAGCCCTGCACGTAGCAGGTGCGCCAGGTGTCGGGCCCCAGCGAGCGCAGCGTGGTGGCCGGGGCGTTCGTGCCGGCGCCCACCTCGTTGTCGTAGGGTTGCAGCACCACGCAACCGGTGCTCGCCCAGTAGCGCTGCAGGTTCATGATGACGTCTTGGAAGGTGGGGGGCGTCGCCTTCCCGGCCTTCCCGGGCATGTCTTGTGCCATGGGTCTCCTTTGCTCGAATTACAGCGGGCCGACGTCGGTCAGCGGCCAGTAGATGAATATCGCCTTGCCCGTGACGCTCGACTCCTTGATGGCGCCGAAGTAACGGGAATCCTGGGAATTGGTGCGGTTGTCCCCCATAACCCACAGGCCGCCGGCGGGCACCGTGTAGGGGTAGTCGATGGTAAGCCCGTAGTAGGGCGTTAGCGGATAGGACGGCTCGCCGCGGGTGTAGGGCTCGTCCTGCAGCACGCCATCTACATAGACGCGGCCGTCGCGCAGATCGACGGTCTGGCCGCCCACAGCGATGACGCGCTTGATGAGGATGCGGCCGCCCTGCTCCGGATCGGGGTCTTGGAAGGTGACGATGTCGCCGGGGGCCGGGTCGCTGCCGTAGTAGGTGATCTTCTCGGAGAAGACCATGTCGCCGGGCATGATGGTCTCCTCCATGGAGCCGGAAGGGATTTCATAGGCTTGGAAGACGAAGGTGCGCAGCCCCCAGGAGAGCAGCACCACGAGCACCACGAGCACGAGCACGGAGAGCACCGTGCGCAAAAAGCTCGAGGCGCGCGAGGGACGGGGCTGGGGCTGCGGCTGGTAGCCGTAAGGATCGGTCCCATAGCCGTTGTCGTACATCTTCGCGATGCCCCTTCCACGTCTGCGCTCACAATTGTCGGAAACGCTATGATACCCCTTCGGCCGCGCCCGTCGGCGCTGGTTCCAACAACTTCAAAAATTTCTGGTCAGCGGGGGTAAGAAGGTCCGCGGCCTCGGCGGCGGCGATGAGGTCGGGGCGGGCGGCGGCCGTGCGGGCGAGGGACTGCTCGCGCCTCCAGCGAGCGATGGCGGCGTGGTTGCCGCTCGTGAGCACCTCGGGCACCCTCATGCCGCGGAAGTCAGCCGGACGCGTGTACTGGGGATATTCCAGAAGGCCGCTGGTGAAGGACTCGTCCACGGGGCCGTCGGCCGCCCCCAGCACGCCGGGCAGCTTGCGCACGGCGGCATCGATGACCACCAAGGAGGCCAGCTCGCCGGAGGTGAGCACGTAGTCCCCCAGCGAGATGACGTGGTCGGCCAGGGCGTAAACGCGCTCGTCGATGCCCTCGTAGTGGCCGCAGATGAACAGCAGGTGATCGGCGGCGGCGAGCTTATCGGCATAGGCGTCGTCGAAGGGGCGGCCCTGGGGGGCTAGGAAGACGATCTGGGGGGCTGCGGAAGAACGTTGTTGCGACTCCCCCTGGGGCGGGACTGCGGGGTATCCTGATTCGCTCAGACAGTCCTCGCTCTGCGAAACAGCCCACTGAGCTGTTTCGTTCGCTGCGGAACTCGCTTGGTGAGCACCACCCGAAATCCCGCCAGGCTCCCCCATGGCTGAGGCAAGTTTCGCTTCCACGAACTCTTTCCCCAGAATGGCTTCTACGGCTTCGAAGATGGGCTCGCACTTCATGACGAGGCCGGCGCCGCCGCCGTAGGGGTCGTCGTCGGTGGTGCGGTGGCGGTCGTGCGTCCAGTCGCGCAAGTCGTGGGCGCGAAATTCCAAGATGCCCTTCTCCTGGGCGCGCTTCATCATGGACTCGCCCATGACCGAGTCGTACATATGCGGGAACGTGGAGAGGGTTTCGATGAGCATAGGATCCCTTGTCGATGGGTGGCGAGGACGGGCGGAAAGAAGACGACGCGCGGGGCGTCCTACAGATCGAGCAGGCCGGTGGGCAGGGACACATCGATGCGGCGGCCGGCCTCGTCGATGCCAACGATGAACTCGTCCACCAGCGGGATGAGCGCCTCTCCCCCCTCGGGGCGGCGCACCGTGAGCAAAGGCTGGGTCGCGCGCTCGGCGACTTCCACGACCTCGCCCACGTATCCCGCGCGCTCGTCGTGCACCGACCAGCCCTCCCAGGCGGGCAGCGCCTCGGCCTCTTCCAGCACCGAGGCGTCGATGTCCTCCTCGCGGGCCAGAAGCTCGCAGCCGGCCAGAAGCTCGGCACCGCTCAGATCGGACACCTCGTCGAAGAAGACGAGCGCCTCGTTCTCGGCCCGCTCCGTCACCTCGCGCACGGTGAGCGTGCGGGGCGCATCCAGCTGGGGCGGCACGACGGCCAGCGTGAGACCGGGGTGCAGCACAAAGGGAAGGCCCGACGCACCTCGTGCGACGAGCCCTCCGTTCAAATTCTTCGGTTTCGCCAGATAGGCGATAGACATCCAGCCGCGCATTTAGTCGATGAGCTCCACATCGACCAGCTTGCCCGACTTCGACGCGGCGGCGCGGGCCAGGGTGCGGATGGACTTGATGACGCGGCCCTGACGGCCGATGACCTTGCCGGCGTCGTCGGCGGCCACGCGGATCTCCACCATGATGTTGCCGTCCTCGGTCTCGGCGGCCGCGATGTCCAGGGCATCGGGCTCGTCGATGAGCGGACGGACGATGGCGTCGGTGAGGCCGGCGAGATCTTCCGTGAGATCGGCCATGGTGCTAGGCGTTCTCGCGGGCGATCGTCAGCAGCTTCGCAACGCGATCGGTGGGCTGGGCGCCGTCGGCGATCCAGCGGTCGACCTTCTCCATGTCGAACTGGATCAGGTGCGGATGGGTGCAGGGGTTGTAGCGGCCCACTTCCTCGATGAAGCGGCCGTCGCGCGGAGAGCGGGAATCGGCGACGACGATGCGGTAGTACGGGCGCTTCTTGGCGCCGTGGCGAGCGAGGCGAATCTTGACTGCCATGAAATGGAACTCCTTCTTGTACTTTCATTCTCTATACGCAAGCACTGCTCGCACAGTGCGGCGAAAACAGCAATTGCTTATATTACGGCTTGAGCGCAGGAAAGGCAAGCGCCCATCCACGAACTATCCACGGACGGCACCCGGAACGGCTGGCAACTCCACCACGCGGGTGGCGAGGAGGGAGGCCAGGGCCGGGGAATGGGAGACGAAGATGAGGCCCATGGCGCGCGCCTCGGCCTCGGCGACGAGCGCCCGCCAGATCTGCGCCTGGGTCACGGCGTCCAGCATGGTGGAGACCTCGTCGGCGATGAGATAGCTCGGGTGCGCGCCGAGGGCCCGGGCGATGCAGAAGCGCTGCATCTCGCCGCCGGACAGCTCGTGGGGATAGCGCGAGAGCCATGCGTCGCGGATGCCCAAAAGCTCCCGCAGACGGCCCAGCTCCTCCTCGCTTGCGCCGCATTCGGCGAGACTCGCCGCCATGCGCATGCGCGGATCCAACGTCAGCTCCGGATGCTGCCCGATGAGCTGCACCGGGCACGGGCCACGCCTCGGCAGCGGGGAGCCATCGGCGAGCACCTCGCCCGTCCGGGGCGCCAGATAGCCCGCCAGCACGCGGCAGAGCGTCGTCTTACCGGTGCCGGAGGGCGCGGCCAGCTGCACGCGCTCGCCGGGGGCAACGGCGAGGGAGACGTCATCGAGAACGGGACGACCGTCGAAGGCGACGGAGAGGTGCCGGCCTTCTAGCATAGCGGACCTCCTTCGGTGGGCACGACAAATCCATGCTCGGGCAGGGCGTGCCAGAGCTGACGGGTGAAGGGGTGGCCCAGGGTATCGGGCGAGGCGAAGGCGGCGACCGAGGTCTCCTCCACCACCGTGCCGTCGCGGAAGACGGCGACGCGATCGGCCACGGTGAGCGCCAGCTCGATGTCGTGGGTGATGAGCATGACGCCGCCGCCAGCGTCGGCAAAGGCGCGGAAATCCGCGAGCGCCGCCTGGGCCAGCGACAGATCGAGGCCGGGCGTGGGCTCGTCGGCGATGATGAGCTTTGGCGCGTCCATGAGCGCGCAACACAGAAGCACGCGTCGGGCCATGCCGCCGGAGAGCTCGTGGGGGTACAGGCGCGCGACCTCCTCGGCAAGGCCGTAGCGGGCGAACAACTCGGCGCGCCGGGCGCGGCGGCGGGCGGCATCGGCGCGACGGGCCGCACCGCGTCCCCGCGGCATGCCTTCCACTTGGCGCCCCACCCGCATGAGCGGATCGAGGCTTGCCACCGATTGGGGCACAAGGGCAATGCCGCGCCCGCGCTCGGCGGCCAGGGCCGCCGCGTCCATGGGACGGCCGTCGAACCAGATGCGCCCGCGCACGAGCGCGTTGGACTCGAACAGGCCCAGCACCGCGTCGGCCAGAAGCGTCTTGCCCGAGCCCGAGGCGCCCACCACGGCGACGATCTCCCCCTCGTGCACGGAAAGGCTCAGGGAGCGGATGACCTCCACTTCCCGCTGGGGCACGTCCAAATAGCGCCCCAGCCGTCCCCGATCTGCGCGCGAATCCCCTTGCGCCCTCGTCGCCGCCGCTTCTTCATCGTACATGAGAAACGACACGGAGAGGTCCTCCACCGTCAGCAGGTGATGGCCGTGCCCGTGGCGCGACGTGGCCGCGTGGGAGTGGTGATGATGCACCGGCTGAGCACCGTGATCGACGGCCTCGTGGGCGACGGCAGGCTTCTCTTCCATACTCCCCTCCTATTCCTGGGCGTAGGCCGGATCGACGAGCTTGCGCAGGCTCGTTCCCACCACATCGAACAACATGACGCAGACGACAAGCGCCAGCCCCGGGAACACCGCGAGCCACCACAGCCCCGCCGACAGGTAGCCCATGGCCTCGGAGAGGATGATGCCGATGGCCGGCATCTCCGGCGGCAGCCCGAAGCCGAGGAAGGTGATGGCCGCCTCGTGAAGGATGGCGTGGGGAAACAGCAGCACGAGCCCCACGACGAACTGCGGCAGCACATAGGGCACCATGTGCCGTGCGGAGATGGCGAGCCGGCCCGCACCGAGACGGGCGGCGGCCGCGACGAAATCGGAGGATGCGCACTGGAGTATTTCCGCGCGCAGGATGCGGGCGAGGCTCGGCCAGTGCGTGAGGGCCACGCCGATGGTGACGCCCCAGAACCCCTTGCCCAAAGCGTAGGAGATGAGGATGAGCAGCACGATATGGGGAATGCCCATCATGAGGTCGATGAGCCAGCTGACCGCATGGTCGGCCCAGCGGGGGCCCAGCGCCGCCGCGGCCGCCAGCGCGAGCGCGATGAGCGAGGAGGCCACAGCCGCCATGAGGCCCACGAGCACGCTGGTGGAAAGGCCGGCCAACGTGCGCAGGAGCATGTCGCGGCCCATCCAGTCGGTGCCGAACGGGTGGATGAGCGACGGGGGCAGGCTCTTGGCGGCGAAATCGGTCGCCTGGGCGGCCGGCCCCGCAACAAGGCCGGCCACCACAACGGCAGCCAGCAGCAGCGCCCCGCCCAAGGCGAGCGCGAAGGCGCAGCGGCGGTTGGGCAGCCGGCGGCGCCGCGGCGCCGAGAGCACGGGAGCTTCGGGGTTGACGGAAACCGCATCAGTCATCAGCGACCTCCTTCTGCCGACGCACCGGGCGCATACGGGGATCCACCAGGCCGTAGATGAGGTTCGCGGCCAAGTTCCCCGCGAACACGAGCGCCGCCGACACAAGTGCGATGCCGGCGAGCAGGGCCACGTCTCCCCCGAGGCCGGCCGTGACGGCGGCCTGGCCGAGGCCGGGATAGCTGAACACCTCTTCCACGAGCACCGAGCCGCCGAAGATCTCGGCGATCTGGGAGAACTGGAGCGTGATGGCCGGGAGCGCCAGATTGCGCAGGCCGTGGCGGATGAGCGCCTCGCGCCGCGTGAGGCCGCGGGCCCGGGCGAAGCGGACGTAGTCGCTGTTCAGCACATCGATGGCCTTGGCCCGGGTGTGCAGCGCCACGTTGGCCACCCCCACCACCGATAGCGTGATGGCCGGCAGCGCCATGTGATGCAGCGCATCGGCGAAGGTGACATCGGCGGCCGCCACTCCCACGGGCACCGAGAAGCCGAGGGGGAACCACCCGAGCCACACGGAGAACACTATGAGCAAAAGCAGCCCCACCCAAAACGTCGGCGAGGCGGCCAGAACGAAGCAGTAGCCGCGCACGAAGCGATCGAGCAGCCGCCCCTCGCGCAGGGCCGCCGCCACGCCCAGGACGAAACCGAGCACGCCGGAGGCGACCCACGCCACCCCCATGAGGGCGAGCGAGTTGGCCGCCCGCGAGGCGATGACCTCGGCCACCGGCGCGTTGTAGCGCAGCGACATCCCCAAATCGCCGTGCAGAAGGTCGCCGGCCCAAGCGAGAAAACGCTCGAGCATGGGCGTGTCGGCACCCCAGTAGGCCGCCAGCGCCGCCCGCTTCTCCTCGCTCATGGAAAGCAGCGCCGCCTGCCCCACGTTCGCTTGCAGAGGATCCACCGGCGAGAGGCTGACCAGCGTGAACGTCACCACCGCCACCGCCGCCATCAACAGCAGGAACCGCCCGAATTGCGACGCGATGTACCTAGCCATGGCGCAGCCCCGTCAATCTCGCAGCAGCGAGCTTTGGGCGGTGCTCACCAAGCGAGTTCCGCAGATGGTATCGAAGGCGCAGCGACCAGGGGACGAGGCGCTCGCGCAGCCTTCGATACCAGCGAGGACTGTCTGAGCGACTGAGCACTGCTCGAAGCTCGCGTCCGGCGATGCTCAACATTCTTAGCTCCAAGACCACTGGTCGATGTTGTTCACCAAAGACCACCCGTGCCCGTGGGGATGCGGCTTCTGCTCGGCCACCTTCAAGCCCTCGCGCTCGAAATACAAGTGGTCCACGTTGGCGAGCCACACCCAGGTGGCCGCCCCCTCCGGCGCCACGCCGGTTCCCGTGGCCGCATCCCACTGGGCGGCCTGGTAGAAGGGATAGGACTCCTCTACGGTGCGCGCCGCCTGGGCCGCTTCCAAGTTCGCGTCCACCGTGTCGTTCATGTACTGGGCGTAGTTGCCCCAACCGGTGGAGTAAGTGAGCTCGAACAGCTCCACCGGCGAGTTGGAGCCCCAGCCCCACAGCACCGGGTCGGCGTACTGCCGCAGGTAGATGTCGTCCCAGCTGGCCCCCTTCGGCTCGACAGCGATGCCGAGGGCCGCCGCCTGGTCGGCGAAGTCGTAGGCCAAAGCCTGGCGCGTGGAATCGCCGGCAGCGTAGTACAGGTCGAAAGCGCAGGGCAGCCCGTCCCGAGCGCGCATCCCGTCGCCGCCTCGTGCCCAGCCGGCTTCATCTAGCAGGAGCTCGGCCGCCGCGACGTCGGTTTCCACGCGCATGGCCTCACTTGACCAGGGCATGCCGTCGCCCACCGAATAGGCCTCCCGGCCGAAGCCGGCCAGCACATGCTCGATCATCTGGTTGCGATCGATACCGTAATTGAGCGCACGCCGCACGGCGATATCGCTCGTGACGTCGTTGCCGCCGGCATAGACCATGTCGCCTTCCACGGTCACATCGGCGCCCGAGGGGTTGCAGGGCAGCGAGATGCCGCGGGAATCCACCGACGCGCAGTTGAGCAGCGTGTAACCCGCGGGAACCGCCCCGGCCAGCGCCGCCGAGGTGTAGGCCACGTCCGCCGTGCCCGACTGGGCGGCGGCCAACGACGCGTCCTCTTCCATGAACAGCACCACAACACGGTCCATGAGCGGCTTGTTGCCGTAATAGTCGGGGTTGGCGCGCAGGATCACCTGCTGGCCGCGATCCCATTGCTCCAGCATATAGCGGCCGCTGCCGATGGGGTGAGTGCCGTAATCGGGGCCATAGGCATGGGCCGGTACGATGCCCACTACGGCAAGTGTGTACAGAAGCGCGTTATTGGGACGCTTCATGGCGATCTCGCAGGTTATGGCATCGGTGGCGCGGGCCGCCTCAACCATGGACAGGTCGGCCTCAGCCGCTTCCCCATTCACGATACCGTTGATGGTGAAGGCCACGTCCTCGGCCGTGAGCGGCACGCCGTCGGTGAACATCACGTCATCACGGATATGGAACGTCCAGGTGAGGCCGTCCTCGGAGCAGCTGTAATCGGTGGCGAGATCGTTCACGAACTCCAGATTGTTGTCGGTGACGATGAGCGTCGATTGGATGAGCGGCTCGTGCACGTGCTCGCCGGCCCCCCAGCCCACGAGCGGATCGAAGCCGGCCGCCGGCTCCGAGGAGGGCGTCATGGTGATTACCACCTGGCTTACGCCGTCGGGACCGACACCGGCACCCGCCGCGCCGGCATCCGCAGGTTCGTTCGCGCCCGAGTCTGCCGCTCCCTGCGCACACCCCGCTAAAAGCGCGACGCTCCCCGCCGCTCCGGCAAGTCCCGCTGCACGCACGAAGTTCCTTCTCGTCAGGGTCATAGCTTCTCCTCCTGTTGGTGTTACGTCTCTTCAACGCGTAACAATACCATAGGTAAGACGCTAGTGTTACGAAATTTCAATTCGTAAGACGAATGGCCGATGCGAAAGGTAAATAGACAAAGACCCCCAGGTGCGCCCAAGGAAGTCAGCGAGAGGCCGTCAGCAACAGCGGAACGAACTATTGCCCCATCATGTCCTGGATCTTCTTGAGGTCGCTCATGGACATGCCGCCCATGCCGGGAATGCCCAGGCCGCGACGGCGCTTGCCCTTCTTCCCCTTCTTGCCCTTGCGCGAGGCCTGCTGCTCCATGCCGGCCGTGGCCTGCTTCACCATCTTCTTCGTCTCGTTGAACTTCTTCATCATCTGGTTCACGTCGGTGACGGTGACGCCGGCGCCCTTGGCAATGCGGGCGCGGCGGCTGCCGTTCAGAAGCTCCGGCTTGGCGCGTTCGGCCTTGGTCATGGAGTTGATGATAACCTCCATGGCGTCGAGCGCCCCCTCATCAACCTGGCCCGAGCCCAAGGCCTTGTCGCCACCGGGCAGCGCGCTGATGAGCTTGGAGACGCCGCCCATCTTGCGCACCTGCTTGTTCATCATGAGGAAGTCGTCCAAAGTGAGCTGGCCGCGCATCATGCGCTCGGCCTCCAGCTCCTCCTCTTCGGCCTGCTGCACGCGCACGGCGTTCTCGATGAGCGAGACGACGTCGCCCATGCCGAGGATGCGCTTGGCCATGCGGTCGGGGTGGAAGACCTCCAGGGAATCGGGCTTCTCGCCCGAGGAGATGAACTTGATGGGCTTGCCCGTGACCTCGCGGATGGAAAGGGCGCCGCCGCCGCGGGCGTCGCCGTCCATCTTCGACATGATGACGCCGTCGAAGTCGACCGACTCGGCGAAGGCCTCCACGACGTTGACGACGTCCTGGCCGGTCATGGCGTCCACCACCATGAGGATCTGGTCGGGGTGGGTGGCGTCCTTGATGGCCTGGGCCTCCTCCATCATGTCGGCGTCCACGTGCAGACGACCCGCCGTGTCGATGATGACCACGTCGCGCAGGTTGTCGATGGCGTCCTGGATGCCCTCGCGCGCGATGGCTACCGGGTCGCGCCCGTCGCCGCGATAGACCCGCACGCCGATCTCGTCGCCCAAGGTCTGCAGCTGGTCGGCCGCCGCGGGACGGTACACGTCGCCGGCGATGAGCAACGGCGAGTGATTCTCCTGCTTCAGCCGGTAGGCGAGCTTGGCCGCCGCCGTGGTCTTGCCGGAGCCCTGCAGGCCCACGAGCATGATGACGTTGGGGATGCGGCTTGAGAGCACGAGCCGGGAATCGGTGCGGCCGAGCAGCTCGGTCAGCTCGTCGAGCACGATCTTCACGACGTTCTGAGCCGGGGTGAGCGAGTCCAGCACCTCGGCGGAAAGGCAGCGCTCCTTGGTGCGGGCAACGAAGCTCTTCACCACTTTGAAGTTGACGTCGGCCTCCAAGAGCGCCAGGCGGATCTCGCGCATGGCGGCGTTGATGTCGTCCTCAGTCAGACGGCCCTTGCTGCGCAGGCCGGAAAAGATGCCCTGAAGGCGTTCGGAGAGGTTCTCGAGCATGGGGGTTCCTTATCTATTCAAACAGGCGCTTCCAGAAGCTTTTCTTTTCGGGTTCGGGGGCCGGCTCGCCCTCAGGCTCGCCCTCGGGCTCGTCCTCGGCGTTTTCATCGACGGCGGCCATAGCGAGCTCGGCCAGCTCGTCGTCGGTGAAGGGGGCATCGTCGAAGACTCCTTCCTCGGCCGCCTCCGCAACGGCTTCGGCGTTGCGGTCGAGCTCCGTCAGCTCGGCGGCCTCAAGACCGGCGGAGGTATCCTCCTCGGTTTCCAGGACGAGGGTGTCGTGGGTGCGCCGGCCCAAAGCGGCTTCCAGCAGATCGGCATTGTCGGGCTCGGCTGCCGCCTCCTCCGCGGCATCGGCGAAGGCCTCTTCCGCATCGCCCTGCGCGTCCACCACGGGCGCTTCGCCATCCTCAATCTCCGCGAGGGCCTCCACGGTCGCGTCCTCGACCGTCTCCCCGGCAGACCCCTCGACCGCCTTCTCGGCCTCGGCCGCGCACGCCGGCGCGCCCTCCAGCACGTCCCGACGGCGCTCGCCGGCCGTGACGGCCGCCTCCTTGGCGTTCTCGCCGCGCAGGCCGTCCTCGTCCGCATCGAAGCGCTCGTCGAAAGTGCCGACGAGCGCCGAGGCGAACTCGCGGGCGTCGAAGTCGCGCAAGTCGTCGATGCCCTCGCCCACGCCGATCTTCACGATGGGCAGCCCCAGCTCGTGGCTCACGGCCAGCGCGATGCCGCCTTTGGCCGTGCCATCGAGCTTCGTGACGATAAGGGCGTCCAAATCCAGCGCGCGGTTGAACTCGCGGGCCTGCTGCAGGCCGTTCTGACCCGTGGTGGCGTCGATGACGAGCACCGTGTACACCGGCAGCTTCGAGCGCTTGCGCACCACGTTCACTACTTTCTCCAACTCGCGCATGAGGTCGGCGGAGGTGTGCAGGCGCCCGGCCGTGTCGATGAGCACGAGCTCGGCACCGGTCGCTTCGGCGCGCTCCAGCGTGTCGTAGCACACGCTCGCCGGATCGGCTCCGCGCTCTCGGGTAACCATCTCCACCCCGGCGCGGCGCGCCCACACCTCAAGCTGCTCGATGGCGGCGGCGCGGAAGGTGTCGGCCGAGCCCAGGATGACCGCGCGACCCGCATCGGTTTCCGCCTTGGCGAGCTTGCCCACGGTGGTGGTCTTGCCCGTGCCGTTGATGCCCACGAACAGCACCACGGCCTCATCGCCACCGAAGATGTCGGCCCCGGGCTCGGTGAAGGCACCGGCGATCTCGTCGTTCAAGAGGTCGAGCACCGCATAGGCGTCGGGCAGCGCCTTACGGGTGGCTTGGTCGCGCAGGTTCTCCACGATGTCGCTGGCCGCCGCCCCGCCCACATCCGACAGGATGAGGGTTTCTTCCAAGCCCTCCCAGAACTCCTCGTCCAAATCGGGTCCACGGTCCAAAAGGACGTTCATCGACTCCTTGAACTTGTCGCGCGAGCGGGAAAGCCCCTCGCTGATGCGATCGAAAAAGCCCATCGGGCACTCCTTCGAAATCAAAATGACATTTCCTCAAGTTTACCCCATCGAGGGCCGGGCGAGACGCACGGCGGCCAGGCGACAAATCACAACCACGAGCTGACGATGGGAACCCAGCCCATGACGAGGATGATGACCACGAGCACCGGCACGCCGAAGCGCATCCACGGGCGCAACCACCGAGGGAACTTGAGTCCTTCGCCCTCGTTGGCCTCGGCAAGGAACCTCTTCCAGCCCCAGCCGCGCCGGGACACGCAGAACAGCACAAAAACGAGCGAGCCCAAGGGCATGATGTTGCTGGACACAAGGAAGTCCTCCACCGTCTGGATGTCGCCCACTCCCGGCATGACCACATCCGAAAGCACGTTGAACCCGAGCGCACAGGGCAGCGACAAGAGAGGAATGGCAATGAGGTTCACCGTGACGGCCCGCTTGCGCGACCATCCCCATTGGTCCATCGAGAACCGCAGGATACCCTCGAACACGGCGATGACCGTGGAGAGCGCCGCGAAGGACATGAACACGAAGAACAGCGTGCCCCACACCTGTCCGCCCCACATCTGCTCGAACACGCTCGGCAGCGTGATGAACACAAGACCGGGGCCCGAGTCCGGCGCCACGCCGAAGGCGAAGCAGGCCGGGAAGATGATGAGCCCCGTGGCCAGGGCGACGCCGGTGTCGAGCACGCCGATCGTGGCCGCCTCGCCCATGAGCGAGCGGTGCTTGTCGATGTAGCTGCCGAAAATGGTCATGGAGCCCATGCCGATGGACAGGGTGAAGAAGGCCTGACCCATGGCCGCGTAGGCCGCCTCGAAGAACATATCCGGGCTACCGAAGATCTTCGAGAAGTCCGGCAGCAGGTAGAAGGCCACGCCGTCGGCCGCCCCCGGAAGGGTGAGCGCGCGCACCACGAGCACCCCCAAAATGGCGAGCAGGGCGAGCATCATGGCCTTGGTGATGCGCTCCACGCCCTTTTGCACCCCCAGCGAGCAGATGAGGATGGAGACGACGCACACCACTACCATCCAGAAGACGCATTCCACCGGCGAGGCCAGCATCGCGTCGAAGACGGCCGAGGTGGCCTGCGAGTCGGCCCCCACGAACTGCCCGGAGGCGAACTTCGGCACGTAGGCAAGCATCCACCCGGCCACCGTGGTGTAGAACATCATGAGCAGATAGCACCCGGCGATGCCCACCCACTTGTACTTGTGCCAGTGAGTGCCCGCCGGCTCCAGCACGTTGAAGGCGCGGGCGATGGAGCGCTGGGAACCGCGGCCCACAGCGAACTCCATGACCATGATGGGCAGGCCCAAGACCACCAGAAAGACCAGGTACATGACGAGGAAGGCCGCGCCTCCGTACTCGCCGGTGATGTAGGGGAAGCGCCAGACGTTGCCGAGGCCTATGGCGCAGCCAGCGGAGATGAGGATGAACCCCAGACGGCTGCCGAATCGCTCACGTTCCAATAACGTCTCCTTTAAACGAGCCGCGCCCCGACGAGCACGACCGCTGATTTTTCACGAGAGATCATGCTAACAGAACAGAGAAGCCCGCTGCTCGGGGATTTCCAAGCAGCGGGCTTTCCCTTTTCCATCCAAGCGCCCCGAACACTGTGGCCCGGAGCGTCCGGCGCGTTACTTGTCCTCGGCGGCCTTCTTGGCGTCGTCAGCCTTGTCCTTGGCGGCATCGGCGGCATCGGCAGCCTTCTCCTTGGCGGTATCGGCCGCATCCTTGGCCTTTTCGGCGGCGTCGGCGGCGGCGTCCTTCAGATCGCCGGCCTTCTCGGCGGCAGCATCCTTCAAGTCGGCGGCCTTCTCGGCAGCGGCGTCCTTCAGGTCGCCCGCCTTATCGGCCAAATCGTGGGCGCCATCCTGGAACGCCTCCTTGATGTCCTCGCCGGCTTCCTTCATCTTATCGATGAAACTCATGGTGAATCTCCCTTCATCGGGTCTTGCGCGTGCATCCACCATACCGTGCCGCAGCCGTCGCCGCCTCGCGATGATCCCATCCGACGATGACCCCTTGACGACCTGTTAAGCTGCGGTCATCTGCGCCAGACGCCCTATTCTCCCCCCCTTATTTGCAGATCGCTGAAAAAAAAGATGGCGTCCGCAAAGAACGGACGCCATCTGGGAGAGGTCAGTTAAGACGTGCTCCCTCTTGCTTATGCATTCACCTTCTTCGGCAGATACCACACCGACGGGTTCGTGCCCTCCTCGGACAATAGCTGGAAGCCCTCGGCTGCCTCGGCCTGGGAGCGAAGATCGTCAAGTTCTCCGAATACGCGAGCGCCAGCGGGACAAGCGGCAACACAAGCCTGAACGCGCCCGTCACCCGCATCGATGCGATCAGCGCAGAACGTGCACTTGTCAACGGTGCCCTTGGGCATCGTGGGATACATAACCTCCTCGTACTCGTTGAGCGTTTCACCAAAATACCCGTTCTCGTCCTCGCGGTAATAACGAGCTCCGTAGGGGCAAGCGCTCATGCACGACTTGCAGCCGATGCACTCGTCCTTGTTGATCGCGACAATGCCGTCCTCGCGCTTGAACGAGGCCCCGGTTGGGCACACCTCAACACACGGAGCGTTCTCGCAATGCATGCACAGCATGGGATAGGCCGTCATGCGAACGTCGGGATAGTTGCCGACGTACTCGATCTCCACATGGGCGCGCGTTACCTTGGGCGGTGTCCCATGGGCCTCTTTGCACGCAACGGCGCAGGCATGGCAGCCAATGCACTTCTTAAGATCGATGAGCATTCCATACGTCATAGCTTATCCCTCCCTAGGAAATCTTCTCAACTTTGACGCGAACCGTCTGATCGAGCGCCGAGCAAATGTAGTCAAAACGCTTGGGATCATGGCCTGGCGCGAGGTGGGCGATAGGCGTTCCCTTGCCCTTGCTGCTCGGAATAAACTCCGAATGGGAGCCCCATGATCCGCAGATGACGGCCATGCATTCGGGATGGATCTTCTCCGAAGTCATGAGGATGCCCTCAACGGAGGAATCGTGCTGGCTGACGAGACGAATCTTATCGCCATCGGCAAGCCCCTTTTCCGAAGCCACGGCAGCGTTCATTTCCACAGCGTAAGCGTAAGGGTTGGACTCGTTAACCTCGTTGATATAGGGATTGCCGAGGCCCCACGAGTCGACATTGATGGAATCGGTGTAGTAAATGGGGAACAAGGTGAAATCGGGATCGGTCACCTCCCATTCCGTGCAAGGCTTCCAATCCGGGAACGGCTGATAGTCATCAGTTTCCCAATAGATACCGAGCTCCTCAACGGTCTTTTCAACCTTCTCCTTCGCTTCAAACATGAAATCCCAGTACAACGGAACTTTACCGGGCGCATTGTTAGCCCAAATGTACACCTCATCAACGTCGCGCGGATGCGTGTAGACGCCATGCTCTTTAAACCACTCGAAGTCATGCTCCTCGTCGACGAGGCTCTTGGCAACGGAATTCGCGAACGCCTCGAGGTCGAAAGGCTGATCCATGGGAACAGAGTATTCATCCTTAACCCGGTACACCATGTTCATAAGCCCAACGTAATTCGCGGTCATGCCCCTGCGGTCGGCAAGATCGCCCATTATCTCGAAAATGGACTTCACGCCGTCCTTCGGCTCGACAACCGGCTGCATGATCGGATATGCCCACGGCACATCCAAGCCGCAGATCACCCGGTGGTTGAAGAACATGTGAGGCAAAGGATCGATTCGCTCGAGATAGTTCGCCTCAGGAAGGAACACATCATACAAGTAGGAGGATTCGTTGAGGAACAGGTCGACGCCCACGATGAAATCGAGATTCTTCAGCATTTCGATCTGCTCGTCATGGTTGCCCCACCATTTGATGGGATTGCAGCCGTAAACAAGCGCGGCCTTGATAGGCTGAGTGCCGTACAAATCGGGATCGCACTGGGCCAGGTTGAAGAAATGCGCGTCCTCTCCGAGCGGCTGGAGGGCGAGCATACTCATATCGGTCGGCTTGTACTCCTCAATCGGCTTGCGCACGCGCTCGTAGTACGAGCCGGGATAGGCCATGAGCAGCGAAACGTCGTTCATGAAGCCGTCTTCCTCCCAAATTGAGGGACGGAACTGAACAACGTTCTCAGGGTCATCGGTAATGCCGTTGCAGGCGGGATCGAATCCGATAAGGCCTCCCACCGAGTTCGCGGCACCCACGATAACATTCAGCATGATGACAGACCAGCAGGCATGGTAAGCATGTTTGTGCCGCGTCAGACCGGAGAACAGATCGACGCAAACAGGGCGGTAAGGCATCGTCACCCCGCCGACCTCGATGGTCTCGCCGATATGGGCAGCCTCGCCAAACTCTTTGGCGATCTGACGAATAGTAGCGGCGGGAACCGTAGTGATCTCTTCTTGATATTCAGGTGTATAGCGCGAAATATGGGCCTTGTAAAGGGTAAACGCCGTTGTGCAAGCAGCGCCATCAACCTCAAACGTGCCTTCCAGCACTGGCTGCACGCACTCGTCGTAGGGCTTGGCAGTGTTGTCGGACGCATCCATGTAGAGCGCCTTGTTCGACTCGGGATGACGCAAGATGCGCTGCGTCTCATCGCTGACGAGAGCCGGGCCGTTCGTGCGGTTCGTTAGATACTCGGCATCGAAGATCCCCAGCTCGTTCACAAGAACGTTCGCCATTGCCAGCGCAGCAGCGGCGTCGGTGCTGGGACGTATCGGCACCCAAAGGTCAGCGGCTTCGGCGCCCGCCGACATATGAGGATCGAAGTTGACGAGACGCATCCCCTCCGCGCGACGCTTGGAGAAAAGCTCGGCCGTCATATTGAAGCCGTGACGCGTGGCAACGCCAGCATTGGTGCCGAACTGAATGAGGTAGTTGCAATACTCGTAATCGGGCTTCGCGTTGCCCGCCCCCGTATAGATGTAGCTTACCTGGTGAACGCCGGTGCCGCACAAATCGGCAATGGCATTAGCCGGCTCATAGGCGCCGTAGAGCGCACCGAGCGCCATGCCCTTGACCAAGCTGCCCGTTTGGCTAGCGACCATGGACATGCTCCCAAGAGCTCCGGGATATTCCGCAACTGCCTTCGAGAACGCCTCATCGACAAGATCGTACGCTTCGTCCCAGCTGATCTCGACCCAGCCCGGATCGATGTCGATCCCCTTTTCGGGATTCGTGCGCTTCATGGGTTTGGTGATACGGTTCGGATCGTACTGCTGCATGATGCCTGCGGCACCTTTTCCACAAATGTGGCCATAGCCGATAGGGCTATCCGGATTGCCCGTCAACTCCACGATCACGCCATCGATAACATGCGCCTTGATCGAGCAGTTGTTGAAGCACATGTTGCAAGTGGTGGGAATCCATTCGCCCGCGTTCGGATCGTAAGCCGTCTTCTCCGGCGAAGTGCTCGCCAGATCAGTCCCCTCCTTCTCTGCCGTGCCCGACGCACATCCCGCCAGTCCCGCAGTGAGAGCCGCAGCGCCGGCTCCTGCCACGAACCCTCGGCGACTGACGTTCAAGCCGTTCTCGCTCATGGTGTACCTCCCTCAAAATATAAGGGATTCCCCTGCCCTCTGCAGAGGACATTCCCCTGGCACCCTCAAATGCCTATTGTCAGGGTACACTACTCAACTATGACAATCAATAACTTAGACTATCCTATTTAGGAAATAATGCATTTCTTTTCGAGACGATGCGCCTTCTCGCAGTTGAATGCGGGAAACTGCGGTGTTTGCACACGCCGTAAATCAAACATCGCACAGGACGCATCCAGTCCGTAACTCTGACACCGACGAAATTAGATCGGAACTGAATAACCGTGAGTTATTTCAAGAAACCATCGATGTTGTTGAAAGCCTCGCCGAAGGCACTTGGGGCGATAACAAGGCCGCCCTTTTCTTTCACCGACTCGTAAATAAGGTTCATCGTACGCAACTGAAGCGCCTTGTCATTGCGCTCGTAAACAGCTGCCGCCTCTACAAACATCTCAGAGATGTCCTTTTCCACCTCGGCGAGAAGCAAACGCGAGTTACGCTCTCGCTCAGCCTGGGCCTCTTTAGATAAAGCATCCTGCAATTCTGACGGAACAGCGATATCGCGAATCTCCACCGAAACAACCGTGATGCCCCACGCACGCGTTTTCTCCTCGAGAATCTCTTTCACTTCGTTGTCCAATTGCTCGCGGCGCGTCGCCACCTCGGCGAGATTGATGCGACCCACCGCATCGCGCAGGGCGGTTTGAGCAGCCCACCATACCGCTGATGAATAATCTTCCACCTCCACGCAGGCGTCTTTGGGATCCCAAACCATCCAGAACAGCACCGCATCGATGCCCAGCGGCACAAGGTCGGCCGTCACAGCCTCCTCGGCCGAAAACGGTGTGGTGATAATGCGCTGGTCAACTCGCGCAGCCACTGATTCGACAATAGGAACAACCACATATAATCCTGGTCCATCGATGCGATTGAACTTCCCTAGGCGCAGAACCACGACACGCTCCCACTGCGGAGCGATGCGAACGGTACTCGAGGCCACCAGGCCCACTGCTACGCCGCCCAAAAGGGCCACGGGCAGCGATGCGTTCCACACAAGGAACGCGAACAGACCGCCGGAAGTCAAGAAGAGCGCTATAGCGAACAGGTAAACGCTGTTACGCGACGTCTTTTTCGCCGTCGGCGCCGCCATAGACCCCGTCAATGCCTTAACGCGCGCAGGAACCTGCTCGGCCTCTCGCGCCTGCTTCGCCTTACTTCTCACCCTTCTCCCCCTTGAACTGGTGCTAGGCTACTCCACCGAGCAGAATGAGCTGCTCGGACACAAGATCATGGATATCCTCCGCCGACATCCCTGCCGTGAGCGCCTGCTGGACAAAATCAACGGCGAGCGCTTCCACGTCGCCATCAACAACCGAAAGATGAGCGTTCTTGAGGTCGGAGACGTATGTTCCGCGGCCACGTTGGGTGTAGATGTAGCCATCGCGCTCAAGATCCTGGTACACCTTGTTCACAGTATTGTAATTGACTCCCAGCTGCACTGATAGCTCTCGAACCGATGGCAGTCTCTCACCTCGCTCGAACTTGCCTGACGATATCAAGTACACCAACCGCTTGCGAATTTGAATCCAGATAGGGACGACGCTCTTCTCGTTAATGCGAAAGTCGCTAATAGGATCGGCTTCCGCCTGTGCTGATATATTCGATGCTGTCTCCGCCATGCTCATGGTATCGTCCTTCTCTAAGTGATAGCGTCATAGTATCACAGAGGACGACGACAGCAAAGCACCCTCTCGGCCTCTATGGCGCCGAAGGAGAAAGCCACCCGTTAGCTCCAGAAGCCCAGCGCGCTCATGAAGACAAGATTAAATCTTTCGGTAGCCATGAGCAGCGCCATTCGAAGGCACAAACCTCCCACCAACGCACAAGTACTCCCTAGCACCACAGCCACCGGCGCGGGCAGACGGCGACAGACAGCATCAACGGAGAAAGGCGCAACAAGCCCCATCATCACTACCCCAGCCCAAAACAGCAGTGCTATGCTCCCGCTCATTAGCGACTGGGCCGAGGTGCCCGCTGGCCCATCCGAGGCAAAGCAGCTGGCAAGAAAACCCGCTAAAACAAGCGCTTCGACGATGACGAAGACCATATCGAGCGGCAGCAGCGCATTGGTAGCCAGCTGCATGCCAGGCGAAGCCAAGCGGAAAAACGCCGTCACTATGAGCGCCGCGAGCCCGCACGCCAACGCTGAAGCCACGAAAAGCACGGGAACCCATCCTGTGTGAAGAAAGGGGAGCGAAGGATACATGGCGAGAAAGATGCCAGAATACACCACCACGAACAATGCCATTCCCATGGCCACCAAACTGCAGGCAAACTCGCACACACGCAGAACAACCTTCCCTGGAGCAAGCTCGTATTCATAGCCATCCCCTTCGCCGTCAGCAAGTGACCCCAGGACCAATGCGAGCGTCGCCATCACGCAAAATACCAGAATAGCCCACGCACCCATGGAAAGAAGACTGGAGGTCGAAGCAAGAAAGAGGTGAAACACCCGATCGGGCACACCCAAGTCGAGAAAAAGAAAAAGCGCGCTCACCGCCACAAGCACCGGACCGAGGATCAAACCGGCATCGGTAACAGCGCTCACACGCGCAAACCATCCTCCCGCTGCACGAGGACGAAAGCGCAGAACCATATCGACGACGGCACCGATAAGAAACGCGCCGGCCCCCGTGCCAGCGAGAAACAGATACAGCGCGATGTAAATGCTTACCATACTCGATTTCCCTTCCCCCTCGCAGCTCCCTCAACAACCCCATCCCTCAGCGTCTTCCGGCCAGCACGAACTCCAGGGAGGCGGTGGTCGCGTCAGCGCTCTTCAGCGTGACGGCGACGCGCTGGCCCAGCCGGTAGACCTTCCCCGACTCGTCGCCCACAAGCGTGTAGCGCACCGGGTCGAAGACGAAGTACTCGTCGCCCAAGGCCCGCACGGGAAGGACGCCCTCGGCCGTGCAATCGAGGCGCACGTAGAGCCCCCAGGCCGCCACGCCGGAGATCACGGCCGAGAAGGACTGGCCCACGAATGCGGCCAGGTACTCGACCATCTTCAGCTCCTGGGACTCGCGGGCCGCCGCCTCGGCCACCCGTTCCATGGCCGAGGAGTGCTCGGCGATCCAGGGAAGTGCCGCCACCTCCTGGTCGAATTTCTCCGGACGGCGCGTGAGCGCGGCGCGCAGCATACGGTGCACCACCAAATCGGGGTAGCGGCGGATGGGGCTCGTGAAATGACAGTACGCCTCGCTGGCAAGCCCGTAATGGCCCTGGTTCTCGGGCCGGTAGTCGGCCCTTTTCATGGCCCGCAGCAGAAGCGAGCTGACAAGCTCCCCCTCGCTGCGGGGCGCGCTTGCCGTCAAAATCTCCTGGATGACCTTCGGATCCCCCGCCACCAGCCGCGCCTCCATGGGCTTTTCGAACCAATCGAACTCCTGGAACACGGGAATGAGCGAGCCCAAGGCATCGGAGGCCGGAGGTTCGTGGACGCGGTACAGGCAGGGAAAGCCGCGCCGCTCCAGGTAGCCGGCCACGGTCTCGTTGGCCAGGATCATGGCCTCCTCCACCAGGCGCGTGGCGTCGGTCTTGCGGCGCAGCGCGATGTCGGTCGGCCGTCCCTCCGCATCGAGGATCACCTTGGCCTCGGTCGTGGCGAAGTCGATGCCGCCGGCCCGGGCGCGGGCCGCCTCCCGGGCGCGGGCGAGCCGCGAGCATTCCACGAGCCGCCAGGCAATATCGCCCCCGGCGGCGATGGCGGCCTTGTAGTCGACGAGGATGTCGTCGGCCTCGCCGTAGGAAAGGCGCGCGTCCGAGCGGATGAGGGCCGGGTACAGCGAGAAGCGCACGAGCTCTCCCTCATCGTTCAGGAACAGGTCGGCCGTCATGGAACGCCGCTCGGCGCCGGGCGCGAGCGAGCACAGCTCGTCGGAAAGAGCCGGGGGCAGCATGGGGATGACGCGGTCGGCCAGATACACGCTCGTGGCGCGCCGACGCGCGTCCAAATCGACCGAGGAGCCCCAGGGCACGTAGTGGCTCACGTCGGCGATGTGCACGCCGAGCCGCCACAGCCCCTCCCCTTCCAGATAATCCAAGGACAGCGCATCGTCGAAATCTTTGGCGTCGGCCGGATCGATGGTGAAGGTGAAGCGGTCGCGCAAGTCGCGGTAGCCGGCGGCCAGGGCCCCCTCCGCATCCAAGGTCGCCGCGGCCGCGTCAGCCAGAGCCCCCTCCGAGAACACCGTCTCCAGCTTGTGGCGGCCGACGATGAGGTCGATGCCGGCCCCCGGCGCGTCGGAGGTATCGGCGAGCACCTCTTCCACAAAGCCCGTTGCGGCGCTGCGGCGCGTCGGGAACTGGGCGATGCGCACGCGCACGAGCGCCCCGTCGGGCACCTCGGGCGACTCGGCGCGCATGGTGAACACGTCGTAGGGAATGCGCGGATCGGCGGGGACCACCACCCCGAAGGGCTCGGCCACCTCGTAGCGCCCCACCAGCGTGTCGTGGGCCCGGTCGACGACCGAGAGCACCCGGGCGGCGGGACGACCTGTCATATCCCCGTCGTCATCCGCGACTCGCCGCCCCTTCGATGCCCCGGCCCGCAGAGGCGCGATTTCCACCAGATCGCCGTCGAAGGCGCCGGCGAGGCCCGAGGCGGGGATGAAGTACTCCCCCTCGGCCGTCTGCACGAAACCGAAGCCGCCGGCGCTCACGGTGAGAACGCCCCGGGGATTCGCCTTGGGGCGGCGGCGCGTGTGCTTCCTGTTGCGGCTCACCCTATCTCCCTTCCCTTACGAGACGCGAAGGCGCCCGTGCACGTTGCGCGGCCGATCCTAGGCCGCCGGAATGAGCGAGCGGGCGATGTCGATGCCGGTGGCCAGCTGGGAGTCCGCTCCATCCTCCCCCTCGCCGTTTACCACCCCCACCTGGGGCACGATACCCACGTTGTCGATGGGCTCGCCCTGGGGCGTGAGGTAGTAGGCAGCGGTGTAGCGCACAGCCCCGCCGAAGTCCAGCTCGCGCACCACCTGCACCGAGCCCTTGCCCATGCTCGTCTCCCCCACCACGTCGGCCCGCTCGTTGTCCTGCAGCGACGCGGCGAGCACCTCGGCGGCGGCGGCCGTGTAGCGGTTCACCACCACGACAAGCGGCACGTCCTTGTACGGCGCGTCGCCCGCGGCCGATTTGGTGGTGGCCGGCCCATCGTTGCCCTGAATCTGCACGAGGACGCCGGAGTTCACGAACAGGCTCGCGATATCGACGGCCTGGGTGAGGTATCCGCCGGCGTTGTCCCGCAGATCGAGCACGATGGCCCCGGCCCCCTGCTCGATGAGCGATTTCGTCGCCTGGTCCACCAGCTCCGCGGCGTTGCTCGAGATCTGGCGCACCTTCACGACGCCCACGCCGTCGGAAAGCGCGGTGGTGAGGTTCGCCTCCTCGTAGACCTTGCAAGTGAGCGTCGTGGTGAACTGCTCGCCGGTCTGGGCGTCCAGGCTCGCCGGGCGCATCCAGGTCACCGACACCGTCGCGCCCTCGTCTTTGGCCAGCGCGTTCACCACCTCGGTCATCGACCAGGCCGATACGTCCTCGCTGTCGATGGAGGTGAGGAAGTCGCCCTGCTGCACGCCTTTGGCCTCGGCCTCGGAGCCCTCGAAGACATCCGACACGTAGGCGCGCCCGTTGTAGTCGGCGAACACCACGCCGATGCCGGCGTAGCTGCGCTCGGTGGTCTCCTTGATGTAGGTGTTGTACAGATCGGGGTTGTAGTAGGTGGCGTAGGGGTCGCCCGTGGACTTCATCAAGTCGTCGAGCATGGAATAGGTGGCCGCCGTAAGGTCGATCTCGTCCATGGAGTACGTGGAGAGGATGTCCTCCACATCGCCCACCCGGGCCGAGACGGACTCGAAGGTGTTGTTGGCCGCCGCAGCCGCAAGCGCCTCCCGCTCGCCATCGGAAACCGGGATGCCCCAACTCGCCACCAGCTCGGTCTGGCTGCGCAGGGCGAAGCCCCCGACGAAGGAGACGGCGACGAGGATGACCGCGAGGAACACGCGGAGCAGACCGTGGCTCGTCGCCTGATCGACCCGCCGCTCGCTGCGGGCCCGGGGGTTGGGGGTGAGATGCCGCCCGTTGCGTTCTTTGGCCATGGCCGCTCCTTGCACGTGACTCCGTCAATCTGAAAAGCGCGACCCCCTCGGCTCATCAGTGCCGCGGGGGTCGCGCCGACGTTCCAAACCTTTAAGGAAGATTCTACACCTTCAGGTACCGCCTCATGGCGAAAGCGGAGCCGAGAAGGCCGATTACGAGACCGGCTACCACCAGCACGATGTAGATCATGATGTAGGTGTTGCCCGAGACGTCCAGCGAGAGGAAGGACAGGGCGCTTTGCAGCTTGGGGATGCCGTACATGCGCAGCACCTGCAGGACGCCCACGGCCAGAAGCGAGCCGATAAGGGCGTGCAGGGCGCCCTCCATGAGGAAGGGCCCGCGGATGAACCCGTTGGAGGCGCCCACCAGGCGCATGATAGCGATCTCCTTGCGCCGGGCCATGATGGCCAGGCGGATAGTGTTGTTGATGAACACGAGCGCGATGAACACGAGCAGCAGCACCAGGGCCACGCCCAAATAGCGCACGTACTTGGTCACCGAGAACAGGCGATCCACCGTCTTCTGGCCGTACTTCAGCGAATCGGCCGGGTTGTCGGGCTCGTCGCAGATGGAGCGGAACGTCTCGTCGGCCTCGATGGCGGCGGCGATCTCGTCGACCTTCTGCGGGTCGGCGAGGCTCACGTCGATGGAGGCGGGCAGCGGGTTCGTTCCGTCCAGCTGCTCGATGATCTCGGGGTTGGTGGTCATGGAGTTGCTGAAGTTCTCCAGCGCCTGCTCCTTGGTGGTGAAGCCGACGCTTTCCACGCCGTCCATGCCCTGGATCATTGCGGTGACGGCGTCGATGGACTCCTGCGGCGCATCGTCGGCCACGTAGGCGGTGATGGAGACCTCGTCCTCGATGGAGGACACGAGGCGCTCCACAATGGTGCCGCCCACGAGGAACACGCCGATGATGAGCAGCGAGAGGAAGATGGTGATAATGGAGCCGAGCGTCGTGGAGAGGTTGCGCGCGAAGCCCTGGAGCGACTCCTTGAAGAAGTAGAAGAGACTAGACATCGAAGCCGTACACCCCCCGGTCCTGGTCGCGAGTGAGATGCCCGCGGTCGAGCGCGATGACGCGACGGCGCATGTTGTCGACCATCTCGCGGTCGTGAGTGGCCACGAGCACCGTGGTGCCCGTGCGATTGATGCGCTCGAGCAGATCCATAATGCCGCGGGAGGTCTGCGGATCCAGATTTCCCGTGGGCTCGTCGCAGATGAGCAGAGGCGGCCGGTTCACGATGGCGCGCGCGATGGAGACGCGCTGCTGCTGGCCGCCGGAAAGCTGATCGGGATAGCTGTTCAGCTTGTCGGAGAGGCCCACGAGGCGCAGCACCTCCGGCACTTGCGTCTTGATGACGTGCCGGCTCTTGCCGATAACCTCCAGGGCGAAGGCGACGTTCTCGAAGACCGTCTTGTTCGGCAGGAGCTTGAAGTCCTGGAACACGCAGCCGATATTGCGCCGCAGGTAGGGCACGCGCCAATTGCGCATGGTGGTCAGATCCTCGTCAGCCACGTAGATCTTGCCCGAGGTGGGCTTGATCTCGCGGGTGAGCAGGCGGATGAAGGTGGATTTGCCGGATCCGGAGTGGCCCACGAGGAAGATGAACTCGCCGGCGAAGATCTGCAGGGTCACATCGCTTAAGGCGGGCTTCTTCGGCTGGGCCGGGTAGGTCTTGGTCACATGATCGAAGGTGATGACCGGCGCGCCCATGGGGGCGGCCATCTCGTCCACTTCGAGCATAGGCAAAGCCTGGGACAGCTGGGAGGTCATCGACGCCTTCTGGGCGTGGCCGGGCTGGGGCGCCGCCGCGCGGGCGCGCGGGTTGTTGCCCTGGGCCGGCGCGCCGGCGTGACGGCCGGCATGACCAGGAATTCCCTGGTTCCGTTCGTTCGTCACAGCTTGCTCCGTTCAGGTTGTTCGTTACTGAGACTGAAGTATTTTAGCAAAGGCCCACGCGCTCACGAACCTTTTTCACAGCTTCAACAATGGCCGTAGCGTCAATGTTGAAATAGCCGAGCAGTTCCTCGAACTCGCCGGACTTGCCGAAACGGTCGCGCACGGCCACGCATTCCACGCACACGGGGTCGGCGCCGGCCAGAAGCTCGCAGACCGCCGAGCCCAAGCCTCCGATGACGGAATGCTCCTCAGCCGTCACGACGCAACGGGTCTTCGCCACCGATTCGAGGATGGTCGCCCCATCGAGCGGCTTCACCGAGAACGCGTCGATGACCTCGGCGGAGATGCCTTCGGCAGCGAGCGTGTCGGCGGCCGCGAGCGCCTCGCGGATCTCCACGCCGTTGGCCACGATGGTCACATCGGTCCCCTCGCGCAGCACGTAGGCGCCCCCGATCTCAAGCTCCACGTCGTCGTCGTAGACGCAGGGCACCGCGGCGCGGCCCATGCGCACGTAGACGGGGCCGGGCGTGGCGGCAGCGAGGCGCAGGGCGGCGCGGGCGGCAGCGTAGTCGGCAGGCACGAGCACCCGCATGCCGGGAAGACCGCGCATGAGGGAGACGTCCTCGAGCATCTGGTGCGAGCCGCCGTCGGGGCCCACGGAGATGCCCGCATGGGTGGGGGCGATCTTCACGTTCAGGTTCGAGTAGCACACGGTGTTGCGGATCTGGTCGTAGGCGCGCCCGGTGCCGAACACGGCAAACGAGCCCGTGAACGCGATGTTGCCGGCCAGCGAGAGGCCCGCTGCCACGTCGATCATGTTCTGCTCGGCGATGCCGCAGTTGAACAGGCGCCCGGCGTATCCCGCGTCGGCGAGCTTCTTGGTGGTGGTCGAGCCGGTCAGGTCGGCATCTACCGCCACGACGGGCACGCCCTCGGCGGCGAGCTCCGCCAGCGTGGCGCCGTACGCGGCGCGCGTGGCCTTCTTCTGGGCAGCGGTCTCGGCGTTTGCGAGTTTCACCATGGCGGGCCTCCTATTCCGCGTCGGCGGACAGCTCCGCCAGAGCCTTCTCAAGTTCCTCGGGCTTCGGCGCCTTGCCGTGCCAGCCGGCCTGATTTTCCATGAAGGAGACGCCCTTGCCCTTCACCGTGCGAGCGATCACGCACACCGGACGGGCCGTATCGGCCGCCTCGGCCTTGATGCGGCCGAAAAGCTCGATGAGCGCGGGAATGTCGTGGCCACATACCCGCTGCACATCCCAGCCGAAGGCGGCGAACTTCTCGCCCAAATCCCCCGGATCGCACACGTCGTGGATGCAGCCGTCGATCTGCAGCTCGTTGTTGTCGATGATGGCCACGAGGCGCCCAAGCTTCTGATGGGCGGCGAACATGGCCGCCTCCCACACCTGGCCCTCCTCGCACTCGCCATCGCCGAGCACCGTGAAGACGAGGCCGTCCTCGCCGGTCAGACGCAGGCCGGCCGCAAGGCCCGCGGCCACGGAAAGCCCCTGGCCGAGCGAGCCGGTGGACACCTCCACGCCAGGCAGAAGGTTGGAGTCGGGATGCCCCTGCAGGCGCGTGCCAAGCTTGCGCAGGGTGCGCAGCTCGTCGGTCGGGAAGAAGCCGGCGTGGGCCAGCGTCGCATAGAGCGCCGGCGCCGCGTGCCCCTTGGCCAGGATGAACCGGTCGCGGCCGACCTTCGCGGGATCATTCGCGTCGTAGTCCATGACGCCGCCGAAGTACAGCGCCGTAAGAATGTCGGTGCAGGAGAGCGACCCGCCCGGGTGCCCGCTGCCCGCTTCCGTGATCATGGTCAGAATATCCTTGCGAATGTCGGTGGCCTTCGCCTGCAAGGCGGCAGTATCCATAAGCTTCCCTTTCCCGTTCGCTTCTAGGAGTTGGCTACTCTCCACGTATGATACCCGATGACGAAAGGTTCCAGGGCGCCGGAAAGGACGGCGTCCACATTTCCCGTCTCAACGCCGCTTCGGAGGTCCTTCACGAGCTGGTACGGGAAGAGCACGTAGTTGCGGATCTGGCTGCCGAAGGAGTTGTCCCGCCGCTCGCCGCGCAACTCGTCCAGCTCCTCGGCCCGCTTGCGCTCCTCCAGCTCGTAGAGCTTGGCGCGCAGCACGCGGAAGGCGGCTTCCTTGTTCTGCAGCTGGCTCTTCTCGTTCTGGCAGGTCACCACGATACCCGTGGGCTCGTGGGTAAGGCGCACGGCCGAGTCGGTGGTGTTTACGCACTGGCCGCCCGGACCGCTGGAGCGGTACACGTCCACCCGCACGTCGGCGGGGTTCAAGTCGACCTCGATGTCGTCGGCGATGACCGGCAGCACCTCCACCGAGGCGAAGGTGGTTTGGCGGCGCTTCTTGGCGTCGGTGGGGCTGATGCGCACGAGGCGGTGGATGCCGATCTCGCTGCGCAGCATGCCGTAGGCGTAGCGCCCCTCGATCTGGATGGTGGCCTTGTCCAACCCGATGCCCTCGCCGGGCACGAGATCGAGCACCGTCACCTTCCAGCCCTTGTCCTCGGCGTAGTGGACGTACATCTGGTAGAGCATACGGGTCCAGTCCTGGGCCTCCAGGCCGCCCTGGCCGGGGTTCACGGTGAGGATGGCATCGCCCTCGTCGAACTCGCCGGAGAACCAGGACTCGATCTCCAGCTGGTCGAGCAGCGCCGTCAGCTCGGCGGCGGTGCGCTCGGCCTCTTCGGCGAAGGCCGCATCGTCGCCGGCCAGCTCGCACGCCGCCGACGCATCATCGAGAAGCCCGCAGGCACGCTCGTAGTCCTCGATGGTGGCGCGGAGCCCCGCCGCCTTCTTCGAGACCGCCTGGGCGGCCGCCGCGTCGTTCCAAAAGTCCGGACGGGCCGTCTGCTCGTCCAGCGCGGCCAGCTCGTCGCGACGCTCCTCGATGCGCAAGAACGAGAAGGCGTCGGACACCCGTCCCTGTGCCTTCTCGATCTCCTTCTGAATGTCTCTCAGTTCCATGCCTTGATCTAAATCTCCTTGAAACTCACCGGGGGCGGGCTGCGGGGTACCGCTCAGTCGCTCAGACAGTCCTCGCTGGTATCGAAGGCGTCAAGGCTACTGCTCCCCTTCGCTTACCGCCTTCGATACCATCTGCGGAACTCGCTTGGTGAGCGGCACCCCGCATCCCGCTTCGCTCAACCATAGTTGAGTGTGCGTCAAAGGTTCTGGCCGTGGCACTTCTTGAACTTCTTGCCGGAGCCGCAGGGGCACGGGTCGTTGCGGCCCACGTTGGCGTAGGGGTCTTCCTTGTCCTTGACGTAGGTCTGGGGCTTGCCGGCCGCGGGGCGCGGGGGCGCGGCGGGAACGCCGGAGGCGGCGCGGGCCGCGGCAGCGTGGCGACCGCGAATGCTCGACTCCTCCAGGGCCTGCTCCGGTGCCGAGTAGCTCATCTTGCGGGCCAGCGGGTCCTCCTGCTCCGCCAGGGCCGCCGGTGCCGGACGGCCGGCGCCGGCAGGAGCGTCCTCCGCCGCGGGCTTCGCGGCAATCTCCAGGCGCAACAGCGTGCGCAGGTAGTCGTCGTACATCGAGCTCGTCAGGTTCTGGAAGGCATTGTAGGCCTCGTTCTTGTATTCCACGAGCGGGTCGCGCTGGCCGAAGGCCCGCAGGCCGATACCCGTCTTCAGGTAGTCCATCTCCTGCAGATGCGCCATCCAGCGCGTGTCGATGATGCGCAGCATCACCTGGGCGGAGAGGTTCTCCATGAGGTCGTGGCCCAACTGCTCGCTCTTCTGCTCGTAAATCCAGGTGAGGAAGTCGTTCAAAGCCTCGGCGACGTTTTCCGCCTCGTCCTCGTGGTCCACCTTCGCCACGGAGAAATCGTTGCAGCCGGTCATGTTCGCGGCCCACAAATCGATGGCGCGCACATCCCAGTCGTCGCTGGCGGAATCCCCGGGACAGCACTCCCCCACGATGGCGTCCACGGCGTCGCGGATAATGCCGGGAATGCGCTCGGTCATGGACTTGCCGTCCAGGATGGCGTTGCGCTCCTCGTAGATGGCCTTGCGCTGGAGGTTCATGACGTCGTCGTATTCCAGCACGTTCTTACGGGCGGCGAAGTGCATGGACTCCACCTGGCGCTGGGCGCTCTCGATGGACTTCGACACCATGCCGGCCTGGATGGGCATGTCGTCCTCTTGGTTGGTCTTCTCCATCATGTGCGCGATGGAGTCCATCTTCGAGCCGCCGAACAGACGCATGAGGTCGTCTTCCAGCGAGAGGTAGAACTGGGTCACGCCCGGGTCGCCCTGACGGCCGGAACGGCCGCGCAGCTGGTTGTCGATGCGGCGGGACTCGTGGCGCTCGGTGCCGATGACGCAGAGTCCCCCGGCGGCGAGCACCTGCTCCTGCTCCGCGTCGCAGATCTCGCGGGCGCGGGTGAGGGCGTCGGCGCGGTCGGCGGCCGATGGGATGGGACCGCGCGCCTCCTCGTCGCCCTCTTGGGCGTCCACGTCGAACCCGCGCTCGCGCAACAGGTCCTCGGCGAGCATATCCGGCTCGCCGCCCAGACGGATGTCGGTACCGCGGCCGGCCATGTTGGTGGCGATGGTGACGGCGCCGAGGCGCCCGGCCTGGGCCACGATATGGGCCTCGCGCTCGTGGTGCTTGGCGTTCAGCGTCTCGTGCTTGATGCCGCGCTTGTCGAGCAGCCGCGAGAGCTTCTCGGAGTTCTCGATGGACACGGTGCCGATCAGGCACGGCTGGCCCTTCGCATGGCGCGCGGCGATGTCGTCGGCCACGGCGTTGAACTTGCCGTCAATGGTGCGGTACACCAGATCGTTCTCGTCGACGCGGATGACCGGCCTATTGGGGGGAATGGCCATGACCGGCAGCTTGTAGATCTGGCGGAACTCCGCGTCCTCGGTCATGGCGGTACCGGTCATGCCGGAGAGCTTGTCGTAGAGGCGGAAGTAGTTCTGCAGCGTGATGGTGGCCAGCGTCTGGTTCTCCTCGCGCACGAGCACGTGCTCTTTGGCCTCGAGCGCCTGGTGCAGACCCTCGGAGTAGCGGCGGCCCTCCATGATGCGGCCGGTGAACTCGTCGACGATCTTCACCTCGCCGTCCATGACGACGTAGTCGACATCGCGGTGGAAGAGGAACTGGGCCTTCAGCGCCTGCTGCAGGTGGTTCGCCAGCTGGCCGGACGGGTCGGCGTAGATGTTCTCGATGCCGAGCATGACCTCGATCTTCTCAAGGCCGCTCTCCGTGGCGTTGATGGTGCGCTTGGCCTCGTCCATGTCGAAGTCGACGCCCTCTTTGAGGCCGGGCATGACCCGGGCGAACTTCTTGTAAGTGTCGGCGGCCTGGGTGCCGGCGCCGGAGATGATGAGCGGGGTGCGGGCCTCGTCGATCAGGATGGAGTCCACCTCGTCGACGATGGCGAAGTGGTGCCCGCGCTGCACCCGCGAGCTGCCGCGCGTGACCATGTTGTCGCGCAGGTAGTCGAAGCCGAACTCGGAGTTGGTGCCGTAGGTGACGTCGGCCTCGTAGGCGGGCTTCTTCGCCGCCGGCGGCATGCCGTTCTGGATAAGGCCAGTCTTCATGCCGAGGAAGCGGTAGATCTGGCCCATCCACTCGCAGTCGCGCCGGGCCAGGTAGTCGTTGACGGTCACGATATGCACGTTGTGCCCGGGAATGGCGTTCAAATAGCCGGCCAGAGTGGAGACGAGCGTCTTGCCCTCGCCGGTCTTCATCTCGGCGATCTGCCCCTCGTTTAGGGCCATGCCGCCGATGAGCTGCACGTCGAAATGGCGAAGCCCGATGGTGCGCACGGAAGCCTCGCGCACGGCGGCGAAGGCCTCGGGCAGCAGGTCGTCCAGGCTCTCGCCGGCAGCGCAGCGCTCGCGGAACTCTTGCGTCTTGGCGGCCAGCTCCTCATCGGAAAGCGCCTGGAACTCCGGCTCCAGCGCGTTGATCTTATCGACTTTGGCCTGGTAGCGTTTCAGTTGCTTGCCCTCGCCCATCGTGAGCAGTTTGGAGAGAAATCCCATAGGTTGCGTCTTCTTTCTGTGGTCGGCGAGCGGTCATGGGGTCGGCGATCGCCTCCCTTTTAACAACTCCCGTCGCCTTCATTGGGCGACCGCGCGGGCCGCCTCGGTGCAAATCTGCTCCACTCTACCACAGAGCGCAGGTGGCGCGCCCAATTTCACAGGGTTTGCAAGGCGGCGAGACCCCCTTCTGCGCCCGGTTGCGCCCGGTTGCGCCCGGTTGTGCCGTCCAGTGCCGTCCCGCACCATCCCGCACCGTCGCACCCGGCCCCTTTCGCGGCGCAGCCCCGTCGCACTCCAGTCCCTTCGCACCCCAGCGCCATCGCACCCCGGCCCCTTCGCACTCCAGTCCCTTCGCGCTCCAGCGCCATCGCACCCCGGCCCCTTCGCACTCCTGCACCGTCACACCCCGGCCCTTCGCGTCACTTCTTCAATCGTTGCCACTGCTTTTCCCGACGACATCTCCCTCGAAAGCCCACTCTCATACAGCCTTACAGTCTTCGCGGAAATCGCTGGAAATCGACCACCGGCCAATCTCTCCTAACCAGATGCTTCTTTTTTTCTAGTTGTTAGAGTTTAGAGCCAATTCACATCACTCTACCCCGTAGTGGTTTTGAGATTGATATACGTATTAAGATATTTTTTAAATACTTTAGCATATACAGTCGTTTAGATTTCAGATTTATGCGAGCTCCGCAAACGTCTAACAACTCAAAATTTTTGCCTCAAACCAAACCAGACATTGTCTCAGGTATGACAAATGAACAAAGTCATGGCGTTAGTGCATTTGGTTCAGCCTCGCATCTCGGCCTTTCGCCTCGGCCGCCCGCTTCGCCCCACCTCCTCACACGCACTTGCGCAGTTCGCTGCGAAGCCTCATATGGCGATCGAGTTGCTTTCCGTTGAGCCGCTTGAAATCACAACCAGCTGCGCGAAATGCATGCAGAATTGTCTCTTGGAATTCGAAAACATTCTCAAGCTGACTCGCCGTGATTGATCTTATCTCCAATCCCTGAGCAGCCAGCGCGCTCCTGCGACGCGAATCACGGGAAAGGCTCAAGCTGCTCCCATGGAACTGCGAGCTATCGTATTCAAGTGCCACACCGCGCTCGGGCCATAGCACATCGCATACCAACGACGAGTCATGGGCAATGCGCTCCGCCTCTCGCCTCAACTTGACCGGCTCATTAAGACGCGCACCCCTCATGCCGAATCCGCCGTAATTACGTGGCGCAGTCGCTATGATCGCCAAGGACGTCTCAGCTGGCGAAGCCGACTTTGCCAGAACGTATCGCGCAGCCGTCTTCGCTGCCGCCGACCCTTTGAAGCCACGCAAATGGCTGCAGAAGGCAACCAGCCGATTCGGCGAGCAGAGCGGATGCCGCACAAGATACTCGCTGGCCTCGACAGGATAGCAACCGCATAGCTCATAACCCAATGACAGAAGCGCGCCAAAGGGAAGCAACGATGCCATCTGGGCAAAAACGAGTTCCGGAACACAAACGTACACACCCCGCGTGATTTTCAGGAAAGACCCTTTCGGATATGTTGCCGAGCTGTGGTGATACGTCAACCCGTCCGCAGTACGCACCCCGGGCTTGCGATGTCCGAGCACATGGAGAACTTTTCCGGCACCACTCGAACTATCAGCGATTCCAGACTCTTCCGAGCGCTTCGACGAATGCGTCTCCGACAAGACAACGCGACAAGCGCCAAGCAGCTCAGCGAGTTCTTCCGGCACACCATCCTCTAGCGCACCATCAATGATTTCGACAACGGTGCGTTTTGCTGAGGACGAATCCACCAGAACGGCCGATGACGGAAAGATCCGAAAAGGCAGATCATCGGTCTGCATCGTCTTACGGCAATGGAAAAGATGCAAGGCAATGCCATTGCGAGCGGACCACAACCTCCAGAATTCCAAAGCAGTCTCATGACTTAAGCAGATGCACCGCATTTCCCCTCCTTTACTTAGTAGTGTATTACTGTATGCTATATCACAATCGAGCGAAATATACCAGAGGGAAATTCGTCTGCGAAAGATGCGGTAGTCGAGCAATTGGTCACAGAGGCAAACTCAGGACAAGGACAAACGGAGGCCCACTCCGTCCGGGATCAAAGCACACAAGGGCAAGCGGAAGCCCATGCCATCTGGGCTCAAAGCATTTCAATCAGTGAACTAAAATGGCGCAAGATTTTCGAGTTGTTAGAGTTTCGCAGACAGCAGCCCCACCCCCCCTACGGTGTCTCGTTTTCCACATCACATCTCTGACCTGGGGCTATTCACCATATTCGGATACATTGACGAACGTCATGGCGACCTACCTCGGCATAGCGCCGAACAAAAGTCTAACAACTCGAAATTACCGTCCGAGAATTTGGCGGGAGTTGGCAGGAGCAAGACCGCCAGAGGCAAAATAGTCAACAGCGGGACCGGGGCAGCCCGGGCGCGGGCTGCAGGCAGATAGGCCAGAAGGATCCGGGCGCAAGCTGCAGGCAGGAGAAACCGGGGCAGCCCGGGCGCAAGCTGCAGGCAGAGGGGGCCAGGCAAGGCCAAACGCAAGCTGCAGACAAGTGCGAAGTAGCCCGGACAGAACCACGGAAAAACGGGGAGGGCCCGCCATAGCAGGTCCTCCCCGAAAGTACGTCAACAAAGACGAAGCATCCTGCGAGACCCAAGCATCATGGCGGCCCCTCTCCCGACGAGACATCGCCGCCCACCAATGTGAGACCCACAAGGCCCGGGCATCGCGGCAACCCCTCCCGAAACATGATGGCGGAGACTTCGGCCCATGCAAGCGAGCACCCCGCAACGCCCCGGTAAATGCCGCGGAAGAGACTAGTACTCCTCCAGATCGGCGGGGTTCACGCGGCCGCGGAAGGTGCGGTAGATGACCACGTGGTACACGAGAACGAGCGGAAGCCCGATGCACAGGATGATGGTCATCCAGGTGAGCGACAGCTCCGACGATGCGGCGTTGGCCAAGGTGATGGCCGGCCCCACGGAATCGGCCGTGGCGTTCACGAGCACGGGGAACATGGAACAGGCCAGAAGCGCCACGAGCGCGATCATGGACGCGGACTGAGCCAGAAACGCCTTCAGGTCGTCCCCGGACGTCTTGCCCACGACGAGCGAGGCCAGCAGCCCCACCACCACCAGCGCCGCGAACAGCCACCGCAGGATGCCCAAGTTCGGATCCATCTCGGGCCCGACAAGAACGAGGGCGTACACGGACACCACGGCGAACAGAACAAGCGCGATCACTTGCAGGGGCAGGCGCAGCCGTGCGGCGCGGGCCTGAAGGCAAGAGGGCAGCGGCGCCTTCAGCGCGGCCCAGCAGGCACCGGCGGCCAAAAACATCGCCAGGCCCAAAAGCCCCGTCAGCAGCGTGAAAGGCGTGATGAGGCCGATCAGAGGCACGCCGGCGTAATCGCCCGCGGCGTCCATGGGGATGCCGGCGAAGATGTTGCCCACCGCCACGCCGAGCAGCAGCGCCGGAAGCAGCGAGCCCACAAAGAAGCACGCGTCCCAGAGCTTTCCCCAGGACGGATCGCCAGCACGGAACTCGAAGGACACGGCGCGCACGATAAGGCCGAACAGCACCAGCATGACGGCCAGGTAGAACCCGGAGAACGTCGTGGCATAGGCGTCCGGGAAGGCGGCGAACAGCGCACCTCCCGCCGTGAGCAGCCACACCTCGTTGCCGTCCCACACAGGACCGATGGCCCGGCGCAGCACCGCGCGCTCCTCGTCGTTTTTCGCGATGAAGGGCGACAGCACGCCGATGCCCAAGTCGAACCCGTCAAGCACGAAATAGCCCGCGATGAGCACGAAGATGAGGAAGAACCACAGCACGCTTAAGAACTCCATCATGGCTACTCACCTTCCTTCCCGCTATCGCCCGCGGCGGCGACGGCCTTCGCAACGACGACATCGCCCTCGGCGTCGGCAGCGACCACGACGACTGCGGCCGCATCGGCGGCAGCAGCGCCCTCGGCAACCGGCCCTTCCTTGATGAAGCGGCCGATGACCCGCGCCCACCCGATGAGCAGCACCAGATACACGAGCACGAACAGGCCCAGCGTCAGCCACAGCTCCGGCGCCGACACCGACATGGAGATGCCGTCGGCCGTCAGCAGCGACACGCCGTCGGGGCCGGTGACCGACGGGTACACCACCCAGGGCTGGCGCCCCACCTCGGCGGTGATCCAACCCGTCTGAATGGCGATGAACGGCCAGATGGGCGAAAGCACCGCCGCCCACTGCAGCCAGCGCATCTTCGCGATGCGGCCGCCCTTGAAGGTGAACACGAGCACGAGAATGCTCGTCAGCATGATGAGCCCGTACATGGCCACCATGAGGTGGTAGCTCTGGAACACGAGCCCCACGGGCATGTCCTCCACCACCATGTCGCCGTACTCCTCGGTCTGGGCGAGCTCGTTTAAGCCCGGATACTCCGTCTCGAAGTTGCCCGTGGCCAGAAAGCTCGTACCGCCGGGAATGGCGAAGGGAGCGATGACCTCCTGGTTGTCCTCATCCACAATGCCCACGGCGTACAGCGGGGGCACCTCGGAATCGTACATGCCCTCCATCATGGCGAGCTTGGTGGGCTGCTCGTTCCACACCACCACGGCCGAAGAGTGGGCGAACACGATCATGGCGCAGGAGGTCACGATGCCCACCACGGCGGCGATGCGCATGGTCTTCATGGCGAACTCGGCGTTGCGGCCCTTGAGCATATACCAGCCGGCCACGGCCATGGCCACGAACGCGCCCATGATGAGCAGTGCGTCCACGGTATGGGTGTAGCGGGCGAAGATGGACGGGTTGAAGGCCGCCGAGAAGAAGTCGGTGATGACGGCCTCGGTGCCGTCGGCGTTAAGCTCCGCGCCGGCCGGCGTCTGCATCCAGGAGTTCGCGATGAGGATCCACAGCGCCGATAGGCACGACCCGGCCCACACGAGCCACGAGGACACCATGTAGAACTTCGGGCTCACCCGCTCGCGCCCGAACAGGAGCACGCCCAGAAAAACCGACTCCAGGAAAAAGGCGAACAGCGCCTCAGCGGCCAAGGGAGCTCCGAAGATGTCGCCCACGAACCGCGAGTAGTTCGCCCAGTTGGTGCCGAAGGAGAACTCCATGGTGATGCCCGTGGCCACTCCGATGGCGAAAGTCGCGGTGAACACCTTCACCCAGAATTTCGTCGCCGCAGCGTCCTCAGGTTTGCGCGAGCGGTAATAGCGGGTCTCGTTGATGGCCAGAATGAGCCCGAGTCCGATGGACAGCGGCACGAACAGGAAGTGGTACGCCACCGTCAGCGCGAATTGAATGCGCGAGAGCACCGCCACATCAGCGAAAGCCTCCATTGCACACCCCCTTTCTCTGCGCGCCCGCGGCCGAGATGCGGCCGCCCCTGGGCGCAATCGAATACGTTCCCATCCCTAAGCGGAACGGTCAGGTTCCATGGTACTCCTTCTTTGCGGAAGGCAGCGTGTCAACCTGGTGTCACTTCCTGCCCGTTTCGCCGCCTCGCCCGCCTCACCCCTAGGCGAAAGACAACTCGCCTTCCAACAGCTGCCGGTAGAGCGCGGCCAACGCCGGCGAGGGATCGAGTCCCAGCGTTCGCGACAGGCGGTCGCGGCAGGCGAAGAACGTCTGCACGGCGGCCGAGCGCTGATCGGTGGCCATCTGCGCGCGCATGAGGGCCGCTGCCGCGTCCTCGCGCCCCGCATCGCGCTGAAAGGCCTCCCGAGCGAGCCACAGCGCCCCCTGGAGCTCCCCCCGGACAAGAAGACGCCGCGAAGCTGCCACCAGGCCGTCCACGAACTCCGCGTCGAGGCGATCGCGGAAGACGACGATGGCCTCGCACTTGCGCTCGGTGGGCAGAAGCACGCTGCCGAAGGAGCCCTGGATCGTCGCTATGGCCCTCTCCCAGGCCATATCGTCGGCAGGGCCGAACAGAAGGCAGCGAATCAGCTCCTCGAACTCGTCTAAGTCGCTCTCGAACAAATCGGGATCGAGCCGGCAGCCATAGCGGCTGCGGATGAGGTAGGGGCACGACCCCTGCTGGGAAAGGAGGGATCGCAGATCTCCCCACACGCGGTAGAAGCTCTTCGCCCCCGTGCGCTTGTCGGCGGCCGGCCACAACATGGAGACGATCTGGTCGCGTCCCAGCTCGCGCCCGCGGTGCAGGGCGAGCAGCGCTAGCAGAAGACGGGTCTTCGGGCGGCCCTCGAACTGATAGGTGATGTCGCGGCGCCCCAAAGCGACTTCCATTGTGCCGAACAACTTCAGGCGCAGCGGCTCCACGGACACCTCGGGCGCGACGGCCATCGCCGTCCGGGGCGCGCTGGGCACCGGCAAACTGCGCCCGCGCTCGGGATCCTCGACGACAGGGGCTCCAGAAGACTTCTCGCGGCGCGAGCGGGCTGCCCCCTTCTCGACGTGAGCCGCAAATAATGCGGCGGCCACAGGGGCAGAAAGCCGCGGCAGGCCGAGGCCTTCGAGCACCTCCCCTGCCCGCTCCAGTGCGGCGGCCGCCCGGTAGGCTCCGAAGCCGAGGCTCCAGCCGCGCTCCACGAGTGCGTCCAGGGCGCGATGGCTGCAAGCAACGAGCCGCACCAGCTCGGGTCGGCCGGCAATGGCCGTATCGGCGCCGGCGCCCAGCGCTCCGGTCGCCTCCAGGCCCTCCAGCGCCGCCGCGGCGCCGAGCAGCCTGCGCTCCACGTCGATGCGCGAGCCGCCTCCCCAGTCCAGCGCTTCGCCGACCTGGGACGCCCAGACCGCCAGGACGTCGCCGCCACGGCCCAGCGCCAGCACTCCATGCGCCACCACGACCAGCTCGGCCAGACCGTCCTCCCGCTCGACTCCCCCGGCGCCATCCAGTTCAGCCAGGCAGGAGGCGACCGTCTCCTCCATGGCCCGGCGCGTGGCCGCGTTGCCCACCTCCCAGGCCGCCAACGCCGCAGAGAGAACCGTTCGCGGCGTGCTCCTCTCCGAGGCAAGGCTGCGCTGGGCGAACTGAACGGCCCGCGCGCGATCGCCCCGCTGCGCCCAGGCCCAGGCGATCATGGCGTTGATATCCGCCCGGGCTGCCATTTGGGTGCGGGTCGCCGATTCGTAGAGCTCGCACACCTCGACGGCCGCGCCGCCCCACAGGGCCGCCCAGCCGTTCGCCGCCAGCCACCGGCCGTGGGCCCGCCGGCGCGCCAGCAGCGTCATCGCGCTCACGGCGCGCCCGCATTCCCCGCGCTCCATCAAGCGCTCCGCCAAAACCTCTATCGCCTCCTCCCTGCCGGCGAACCCGCAGGTCTCGGCGAGCGCCTGAAGACGCGCCCGCCCGTGATCCCTCACCTCCCCAAGGGATACGGAAAGTGCGGCGAAGCTCTCTTCGCCTGCGGAAATGCCCACAAGAGGGCAGCGCGCGGCGAGAGCATCCCAGGCCTTCTCGGCTCGGCGAGCCCCGAGTAGCGCTCGCACGTCGTCTATCGTGCCCCTTCCGAGCACCGTCATGGCCCACAGGGCAAGCTCCTCTTCCGGAGTGCATCCCGCCCGACTCGCGCCGAGCACCAGCTGGATCGGCGTCGCAGACCCCCATCGCAGGGCGGCAATGCGCTCGGCCAACCCCAAGGGGCGCCGATCCGTCACCCCTTCGGGCTCCTCCTCCAAATCCTCCCGCGCTACCAGCATCTCCGCGGCCTCGATGACGACGCGTCTGCCGAACAGCTCCATCGGCGCATCGGCCCGCGTTGTCGTGGCAATCACCTCGCAGCTTGCATCCGCCAAGCGCTCCACGACCTCCGCAAAGGCCTCGGCGCGATCATCGGTAAGGAGCGGAAGATCGGCCACCACCATCAGCGCGGCGTGCTCGTCGGCTTCAAGCACCGCCTCGGCCAGCACCCCCGCATCCAAATCCCGCAGGAAGCAGGGCGACGAGCCGCGCAGCCAGAATACGTGTTCGAACTGGAACATCACGGATGCGTACTCAAATGCGAGCGTCGCCTTGCCGAACCCCGGCGGCGCGACGACAAGGCGCAGGGCGCCGCGATCCTCGAGGAGCCGCGACAGAAGGCGCGGTCGGCTCCTCAGACGGTCGGGAACCACTCCGTGGGGGCGCCTCCCCTCGCAAGCGCTCTGCTGGATGAAACGGGTCATGGGCATCTCCTTCTTCTTTCGGCCCTCGCTAACAACAGGTCGCACCTTACGAGGCCCCGACTGTCCGGGCAACCAGCAAGGAACATAAGACCGCCGATCCCCTTCCATTGCCGCCCAGACAAACCGCCCGCAAAATGCAGGCAGCCTCGCAAAAGGCACCCGCAAGCACAAGGAACGCGCGAGGAAGGCCCGTGGCAGGCGCCTCCAGTCATCTGCGGAAAAGCTCCAGCGCCATTCGCGCTCCGTGCAAGCGACAAGCAGTCGAACGGCACCCGCGCGACGGGCCCTCGCCTTCCTCTCGCGCCACCGGCAGAAAGCCGCCAGCGCCCATTGCCGCCCCAGGAGGGACGGCGCCGACAAGAAATCGGGACGCCGCCACGGTTTCTCCACGGTTCGCGCGAGAGCGTTCCCGCGAAACCGTGGGGGTCGGCGCGGGCGTCAGGCGAGAGCACTTCCGCGAAACCGAAGCGGTCGACGCGGGCATAAGAAAAGACCCCTCCGCGTTGCGGAAGGGTCCCTCTTCTTGGGACGCGCACCTCGCGCCCCTTGCCTTTCTTCGCGCTGCCGCGCCGGCCCAATCGCCCGTCGGACGCCCTCGGAGCTTTAAGCCTCCTCGCCCTGGGCCGCTTCGCGGCCGAGCAGCTTGGCGATGCGATCGGAGTACTGCAGGTTCTCAAGCCCCGCCTCGGCGGCCAGGTCGATCACCGGCGCGTCGTTCCACAGCGCCTCGAGGCGGTAGTACTCGCGGGTCTCGGGCATGAACACATGCACGACGATGTTGCCGTAATCCAGAAGCGACCAGCTTCCGTCGGCGGACATCTCGCGGTGGGTGGGCTTGATGGACGCCTCCTCGCACAGCTTGTCCTCGATCTCGTCGATGATGGCGTCCACCTGGCGGGAGTTGGCGGCCGTGGCGATGACGAAGTAGTCGGTCACGCCGATAAGGTCGCGCACTTCCTGCACCATGATATCGGTGGCCTTCTTCTCATCGGCAGCCTTGGCGGCGATGAGCGCGCACTTCCGCGAGAAGGCGGCCTGCTGCTCTACAGCATCGGTCATAGCTATCCTCACTTTCGGGAACATCAGATTTTGCTTGCATACCTTAGCACAAGTCTCTCCGGGGAGAGCTCCGGAAGGGGCGCGCGGAGCCCGGTTCGCTTTTCTCTCCCTGCGAACACAGTTAAGGGAAATAGCGAAGATGACGCACATAAGTCGGTACCATCCCAACATTGCTGCTGCTGAAGTGGAAGCTATTTCTTTAATAACTGTGTTCTCCGGGAGCGCTCAGAGGTCTCCGCGCGCCCCTTCCGGAGCTCTCCCCTACGTTGCCTTCGCTGGGCTAAGGTCTCCCGTAAGGTACCGGGTCGGGGTTGGCCTCGGCGCGGTAGACCTCCTGCTCGGGCATGTATGAGTTCCATATCTCGGTGGTCTTGGAGTACATAGGGTGGCGCCGCTCCATGATGAGCTGGACCCAGTAGGCGTACACCTCCAGGAACAGATCGCGCAGCTCAAGCTCCCCGACCTTCTCGCGCAGCTTCTGCACCATCTTTCCCTTGCGCCCCGGCTCCAGGGCATCGGCGATATAGACGATCATGTCCAAATCGCTCATGTCCACCGCGCCCAAGGTGTGGCGCTCGACGGCGGCGAGTACCTTAGGCGGCAGCTCCGGGAAGGCGCGGCCCAGGGCCACGGCGGCCGTGAGGCCGTGCAGGACTCGGGGCATGGCGGAAAGCTCGGCGTCCAGTTCCATCCCCAGCTCGTCGGCCCGTGCGAGGATGCCGGGGTCATCGTAGCCCTTGTCCCAGTCGTGCAGAAGGCCGGCCACCCGGGCCGCGGTCTTATCGGCCCCGTAGACGCGAGCCAACGCCTCGGCCGTCTCCGACACGCCGAGGCTGTGCTCGAAACGACGCGGGCCCACCCGCTTCTCCAGCTCGTCTCGGCGCTCCTTGTAGAATTCCTCGCTACGCCAATCGGCCATGGTCGGCTTCCTTTCGGTACAGCTGCTCTTCCTCGATGATCTCGCGAACCGCCTCGGGCACGAGGTAGCGGATGGTTCGTCCCTCGGCCACGCGCTGGCGCAGCTCGCTGGAGGAAATGTCGATACCCGGCACGACGAAGGGCCGGACATCGAACCTACGCTCTCGCAGGACGCGCAGAGCCTCCTCCCCCAGCTCGAAGCCGGGGCGCGTGGCGGCCGCGAACATCGCGAGGCGGCCCAGTTCGGCGCTCTCGTACCACCGCGGCAGCGTGAGGGCCGCGTCGGCGCCGACGATGAAGACGAGCTCCACCCCCGGCAGCTCCTCGCGCAGCTCGCGCAACGTGTCCACAGCGTAGGTGATGCCGGGGCGCTCCACCTCCAGGGCGCTCACGGCGAAGGCGGGGTTGCCGGCCACGGCGGCGGCCACCATGGCCAGCCGCACCTTGCCGGGGGTCACGGGACGATCCTGCTTGAAGGCGGGACGGCCCGTGGGCACGAACAGCACCGCATCGAGGCCAAAAGCCTCGAGGGCCTCCTCGGCACAGGCGAGATGCCCCAGGTGAGGAGGGTCGAAGGTGCCCCCCATGATACCCAGCCGCGCGAGCGTGCCCGCCCGCGCCCGCTGCGCCAGCGCGTCCACGGCACCGTCCATCGCCCTTAGGCCCTCACCTGGCCCGCGCCGCGCAGCACATACTTGTAAGAGGTGAGCGCGTCGGCGGCAAAGGGCCCCCGCGCATGGATCTTCTGGGTGGAGATGCCGATCTCGGCGCCGAGGCCGAACTGGCCGCCGTCGGTGAAGGCCGTGGAGGCGTTGGCGTACACCGCCGCCGCGTCCACCTGGGCGAGGAAGGCGTCTTGGGCCGCCTCGTCGGAGGCGACGATGGCCTCGGAGTGCTTCGTGCCGTAGCGGTTCACGTGGTCGATGGCCTCTTGCAACCCTTCCACGCATTTCACCGCCAGCTCGGGCCCCAGATACTCGGTCTCCCAGTCGGCCTCGCCGGCGAGCACGGCATCGGGCGCATCGCCGGCCACGGAAAGCCCGGCCGCCTCGGCGATGGCGAGCACGCGCGCATCGCCGTGGACGAGCACACCGGCCTTCTTCATGTCCGCGAGAATGGACGGCAGCACCGCATCGGCCACCGCCGCGTCCACCAAGAGCGTCTCGGCAGCGTTGCACACACCAAAGCGGCGGCACTTCGCGTTCCTGATGATGGCGCGGGCCATCGCGGGGTCGGCGGAGGCGTGCACGTACACGTGGCAGTTGCCCGTGCCCGTCTCGATGACCGGTACTCTGGCATGCTCCACGCAATGGCGGATAAGGCCCGCGCCACCCCGGGGGATGAGCACGTCCACCAGGCCGTGCAGCCCCATGAGCACATCGGTGGCCGCCCGATCGGTGGTGGTCACCGCGCAGATGGAGCCCTCCGGCAGCCCCGCTTCCACGGCAGCCGCGGCCAGCACGTCGGCGATGACCTCGTTGGAGCGGGCCGCAAGGCTGCCGCCCCGCAGGATGCATGCGTTGCCGGACTTCACGCAGACCCCGGCGGCGTCGGCGGTCACGTTGGGCCGGGCCTCGTAGACCATGGCCACCACCCCGAGGGGCACCGACACGCGCCGAAGCTCGATGCCGTTGTAGAGGGTCGATTCCAGCGACACGACGCCGAGCGGATCGGGCAGCGCCGCCACCTCCTCCAAAGCGTCGGCCATAGCAAAGACGCGAGGCTCGTCCAGCATGAGCCGGTCCAGCAGCGCCTCGGTGGTGCCGGCCGCCCGGGCCGCCTCCATGTCCTCGCCGTTGGCCTCCACGATGGCCGGCGCCTGCGCCCGCAGGGCCGCCGCCATGGCGAGCAGCGCCCCGTTGCGCTCCTCGGTCGTCGCCTGAGCCAACTTCACGCTCGCCGCTTTTGCGAATTTCGCCAGCTCGCGCACTTCCTCTTCCAAAGTCATGGGCCTCTCCTATTCGAATAGAACCAGTTCGTCGCGATGGATGACGGGGCGGTCGGCCAGCACGGCCAGGATGGCGTTGCTCGCCACCTCCTCGCGGCTGCGCCCGCAGGCCAGCTTCAGAAGGTCGCTCGCCGCCGCGGCACGGCCCCGCGCGAACACGTGCCCCGTCTCGTCGGCCACGTCCACGATGTCATCCAACCCGAAGTCGCCCTCCACGGCGCGAATGCCCACGGAAAGGAGCGACTTGCCGCGCATCACCAGAGCATCGCGGGCCCCCTCGTCCACGACGACGGTGCCGTGCACGGAGTCCCCGAGCGCGATCCACAGCTTCTTGGCCGTGATCTCGTGGGGGCGATCCGGCGCCGTGAACAGCGTGCCGACTGCCTCTCCGGCAGCGGCCTGAGCGATGCAATCCGCGCGCCTCCCCTGGCAGATGACCATGGGGATGCCTGCGGCCATGAGCACCCGGGCCGCCTTGATCTTCGTGATCATGCCGCCGCTTCCCACGCCGGACACCGCGCCGCCGGCCGCAGCCAAGATGTCGCGGCCGACGCGATCCACGACGGGAATGAGCGTGGCCGCCGGATCGATCTGCGGGTTCGCCGTGTACAGCCCGTCGATATCCGAGAGGATCACCATGAGGTCGGCGTCGATGAGGCAGGCCACGAGCGCCGCCAAGGTATCGTTGTCGCCGAAGCGGATCTGCTCGACGGACACCGTGTCGTTCTCGTTCACGATGGGCACCACGGACAGCTCCAGAAGCCGGTCAAGCGTATCCCGCGCGTGCAGGTAGGCCGAGCGGTCCGCCGTGTCGCGCCGGGTGAGCAGCACCACGCTCGTCAGCATGTCCTGCGCCCCGAAGGCCTCGGCATAGGCCGTGGAAAGGGCGCTCTGCCCCACGGAGGCCGCCGCCTGCAGGCTCGGCATGTCCGTCGGGCGCTTGGCGATGCCCAGTGCCTCCAGGCCGCAGGCAATGGCCGCCGACGTGACGATGACCACGTCCCATCCGGCCGCGCGAACCCGCGCCACCTGATCGGCCAGATCGTTCAGAAACCCGTAGTCGATAGAACTCTCGGAGGTGGTGAGGGTGGCCGAGCCGATCTTCACCACCAGGCGCTTGCGCCTGTGCGTCGCGTCGCTCATCAGATATCCAGCTCCTGGTAGACGTCCACGGCACCGGCCGTGGGAGATTCGAAAGCGAACGAGAAGCCGAGGATGCGCACCTCGTCCCCGTCGCGGGCGCCGGCCTTCTCGAGGGCCGTATCGACCCCCATGCGCTTGAAGCGGTGCTGGAAGAAGGCCACGGCCTCCTCGTTCTCCCAGTCGGTCTGCACCACCATGCGCTCCACCTGCACGCCGGAAACGCGCCAGGCGCCGGGGCCCTCGGAGATGATGTCGAAGCGCTTCTCGCGGGCCTCGCGGCGCAGCTCCCACACGTGGTCGTACTGCATGTCGGATGCCGCCTGCTCGCGGGCCGCCTCGCGCAGGGCGTGCACCTTGGTGGCGATGGCGGCCTTCAGCGAGTCCACGCCGGCGCCCGTCAGCGCGCTTATGCGGTAGAGCTTCGGATCGATGGGGCTTTCCACGAACTCGTTGCCCCCGGCCGCGGCAATGGAGTCCTCGCGCACCCGGGCGGCCAGCGCCTCGCAGGCCTCCTCGGTGCCGGGCACGTCGATCTTGTTGGCCACGACGATGCGGGGCCGCGCCGCCAGCTCGTCGGCGTACAGGGCCAACTCGTTCTTGATGATCTCGTAGTCCTCCAAAGGATCGCGGCCCTCCCAGTCGCCGGTCAAATCGACGACCTGCACGATGAGGGCCGTGCGCTCGATGTGGCGCAGGAACTCGTGTCCCAGCCCGCGGCCCTCGGAGGCCCCTTCGATGAGCCCCGGGATATCGGCCACGACGAAGGAGAGGTCGCCGGAGGTGGCCACGCCGAGGTTGGGAACGAGCGTGGTGAACGGGTAGTCGGCGATCTTCGGCCGCGCGGCGCTCATCTTCGCGATGAGCGAGCTTTTGCCCGCCGACGGCATGCCCACCAAGGCCGCATCGGCCATGAGCTTCATTTCCAGCTCGATCCAGCGCTCCTCGGCCGGCTCGCCCAGCTCGGCGAAGGCCGGGGCGCGACGCGTGGAGGTGACGAAGTGGATGTTGCCGCGGCCGCCCATGCCGCCGCGCGCCACGGTGACCGACTCGCCGTCGTGGGTCAGATCAGCGATCATCTCGCCCACTTCCCCCTCTTCCTCGAAATACTCGCGCACGACGGTGCCCACGGGCACCTTCAGCACGAGATCCTCGCCGGTAGCGCCGTGCATGCGGCTGCCGCGGCCATGGGTGCCGCGCTCGGCCTTGAAGTGGTGCTTGAAGCGGTACTCGATGAGCGAGGAGACCGAGGCGTCGGCCACAACGATGACGTTGCCGCCGTGACCGCCGTCGCCGCCGTCGGGGCCGCCCTTGGGCACGTGGGCCTCGCGTCGGAACGACATACACCCGGCGCCGCCGTTGCCGCCCTTCACATTGATGCGAACCTTATCGATGAACATAGGAGCCTTTCCTTATTGGTCAGTGTGCAGATTATCGCACACTCTGACGAAGAACCTCGCGAGGTGGTGCCGGGAGTGCGTGATCGACGACCTCAGATCGCCCCCTGGAGAACGCGGCTGTTAAGAAATAGCTTCCATGTCAGCAGCAGGTGTGTCGGGATGGTACCGACTTATGTGCGTTCCTTCCGCTATTTCTTTTGCCGCGTTCGGAAGGGGATGAAGCGATCAGCGGGCGGCGATCACGCACTCCCGGCACCACAACTGGGAGAGATACAACAATGCCCCCTGGAACTTCAGAGGGCATTGGGTTACCGTTGATGTTACGCAGTCGTTGAGACTTGAAGCGTTTAGGCGGTCTGCTCGGCCGGGATGACGTGAATCTTGCGCTTCTGGCCGCGCGTGAACTTCAGCGTGCCATCGCACAGGGCGAACAGGGTGTCGTCCTTGCCGCGGCCCACGTTCTCACCGGGATGGAAGTGGGTGCCGCGCTGGCGGACGATGATGTTGCCGGTCTTCACAGCCTCGCCGGCGAACTTCTTCACGCCCAGTCGCTGCGCGTGGGAGTCGCGACCGTTACGGGTAGAGCCCAAGCCTTTCTTGTGTGCCATGAGAGATTCCTCCTTAACCCGTTACTCGGCCTTGGCCGTACCGACGGATTCGATCTTCACGCGGGTCAGGTTCTGACGATGACCGCGCAGCTTCTTGTAGTTCTTGCGCTTCTTGAACTTGAAGACCAGCGCCTTGTCGCCCTTGAACTGCTCGAGCACAGTGGCCACGACCTTGGTCTTGGCGGCCTTCTCGGGGTCGGCCTCCACCTTGTCGCCGTCTACCACGCAGATGGCCTCAAGTTCCACCTTGTCGCCAGGCTCGACGTTGAGCTTCTCGATGTTGATCTTGTCTCCGGGGGCGACTTTGTACTGCTTGCCGCCCGTTTTCACGATTGCGTACATGTAAGTTTCTCCTTGAATGTGACTAAACGCAAGGCGATATCTTACCCGACACCCCCGCGCGAGTCAATGATTTTCTCCCGCAAAAACCCGCCGTTCACCGAGCATCTACATATGCAGGAAACGACGGAGTTGCCTTGCGACCCTCGCCGAGCTTCTTTCCTCACCCAGCAGCCCATCGGCCCATCGCGCGCAACTACCGAGCCGCGAGCTTTTCATCTGGAAAATGTGCTTTTTTGTTCAGGCCTCTGACCTGGGAAATCTGGAGTTATACCAGGTCAAACTAGGTGTTTCCCGAAAACAGAAAAGCACATTTTCCAAATTTCGCGAGCCAAAATAGCACGTTTTCCAGATTTGGGCCAAAATGGCACATTTTCCAAAACGAGGAAGAGCCAGGCGGAACACACGAGGAGGGCGCCCCGCGCAGGGGACGCCCTCCCGGAAGGATGACAGCCGGCAGGCTGTTATCGGTACATCCTAGGCTGCTCCAGGCAGAATGAGCATCGCAGCGGTAAGGATCACCATGCAGACGATGCCGAGGACCACGAACAGCTTCGCGCCGAACTTGAGCCAGGTCGAGTACTCGATCTTGGCGAGGGCCAAGCCGCCCATGATGGCGCCGGAGGTCGGCGTGAACAGGTTCACAAGGCCGTTGCCGGCGGAGTAGATCATGACCATGGTCTCGACCGAGAAGTTCAGCTGGCTGGCCAGACCGCCCATGATGGGCATGGACACGGTGGCCATGCCGGAGGAGGACGGGATCAGGAAGGACAGGACGATGTAGAGCAGGAAGGACAGCGGCGCGAAGATGATCGCCGACATGCCCGCGAGCGCGTTGGCCGCGTTGTTCAGGATCCACATGTCCAGACCGGTGGAGGCCATGAGCACGGTGATGGAGCGGGCCAGCGCGATGATGAGCACGACCGACATCATGTCGGCGGCGCCGTTGATGAACGCCTTCACGAAGCGGCTCTCGGACACGCCTCCGATGACGCCGATGATGAGCGCCATGAGCAGGAACCACGTGGAGGCCTCGTCGAAGTACCACTGGCCCAGAGGAATGCCAGTCAGGAAGCTCGACCAGGCCGGGGTGACCTCCTCCTCGGCAACGGAGGTGGCCTCGAAGGGAGCGGCAACCTCGGTGGTGGTGCCGTTGGCCTCGTCGTAGGCGGCAATGACCTCATCGCCCGCAACCGTCGTCGTCACTTCCTCGTAGGACTGGCCGGCCACAAAGCCGTCGAAGCCCAGATCCTCCCAAGGAATGAACGAGACGATCATGATGACGAAGGTGAGCGCGAACACGATGAGGGTGGCCTTCTGGCGACCGGTCATCTTCGGAGCCATATCCTGACCGTCAGTAGCCTCGGCCTCGGAGTCGGTCATGCCCCACTCGTTCATCATGTCCTGCTGCTCCTGCAACGACAGGAAGGTGGAGCCCTTGTCGGCCTTCACCTTCTTGGCGTAGCGCATCACGAAGATGATGGAGATGATCGTCGTCGTGAGCCAGAGAATAGCGCCGAGCGCGATGATGATGCCCTGGTTGACGGCAATGCCGATACCGGAAAGCGCATCGACGGCCACGCCCACGGCGAACGGGTTCACGGTCGAGCCCAAAACGCCGCAGCCGGCGCCCAAAAGGACGACCGCCGCGCCGGTCAGGCTGTCGAAGCCGGCCGCCACCATGGTGGCGGCGAGCAGCAGGTAGAAGGGCACCGTTTCCTCGCACATGCCGTAGGTGGTGCCGCCGATGGAGAAGATGAACATCAAAATGGGGATGAGCACGAGCTCGTTGCCCTTGAGCTTGTGCACGAGCGCGGCGATGCCGGCATCGAGCGCGCCGGTCTCGGTGACGATACCGAGGAAACCGCCGAGGATCATAACGAACAGGCACACGCCGATGGCGTCCTGGAAGCCGAAGACCGGCGCGGTGAGCACGCCGGAGAGCGTAGCGCCCTCGATGCCCTCGACGCCGCAGGCGGCCATGATAACGGTAATGACCGCAAGCGCCACCAGGATGATCAGCAAAATAGTGAACGAAGAGAGGCTCGCGCGCTTCTTCTTTTTAGTATCAGCCATGGGAGTTTCTCCTTAAGGGAGAGGCGGCCGATAAGGGAGATCGGCCGCCGTTTGGACAGGAAGAAAGCCTAGATAGCCTCGCGCCAGGCCGGCATGGACATGCAGCGCGGGCCGCCACGGCCGCGGGAGAGCTCGGCGGACGGCATGACCAGGCAGTTGATGCCGTTCTTGTACAGCACGTCGTTGGTGACGTTGTTGCGCTGGTACACCACCACGGTGCCGGGGCGCACGCAGAGCGTGTTGGAGCCGTCGTTCCACTGCTCGCGCTCGGCCGCGATGCGGTCGCCGCCGCCGCAGGGGATGAGCTTCACGGGCTGGCCGACGTACTCGGTCAGGATGGACTCCAGATCCTCGTCGCGCTCGCGGATCTTGGTGCCGCCGTTGCCGTCCGGGGTGATCTCGAAGACGGTCAGCGGGCCCATGATGCCGGGATGGATGGTGAACTTGTCGTAGTCGATCTGGGTGAACACCGTGTCCAGGTGCATGAAGGCGCGGGACACCGGGATGTTGAACGCCAGGATGGTGTCGATGGTCGAGGTCTCGTCGCTGAACACGTTGTGGGCCAGCTGATCGATGGCGTCGGGCTCGGTGCGCTGGGAGATGCCGATGGCCAGCACGTGGTCGTTGATGTTCAGCACATCGCCGCCCTCGATGTGGAAGGTGTTCTCGCGGCTGTAGTACTGCGGCACGTCCTTGAAATCCGGATGATAGTTGAAGATGTAGTCGCCGTAGATGGTCTCGCGGTTGCGCGTCTGGCTGTACATGCGGTTGATGCCCACGCCGTTGCCGATCATGTTGAACGGATCGCGGGTGAAGTACAGGTTCGGCATCGGGGCGCACACGAGCTTCGTGCGGTCGGACACCATGTCCACGAGCAGGTTGGTGTGCTGCTGCGGCAGCTCCTGCAGGTTGATGCCCGCCATGGTCTTCATGACCATGTCCTTGGTGCCGGCGTACTCGCTATTGATGTAATCCTTGATGATCTGGGTGTACAGGTCGGTGCGGATGCCCGCCTCGTAGATCCACTGGTCGAGGAACTTCTCGCGCAGGCCCGGGTCGGTGTCCAGGGCCTCGGCCATAAGGTCCTCCAGATAGACGACCTCTACGCCCTCCTCGCGCAGAATGCCCGCGAAGGCGTCGTGCTCGGCCTGAGCGACCTCCAAGAACGGGATGTCGTCGAACAGCAGCTCCTCCAGCGTGTTCGGGGTGAGGTTCAAAAGCTCGTTCCCCGGGCGATGAAGGATAACCTTCTTGAGGTTGCCGATCTCGCTCTTGACGTTTACTCCTTGCATGTGACTCTCCGATCTGGCGCGTCCGCGCCACTCGATTGCCGGCTGCCGCGGTTTCCCTCCACGGCCACGCGAGTCCCGAAGGAACTGGCTCGCGATTTCATGAATCCAATGTGCAGGAACTATGAAGTTTGCGAAAGGTCTAAACCAGTTGTAGCTCGGCCCCATCAGCCAAGCGCCTTCCTTCGGGTTCCTTCTACAACCAACCTAAACCGCAGGTCACTTACGCTTTTTAAAAACTCTGATTATTGACTTTTCGTCAGGCAATTAAGCGCTGTTACCGTTTCGTAAGCTTTCTGCTCAAGAGTTTTCGCCCAGGCGCGTCTCCACAACTCTCCTTCGAGCGACGCATTCGGGGAACGCAGAGCGCCATCCAGGCCCCCATCGCTCTCGATGGCTTCCCCCGGCCCTCGAAATTCCCCGCGAAGCGATATAATGAGCTTAAAAAGAGGGTTTGATGCAGGCTGGCTGGAACGAAGGGGTCTATGGGACTGGCGATTTTCTACGAGACGCTCTTGGTTATTCTCGTCTCGGCACTGACGGCGGCGGTTTGCCTTTCCTCGTATCTGGTAACGAAGCGGAAGACGATGCTGTTCGCCTGCATCGCGTTCATGTTCTACTTCTTCGACGTGGCCTCCATCCTGCAGGACGACTATGCGGCGCGCGAGCTGGCCTCGGGGCTGACCCAGGAGTACTATTTCATCCGCTCGCTCTACACGATGGTCACTGGAGCCGGCTTTCTCGGCGCCTTCTGGTTCATGGTCTGCGAGTACATCGGTGAGTGCCGTCGCAGCATCCGCATCACGCCCATCGTCGTTTATGCCATCCTCTCGCTGATCCTGCTCGCCATCTCCGGCGAGAGCAAGGTGCTGAGGTTCTGCTATTACAGCTGCCGCGCCGCCTTCATGTTCTGGATCCTGGCCTATGGCGCCGTTCACTACCTGCGTACGAAAGACCCGGTCGAGCGGCAACGGCTTGGGCGCTACAAGAACCATTGCATCGCTCTCGCCCTGCTCGGAATGGTCATGGTGGCCGAGGATGCGCTGTTCTTCCTCGTGCTTTCCACCGACACGCTCACAATAGGACCGTTCACGTTCTCGGCGGAGCGAAACTACGCCGAGAACGTACTCATGATGGTCTGCGCAGCCATGACCTGCTGGTTCGCCCTGCGTCAGCTGGATATTCACTCCAACAAGGCGCCTGTGGTGGACGACACCCTCCGCTATCGTCAGACAGCCGAGGATCTGCTCGTCTACGCCAAGCGCCACCAGCTGACGGCCCGCGAGCAGGAGGTGCTCGACTACATCCTGCGCGATCAGGACAACCAGAACATCGCCTCGGCGATGTCGCTCTCCCCGTCCACCGTGAAGGTGCACGTGCACAACATCCTGCAAAAGACGGGGCATACCAACCGCCAGGAGCTCATCCAGGATTCCTGGAAGACGGTGTAAGGGACTCCTCTGACTGGGAGGTCGGGAGGAGGTATCCCCAGCCCGCTGCGCGCTTTATCCCCCTGCGAACGCGGCAAAAGAAATAGCGGAAGGAACGCACATAGGCCGGTACCATCCCCGCATCGCTGCTGCTGAAGTGGAAGCTATTTCTTAACGGCCGCGTTCTCCAGGGGGCGCGCAGAGGTCTGGGGATACCTCCTCCCGACCTCCCGGCGCATGGATTACTCGGCTGACTCGATCGACTCGCTAGTGCGCTTCGGCCCAGGTGGGGCCCCAGCTGACGTCGGCGATGAGGGGCACCTTCAGGCTGACGACGCCTTCCATGACCTCTTTCACCATGGCGGCCAACCGCTCCACTTCCCCAGCCGGCACCGAGAAGTCCAGCTCGTCGTGCACCTGGATCATGAGCTGGGCCTCAAAGTCCTCGGCCAGAAGACGGCGCTGCACCTCGTTCATGGCCATCTTGATGATGTCGGCGGCGCTCCCCTGCATGGGATGGTTCATGGCCGTGCGCTCGCCGAAGGCCCGCTGCTGGCCGTTGGAGCTCTTCAGCTCGGGAATGTGGCGCTTGCGGCCGAGCATGGTCTCGGCGAAGCCGCGCTCGCGGGCCTCGGCGACGGTCTCGTCCAAGTAAGTGCGCACGCCGGGGTACGCCTCGAAGTAGCGGTCGATCATCTCGCGGGCCTCGGCCACGGGGATGTCCAGCGTCTGGGAGAGCCCGAAGGCCTGCTGGCCGTAGACGATGCCGAAGTTCACCGCCTTGGCGCGGCTGCGCAGCTCCGGTGTCACCGCCTCCACCGGCAGACCGAAGACGCGAGAGGCCGTGGAGGCGTGGAAATCCGCCCCGGAGTTGAACGCCGCTACCAAGTGCTCGTCGCCGGACAGATGCGCGAGCAGGCGCAGCTCGATCTGCGAGTAGTCCGCCGACAGGAACAGCTCGCCCGCCCGCAGCGGCACGAAGCAACTGCGGATCTGGCGGCCGAACTCGGTGCGCACGGGAATGTTCTGCAGGTTCGGGTCGGATGACGACAGGCGCCCGGTCGTGGTGACCGTCTCGTTGAACTGGGTGTGCACGCGGCCGTCGGCGGCCCGCATACGGGGCAGGGCGTCAATGTAGGTGTTCTTGATCTTCGAGAACTCGCGGTAGCGCAGGATGAGGTCGGGCAACGGATGGATGGCCGACAGCTCCGTGAGCACCTTGGCGTCGGTGGAGTACCCGCGCTGGTTCTTCTTCACCGGGGGCAGTTCCAGCACCTCGAAGAGGATGTGGGCCAGCTGCTTGGGGGAACTCAAGTTGAAGGGCTCGCCGGCCAGCTCGTAAATCTGGGCCGTGAGACCGTCCACCTCGGCCTGGGCCTCGCGCCCCAGCGCCTCCAGGCGCTCCGCGTCGATGGCGGCGCCCACGCGCTCCATGACGGCGAGCACCCCCACGAGCGGCAAGTCGATGTCGGCGTAGGCGTCCCAGCTGCCGTCCTTCTTCAGCGCCTCCTCCAAGAGCCCCTTCAGCAGACGAGCCGCCGTGGCGCGGATGGCCGCGCGCTCGGCGTCGGTTTCGGCCTCGGGCAGCGTGGAGGCGGCCAGGGCCTCCATGAGCGAGTCGTAGGTGTAGGCGGAAAGCGACGAGTTCAGCACGTAGCCCGCCACGGACAGGTCGAAGCCGTCGGCAGAGAGCACCTCCCCATCGCTCACGAGAGCCGGCTCGGCGGTGTCGGCCGGGTACACCCGATGCAGCTCCGCCTTCACATCCAGGGCCACGAACGAGCCTTCCCGAACCACCTGGGCGAGCAGCGCCAGCGCGTCGTCTCCCACCGCGACGACCGTTGCCTCGTCGGTGGCGAACGCGCCGGTCGCCCCCTCGTCGAACAACGACACCTGCTCCGGATCGACGAAGGCGACGCCGATGGTCTCCCCCGCCTTCACGGCCCGGGCGACCTCGGCCGCGCCGGCGTCCCCCTCGAGCACCGGCGCCACTTCCAACTTCGCCTCGCGCGAGGGCGGCTCGGCATCGATCATGGCCAGCACCCGGGCCAAGGGGCTCGCCAGCTGGTACTTGCCGAACACCTCCTCCACGTCCGCCGCGTCGAAGGCGGGAAAGCTCACCGCCTCCAAGTCGAGGGGGAAGTCCAGATCGGTCACGATGGTCGCGATCTCCCGGGACAGAAACGCCGTCTCGCGATTGTTCTCAATGTTCTCCTTCTGCTTGCCCTTGAGCTCCCCCACGTGCTCGTAGATGCCCTCCATCGACCCGTAGGTCTGCAGAAGCTTCGTGGCGGTCTTGGGCCCGATGCCGGGCACGCCGGGGATGTTGTCGGAGCTGTCGCCCATAAGCCCCAGGTAGTCGATGAACTGGGCCGGCGTCACGCCGTAGCGCTCCTCCACCTCGGCCGGTCCGTTGATGGTCACGTCCGTGATGCCCTTCTTCGTGGTCACAATGCGCGTCAGCTCGCTCGCCAGCTGATAGGCGTCCTTGTCGCCGGTGACGAGCAGGGTCTCGTATCCCAGCGCCTCGTCGCGGGCGGCAATGGTACCCAGAATGTCATCGCCCTCCCAGCCGGGCACCTTCACCACAGGGATGGCCATGGACTCGAGCAGCTCCTGAATGACGGGGAACTGCACGTGTAGCTCCTCGTCCATGGGCGGCCGCTGCGCCTTGTACTGGGCCATGGCCTCGATGCGGTGCACCGGCTTGCCGGCGTCGAAGGCGCACACCACCGCGTCCGGCGAGGCCATCTCGATGAACTTGCAGAGCATGGTGAGGAAGCCGAAGACGGCGTTGGTGGGGGTGCCGTCCTTGGCGGTCATGGGCGTCTGCACTGCATGGTAGGCGCGATGCATGAGCGAGTTTCCGTCGATAACGGCAATCTTTTTTGACATTTCGAGCCTTTCGAGTCTTAGGCGTTCCACAAATAGCCGACGCCGCGCACCGTCTCCAGGCGCTGAGCGAGCTCCGGGCCGAGCTTGGCGCGAACGCGGCGCACGTGGACGTCCACGGTGCGGCTGCCGCCGTAGTAGTCGAAGCCCCACACGCGGCGCAGCAGCGCGTCGCGAGAGTAGGTGCGGCCCGGGTGAGTGACGAGGAAAGCGAGCAGGGCGTATTCCAAATAGGTGAGGTCCACCGGCTCGCCGCCGACCTTCACCTGGTAGGTGGCAAGGTTCACGGTCATGTTGTCCACGGTGATGTAGTCGGCCGAGCTGCCCTCGTTGCCGGGCCACAGCAGCTGTCGAATGCGGGTGGTGCACTCGGCGGCGCTCGCCCCGTGCACGACGAAGTCGGCCTTGCAGGACACCGGCAGACGGAACTGGGCCAGCTGGTCCTCGTTCACGATGACGAGCATGGCAGTGGCACCTTCCTCGGCAAGCGCCGCCTCCACCGAGGCCACCGTGCCCAGAGCGTCGCCCCGAGCCTCGTAGATGACCAGATCGTGGCTCGGGTGCGCCGCGAGTAGCTTCTTGAACTGCACCGACGAGCCCGCAGCCACGTCCACGTCCAACTTCGAGAGTACCTGCTGGAACTTGTGGGCGTTGTCGAGGCTGTCGGCGATGAAGATTACCGTTTTGCGCTGCATGCTACAACACCGCCAAATTGCGCTCGAGCTCCCACGCGGTCACGATGCCCTGGTAGGCCTCCCATTCCTCGCGCTTGGTGCGCACGAGGTAATCGTGGATGTGCTCGCCCAAGGTCTCGCGCATCAGCTTGCTCTCCGCGAAGCGCTCCACGGCCTCGCCGAGGGATTCCGGCAGCGTCTCGATGCCCCGGGCGCGATGCTCGTAGCGGGTGCAGCCGATGGGCGCGGCCTCGTCGGCCGGGGGCATAAGCTCAAGCCCCTCTTCGATACCCGCAAGCCCCGCGGCCAGCATGACGGCGAAGGCAAGATAGGGGTTCGCCGCCGGGTCGGGGCTGCGCAGCTCCACCCGGCAGGCCGACTCGCTGTTCGGGCGATAGCCCGGGATGCGCACCAAGGTCGAGCGGTTTCGCGCGCCCCAGCTGATGCAGGTGGGCGCCTCCCCTCCCGGCTGCAGGCGCTTGTAGGAGTTCACGTACTGGTTCGTGACCAGCGTGTACTCCGGCGCGTACTTCAGAAGGCCGGCGATGTAGCTCTTCGCCGTGGCCGACAGGTTGTACCCGGACGGATCGTCCGGGTCGAAGAACACGTTGTTGCCGGAGCGATCCATGAGACTCTGGTGCACGTGCATGCCGTTGCCGGGAGCATCCGCCATGGGCTTGGGCATGAACGAGGCGTACACCCCGTGCTTCATGGCGATTTCCTTCACCACCTGCTTGTAGGTCATAACGGCGTCGGCCATGGAGAGCGCGTCGGCGTAGCGCAAGTCGATCTCGTGCTGGGAGGGGCCCTTCTCGTGGTGGGAGTACTCCACGGGAATGCCCATCTTCTCCAAAGTGAGCACCGTGTCGCGGCGCAGATCGGAGGCGGAATCGAGCGACGTCAGGTCGAAGTAGCTGCCATGATCGAGCACGTCGGTGCCCTCGGCGTCCTTGAAGTAGAAGTACTCCAGCTCGGGCCCTACGATAAACGAGTAGCCGTCCTCGGCGGCGCGGCGCACCACCCGCTCCAGCACATGGCGCGAATCTCCCGCGTAGGGCTCCCCCTCCGGCGTGCGGATGTCGCAGATCATGCGGGCCACGGCGTTGGCCTGGGGACGCCAGGGCAAGATCTCGAAGGTGGAAGGGTCGGGAAAGGCCAGCATGTCCGACTCCTGCGCCGCCGAGAAGCCCTCGATGCAGCTGGCGTCGAAGCCCATGCCCTCCTCGAAGGCGCTCTCCAGCTCGCCGGGCACCACCGCGAAGGACTTCATGTTGCCCAAGACGTCGGTGAACCAGAAGCGAACGAAGTGAACATCTCTGCTCTCAACCGTTTTCAGGACGAAGTCCTGCTCCGGATTCGCAACCATATCTACTCCCATCGGTCGCGTTGCGTTCAACTCCCTAGCATTATAAAACCGCGCCCGCTCCCCTTTGCGGGAATTCACAGGACGGCAAAAGAAAAGGCCCGCCGCACCGGAGTGCGAGCGGGCCTTGCGTTCACCGAATGCGATGACGTGCTACTCGGCGGCCTCCACGGCCTCGGTCACCTCGGCGTCGGTCAGCTCCACGCCGGGAGCCTCCTCGGCGGTGCCGGCGGCAGCGGCGTCTTCCATGGCGTCAACGTCGGCCTGAGCCTCGGCGCGGGCGGCCTCCTCGGCGGCCTTGGCGGCATAGGCGGCGGCACGCTCGGCCTTAGCGGCGGCCTTGGCCTCGCGCTCGGCCTTCTTGGCGGCCTCGCGCTCGGCGATCTGAGCGGCGCGCTCGGCCTTCTTGGCGGCCTCGCGCTCGGCCACGACGTCCTTAGCGGCGCCGAAGCGGTCGGCGAAGCGCTGGACGCGTCCACCGGTGTCGATGAGCTTCTGGGTGCCGGTGTAGAACGGATGGCAGGCGTTGCAGATGTCGATCTTCAGCTCGGGCTTGGTGGAGCGGGTGGTGAAGGTGTTGCCGCAGCTGCACTTCACGACGCAGTCCACGTACTCCGGATGAATACCTTGCTTCATTGGGTTCTCCTAACTTCCTTGGTTTCCGACCAAGGGGCCGAATGCGGCTTGGTTTCCGACCAAGCCCTGAGACAAGCTTGTCTATATTAGCACCGTTTTCGCCGAATGCAAGAAAAAAGACCCGCGCAACACGGGTCTTTTTCATTTCGCTCCGCGAGCGGGTGTTTAGATCTCGGTCACCCACAGGCCGTGGAGGTTGCAGTGCTCGTAGACCTTGAGCGGCGTCTCGCCCTCGGCGATGACGAACTCGGCGTGGGGCGCCTCGCCCGGATTCAGCGGGTGAATCTGGTAGCCCTTGTCGGTCACCAGGCAGATGAACTGGATCCAGTGCTCCTCCAGCATGGGATGATCCACCGAGCCGACGTTCACGACGACCTTGTTGCCCTCGACCTCGACGGCGGGCACGTGCTTCTCCAGGGCGGCGTCCTGGGAGCCGGCGACCAGCTCAACCATCTTCTCGCCGCAGCACACCAGCGGCACGCCCGCGTCGAAGACCTTAACGGCAATGTTGCCGCAATGCATGCACTTGTAGAATTTCACGTCCATGTTCTACCTCATATCTCTTGTAGCTGCTCGTTACAAAGAGCCGCAGACGCGCTGTCCGCGGCCTTGAAATATTGTACTGGAAGGAGTGCCACCCCGATTTCCGCAACGCCGGGTGACACCACGTCGTTACAAGAAAACCCGACGGAGCGCCTAAGCCGCATCGCCAGGGACAGACGGCGGCTGAATCTCCTGCGGTCCGGCCTGGGGATGCCGCGTCCTCGCCGCATAGATGAGCAACGCGATGCCGGCCACGATGAGTGGCGCCGAGAGCACTTGGCCCATGGTGAGCCAGCCGCCCCACAGGTATCCCAGTTGCACGTCGGGCTCGCGCACGAACTCGATGAGGAAGCGGAAGATGCCGTAGAGCACCAGAAATGCGCCGAGGAAGGTGCCCTGGGGCCTCGGCGGGTACTTGCGCGAGAGCGCGAACAGGACGCAGAAGATGACGAGCCCCTCCAGCACCGCCTCGTAGAGCTGGCTGGGATGCCGCGGCATCATGCCGGCCGCGCCGCCGAACACCACGCCGAGCGGCCCGTCGGTGGGCGCGCCCCACAGCTCGCCGTTCACGAAGTTGGCGCAGCGGCCGAAGAACAGGCCAATCGGCGCCGCAATGGATCCCAAGTCGGCCAACGTGAGAAACGGGATGCGCGTCATACGGGCAGCTACGGCGCCGCCGATAAGCAGCCCCACGAGACCGCCATGGAAGCTCATGCCCCCCTGGTTGAACGCGAGTATCTCCAGCGGATGGGACAGGTAGTAGCCGTCGCCGTAGAACAGCACGTATCCGATGCGCGCACCCAGCACCACGCCGACGATGGCGCAGACCATGAGCGTGAGCAGGTTGTCCTCGCTCATGCCGAGCTTCCAGCGCTTCGCCACGAAGTAGATGATGGCGGCGGCGCAGACGAACCCGAGCACGTAGGCCAGGCCGTACCAGCGCACCACCAGAGGCCCCAGCGAGAAGGCGATGGGGTCGAGCCCCTGATAAATGTCGTTCAGCATTACGATGTTCCCTCATGGGCGCCCATACCAGCACCCAGCTCGATAGCGGCAAATACAACTTCCTCCCGCAACTCGGGCGGAATGGTCAGAAGCGCCGAGATGCGGGCGGCGCAATGGGGGCAGGTCAGCGTGAACAGCGCCAGGTCGGAGCGCAGGGCCATGAGCGACTCGTAGGATCGCACATCGACGTCATCGGCCCCGCAGGCCGGACAGGTCACCTTCGCTTTCACCGCTCTCACCGCCTTCGCTCGCGCTTGAACCTTTACCGAACCGCATTGTAGCAGAGCCCCTCGACAATCACGCAAAAGCAAGCCCTCTCACCCAACCGCCTTCTCGTTCTTTGCAAAAAGTCGAGAGAAAATGGTCACAAAATCGAGTTCTGGGTTCGGCTGAACCCTAAAGAAGGAAGCGGTTGCGGCCGCTGAACTTGTCGCGCGTGCGGGTCTCCGGATCGATATCCGGCCCGTTCACAAGGAAATGCTCGCAGAAGCGGCACACCTGCTTGACCGCCGCGTCGTAATCGCGATTCGGGTTTAGAAGCACCCCGAAGTCCTCGCACACCACATGGGTCGGTCGATGGCACGCCGCGTAATGGCAGTCTGCCGGGCACGGCTCCCCCGGCACGTTGTGCGGACAGCGCCCCTGCATCTCGTCATCGCACCCGCGACGGCTCCAGCACCCTTCCATACACCAGCCTCTCTCGCAAAAAAGCGGGCCCGCCAGAGCCCGCTCATCTTCCAGATCTGTTGCCGCCTACATCGCCGGCACCACGGAGGTAACGCCGGGCACGCGCTCCTTCAGGATGCGCTCAACGCCATTGGCGAGCGTCATCTGGGACATGGGGCAGCCCTTGCAGGCGCCCTGCAGCTCCACCGTGACGACGCCGTCGTCGGACACGTCCACCAGCTGCACGTCGCCGCCGTCGGCCTGCAGGCTCGGGCGGATCAGCTCCAGCACCGCGGCCACATCGGACTTCTCAACCATGAGTCACTCCTATCGTGAGAGGTTTTCTTATATCGGCCAGCATCATAACACAGAGGGCGCCTAGCCGATCCAGTCGGTGCCGATGATCACCAAAACGTTGGTGTCGAAGGTGTAGAAGTCGCCGCCGTTCACCACCCGCCCCGCGGACAGGTCGCTCACGATGGCCTTGGCGGCGATTTCGAAGGCCTCGTCCTTGTAGATGACGAGCGTCTCGGGGTACACCGTGCCGTCGTCCACGTTGCCGACGGATTTCACGTCGTAGCCCGCCGAGGTCAGAAGCTCGCCGCAGCGGGCCGCCGCTCCCTGAATGCCGCTGCCGTTGCGCACCTCCACGGTGACGAGGCTGCGATCGACATTGGCAAGGTTGCCCTCGAAGCTCTCCGGCGAGTTGCCCGCATTCACCGCCTCCATCATCGCGGCGAGATCCTCGTCGGACACCTCGTAGGTTTCCTCGCCCTCGTCGGAAGTCGTAAGGCGCCCGGGAACCACGGCAGCATACACCGTCGCTTCCGTGAGGGGGCTGAGAGCATCGCCCAAGGAAATGAGCTGGCCGCTCGTCCAGTCCGTGGAGACGAAGGGCGCGCCGTCGGCTATCACGCTCGGGAAGGAAAGGCCCTCGCCCGAGGTGGCGCGCTCGGCCAGGTTCACCGTGAACAGGGCCCGCATCTTCGCCTGCGTTCCCATTGCATCGCTGTAGTTGGCCGCCCTCAGAAGCGTGAGCGCCTGGGCGCCGTCGAGCGTCTGGGCTCCGGCGGCCAGCACATGGATACCGGCCCGAGGGTCGTCCACCTCCTCGGACAGCTCCACGGGCACGCCCCCCACCAGATCGACCAGGGAGGCGAGACCCTCGGCATCGGTGGACGCGAAGTGGGCGAACTGAACCCCGAGCAGCGACCCGGCGGCCCGGAGAAGCTCAGCGTCGCCGCCCACCGACGCGGCGTCGCGCAGGGCGTGGCGCTCGCCGTCGGAAAGCTCCACGGACACCGAGGGCGGCAGCGAGATGAACGTAAGCGTGCGGGCGCTCTCGTCGATGCGCACGGCGAGGTAGGCCTCGTCAGACGCGGAGGGAGCCGCCGTGTTCTTGGCGAGATCGGCGGCGAGCAGCGCGTAATAGGGCGCGCCCTCCTCGGGAGCCGCCAGCGCCTCTTTGGCGTTCGAGTCGCCCAAGGACAGCTGAGAATCGGACCAGGCGAAGAACGCCGCCGTGCCCGCCACAACGGCCACCACGACTACGAGCAGGGCAACCGCCCCGAAGAAGATCATCTTGCGGCGGCGCCCCTTGGCCTGAATCTCCTCGGCGTAGCTGCGCCGGGCGCGGCGCCGAGCGTAATCGGAGTCGCTCTCGCCGCTCGTGGCGCCCACGTCCACCTGGTCCACCATGCCGCGGTCGGCTCGGCGGCTGCGGCGTCCGTCGGAGAAGTCGACGCGGGCCGGACGGTCGGCGCCGGCAGCGTGCCGCCCCCGAGCGGAGGAGCCGCGCTCCACATGGGAGCCAATCATGGAATCGTTCACGCGTCGGGAGACGCGACGGGTCTGGGAGGCCGAAGGGGCCTTTTTGCCATGCAGTGCCATGGACGCCCCTAGCGGAGAGAATCCGCGGACACGCGACGGATGTCGGCGCCGAGGGAGGCCAGCTTGCCCACGTAGTCCTCATAGCCGCGGTCGATGTGCTCGAGGTGATGCACACTCGTCTCGCCGTCGGCCACGATACCCGCGAGCACGAGGGCCGCGCCCGCCCGCAGATCGGTGGAGGACACGGGCGCCCCCTCCAAATGATCGACGCCGCGCACGATGGCGTGGTGGTCGTCCAACGTCACGTCGGCCCCCATGCGCATGAGCTCGGCGGCGAACATGAAGCGGTTCTCGAAGACGTTCTCCGTGATGACCGACACGTCATCGGCCAGGGCCGCCAGCAGCATGAACTGAGCCTGGAGATCGGTGGGGAACCCGGGGTGCGGCAGCGTCTGGATGTCCACGGAGGACAGGGGCTCCTCGCGGCGCACGGTGATCCAGTCGTCGCCGGTTTCCACATCGCAGCCCATGGCCCGAAGCTTCATGATGGCCATGCGCAAAAAAGCGGGGTCGATGCCGTGCACGGTGAGGGGGCCTCCGGTAAGCGCGCCGCCGGCGAGGAAGGTGCCCGCCTCGATGCGGTCCCCCACCGTCGTATGCTCGCAGGGGTGGAGCGTCGAGAGCGGCACGCCCTCGATCTCGATGAGCGAGGTGCCGGCGCCGGCCACGCGCGCGCCCATGGCGTTGAGCATGTTCGCCAGATCCTCGATCTCGGGCTCGCAGGCGGCGTTCTCGATGGCCGTGTGGCCCTCGGCGGTCACGGCGGCCATGAGCATGTTCTCCGTGGCGCCCACCGAGGGGAACTCGAGGTACACGTGGGTGCCGCGCAGGCCGTTCGGCGTCGTGGCGGCCAGAACGCCGTGATCCACGTCGAACGCAACGCCCAGGGCCTCCAAGCCCACCAGGTGCATGTCGATCTTGCGGGCGCCGATCTGGCAGCCGCCGGGCATGGCCACCCGCGCCTCGCCGAAACGCCCGATGAGCGGCCCCAGCACCGAGATGGAGGCGCGCATCTTCGAGACGAGCTCGTAGGGCGTCTCGCAGCTGTCGACGTCGGCAGTGTTTATGCGCAGGGTATGCCCCTCGCGCACCACGGTGGCGCCCAGACGCGCGAGCACCTCGCTCATAAGTTCGATATCGGAAATGAGCGGCACGTTGTGCAGGATCGTCTCCCCCTGCCCCAGAATGGACGCGGCCATGAGCTTCAAGGCCGAGTTCTTGGCGCCGGAGACGCGCACGTCGCCTTTGAGGGTATGGTTTCCCCGAACGATGATGACTTCCTGGTTCATTTCTAGTCCTTTTGCCGGAACGCCCGAGCGCCCCGCGTCATGCAAATATTCACAAGTGCCCCTATTATAGAAAAAAGCCCGCGCACCCGCGCGGGCTTTCCTCCTTTTGGAAATAAATCCATCCAGTTGCGGCTACTCGCCCAGAGCGAAGCGCACGAAACCGGTGATGGCGATCTTCCCGCCCATCTCCTTGGCGCACTCATCGGCGTACTGGGCCACCGTGAGGTCGGGATTCTTCACGAAGTCCTGCTCGGCGAGGCAGTTCTCCTTGTAGAACTTGTCCATGCGGCCGAGCGCGATCTTCTCCTGGATGGCCTCGGGCTTGCCGGACTCGGCGGCCTGGGCCTTGTAGATCTCCATCTCGTGGGCGGCCACGTCGGCGGGCACGTCCTCGCGGGTGGCGGACACGGGGTTCAGAGCGGCCACCTGCATGGCGATGTCGCGGCCGCACTTCTGGAAGGCGTCGGAGGCCGGATCGATGCCCTCAACGTTGAAGGTCACCAGAACGCCGATCTTGCCGCCGCCGTGGATGTAGGCGGACACGGCCTGGGCGTCCACCACGGCCACGCGGGCCAGCTGCGTGTTCTCGCCCATCACATGGATGCAGTCGGTGACCACGTCCTCGACAGTCTCGCCATCGATGACGGCGGCCTTGAGCGCCTCCACGTCGGCCGGCTTGGCGGCGAGGGCCGCCTTGGCGATCTTCTCGGCGTAGGCCTTGAACTTCTCGTTCATGCCCACGAAGTCGGTCTCGCAGTTCAGCTCGACCACGGCGCCGGTGGTGCACGCATCGTTCACGATGGCCATGACGGTGCCCTCGTTGGTGGCGCGCCCGGCCTTCTTGGCCACGGCGGCGAGACCGCGGGTGCGCAGCACGTCGACGGCCTTCTCCATATCGCCCTCGGCCTCGGCCAGGGCCTTCTTGCACTCCATCATGCCCGCGCCGGTCATCTCGCGGAGCTCCTTCACCATGGAAGCGGTGATGTTAGCCATGAATTCCTCCTTTGGGGAATGAGTATCTTACTGAGTCGGTTACTCGGCGTCAGCGACCACGTCGGCAACGACCTCGGCGCCAGCGCCCTCGGCCACGTCGGCGGCGGCCTCGACGGCCACCTCGGCCACGGCGTCGGCGGCAGCGGCCTCGCCGGCCATCTCGGCGGCGGTCACATCGGCACCGGTGCCGGCGATGACGGCGTCGGCCATGAAGTCGGCGAGCAGGCGCACGGAGCGGATGGCGTCGTCGTTGGCCGGAATGCCGTAATCGACGTCGTCCGGATCGCAGTTGGTGTCGAGCGTGCCCACCACGGGGATGTTCAGACGATGAGCCTCGTGCAGGGCGATGCCCTCGCGGTTGGTGTCGATCACGAAGATAGCGTCGGGCACCTTCTTCATGTTGCGGATGCCGTTGAGGTTGGTCTGCAGCTTCGCGAGCTCCTTGTGCAGCAGGATCTGCTCCTTCTTGGGAAGCAGCGCCATGCGACCGTCGGCATCCATGGCCTCCAGCTCCTCCATGCGCTTCACGCGGGTGCGGATGGTGGCGAAGTTGGTGAGCATACCGCCGAGCCAGCGGGCGTTCACATAGGGCATGCCGCAGCGGTTGGCGGCCTCGGAGACGGCCTCCTGGGCCTGCTTCTTGGTGCCCACGAACAGCACGGTGCCGCCCTTGCGGGTGAGGTTGCTCACGAAGGTGTAGGCGGCATCGAGCCCGTAGAGGGTCTGCTTGAGGTCGATGATGTAGATATCGCCGCGATTGCCGAAGATGTACGGCTTCATCTTCGGGTTCCAGCGGCGGGTCTGATGCCCGAAGTGCGCACCGGCATCGAGCAGCGTGGTAATGCTGACTTTCGTCATGATCACTCCATTCGTTAGTCCTCTGCCCGAGGTCATCCCGCCCCTTCGCAGCCTTTTCCGGTGGCCACTCGCGAAGTTCGGTCGCCCGAGCATGTGTGATAGTTGCCGCTGCCCATCGCACGCCTGCGAAGACAGCCTGTCTAAAATAGCACAATCCCCCGCCAATGCAAGGGATTGCGCAAAGAAAGTACGCGCAATTCAACCCAGTCGCCGGGTGTCCCCGCGCGCAGCAAGAAAATCCTCAGCCGATCAGCGAAGTCCCTCTATGCTGCGCTGCTTCAAGGATGCGAGCAGTGCCGCCCGCTCTCCCGCAGCCGCGAGGCGTCCGCGATGCAGGCTGCGCCCCAAGGCGCGGGCGATCTGCCCCGCCAGCTCATCCAGCGCCGCAAGCGATGACAAATGCTCCGCCGTCGCCGTGAGCACCGTCACCGACTGGGATTCCAGCTGATTGCGCCTGAGCGCGTCGCGGCGCAACTTCTCCTTTTCCGCATGAAAGGCATCACTGTCGTATTCCACCGCTATCTTAGCTTCGGGCCAAAATAGATCGGCCACGCGCACCCGCCCCGTCTCCGCATCGAGAGGCAGCACGCGATTCATCTGCGGCTTGGGAAGCCCGTAACCACCGGCTGTCTTCGGAAGGCACAGCATGAGCGCCAACGCGGTCTCCATGGGAGAGGCGGAGCCGTCGACAGCGTAGCGCACCGCACGGGCCATGGCTCGGCCCGCTTTCGAGCTAGCCGATTGCGCGCTAAACCACTCCATGGCGCGAAGACACGAGACCGGAACTGGTCGGTTGCTGCGCGCGCATTCCTGCACTTCTACCCGACTGAGCAATCCGTCCTCGTTGCGACTCAGCTGAGGCACTTCGGCGAGATCGTAGTAATAGGTGGAGTACAGCTCGCAAATCAGCTCGGCGAGCTTCGGCATCGGAAGCTTGAGGGCCAGTTGGAGCACCGCCAGTTCGGGGCCGGCTATCAGCAGCCCTTCCCCAGGGCCGCGAACGAAGGAGCCCTCCGCAGGCGCGGTGCTGCTCAGGCAGCACGTCAAATCAGCCGCCGACAGACGCGACGCCTTGTTGGGCACCATCACACGGATCGGCGCGTCCACCATGCCGGCACCCTGTTCGAGCACCCTCTCGATCACAGGTTTCGACGGCTTGAACGCCATACCGGATTCCGCAGCTTCTGCGTACGCCAGAGCTTCCTCGTATACAACCCCCAGCCGATCGCTCGCCAGCCACCATGCACGCTCTTCAGTGTCGGGATTCCCCAGCGGAGGACGCAGTTTGGGAATCCGATTTCCCATCTCCAAGCTAACAGTTTCCCCGAAGAACAAACCATAAAAGCGATCGCATGTCCAGCATTGCGCCGCCGTAAGACCCTCGACAATCGTAGCCATTCCTCTCCCCCTTCGCTAAGAAGCCCAGCCGCGCTTCTTAGCCCGCAACAACCGGCATGTAGCACCGGGGCACGACTTCCCGTCGGCAGCACCGGGCCACGACTTCCCGTCGGCAGCGCCCGACACGCAACGATGGGCCATAATCTCCTGTCAGCAACATCCCTGTCAGCAACATCCCTGTCAGCAACATCCCTGTCAGCAACATCCCTGTCAGCAACATCCCTGTCAGCAACATCCGACACGCAACAACGGCCACGACCCCCGATTCGACACATTGGACCCGCAGTACCGGGAGCTCATCGCGGAGCCGAATTTGGAAAATGTGCCAATTTGGTCACTTTCAGCGCGGTCATCAATTTCGCCTTTCAGAAAAACACATTTTCCAACTTCTGCTGACCAAAATATCACATTTTCCAAATCTGCCAAATGCGGATCATATATTGCCTTATTCAATCACCTTGTTGAACTGGTATTATTCCATACCTCTATCTTGACTAGCTCAATCGCGCAACAAAAATACTTGGAAAATGTGCTTTTTTGATCGCCGGGAATCGTGGCACGGCATCCTCGACCGTCCCAACCGCACAACAATCCCGAAACCAAAGCAAACGGGAGCTTGCCGCAAACCGAAGCTCTGGCTTGAACGGAGCCCTGGTTTGCTCACCCGATCTGCTCGCGCTCCCGCATCCTCACCCGATCCGCCCATGCCCGGCCTTCGCGTTCTCGCTTGCGCGCTCCCGTTTGCGCGGCCAGTGCGCCAGATGAAAAAGAGCCCGCGCAAAAGCGGGCTCTCGAGGATCATTGCTCTGGCAAGATAGCCTTACTTGTACTGGCTCTCGTGCTTGCGGAAGAAATCGAAGCGCGGAGGGAGTTCGTGGATGCGGTGGGCGCCGGCATCCGTCTCGATGGCCGGGCAGAGCTCTTCGTTGGAGTCGAAGTCGAAGTTCCAGCTGAAGAAGTCGTTGAAATCGAAGCTCAGGTAGTCGCAGATCTTCTCGCAGCCCACGGGCACGACGGGATGCATGAGCAGGCAGGCCACGCGCAGCAGGTAGAACGAGTCCACAAGCACCTGGCGGCGCGCATCCGCGTCCTCGGACGCCTCGGCGGCCTTGATGCCGTCGGCCCACCACTTGTTCGACCAGCGGATGAACTCGTCGCACACCGACATCACCCGGTGCAGCTCCACCTTGTGCATGCGCTCCTCGTAGTCGAGCAGCGCCTCGAAGGCGCGACGACGCACCTCGGGCGTCACGGCGCCCAAAGGCATGCAGCCGTCGAAGTTCTTCTGCGCCTCGTAGAAGCAGCTGCGGGCGAGGCGGTTGAACACATTGGTGAGCAGCGCCCCCTCCTTGAGCACCGGGTCGGCGTAGCGCGGATCGTCGCGCTTGGCCGGGTCCGGGTCGAAGGGCTTCGGGGAAAAGCCGACGGACTTCTGGTCGAGCCCGAGCGCCAGGAAGTGGGCGCGCAGCTGCTCGGGCGTGTAGTGCTCCAGCAGCTCTTCGCCCGTGGGCGGCTTCACCGCGCCCGACGAGGAGGCCTTCTTTTTCCCGAAGAGCATATGGTGGTTCGCCACGAGCGTGGTCTGGCGCATCTGGGAGTCGGGGCCCTCGGCGAACAGGCCGCCGGGGCGCAGAGCCTCCCACAGCGCCGGCTGGGCCACGCCGTAAAAGTACAGGTTGTCCTGGCCGATGAACTGGTAGACCCGAGCGTCGTCGGAGCACCAGAAGTCGCGCCAGCTCGTGCGCGGCATCCCCTGCTCGTCGTTGATCGTGATGGTGAACGAGATGGGCGCCCACAGCGATTCGGGCCAGCACCACACCGTGAGCCCCTCCACGCCGTCGATGACGGGAGCGCGCACGCCCCATTCGATGTTGCCGGTGATGCGGAAGGGCACGAGCGTCTTCGAGGTGCGGAAGCGCAGGCCTGCCGCGGCCAGCGCGTCGCGGGCCCGATCGCGCTCGCCGATGGAGGCGAACTCTATCTCGAAGGATTGCTTGTTGCCCTCGGCGGGACGGAACTCGTGGGGCGGCAGCTCGGCGGCCATGGCCTCGTACTCTTCCAAGTGCTCGTTCTTCACGAAGATCACGGGCGGCGCCAGAAACTCGGCGATGGCCTTGGTCACCACCGGGCGCACCTCGTCGTCGGCCTCAAGCTCGCGCACGTAGCCCTTCAGGAAGTCCTCGAACCCGGGCAGATCGAAGTACCAGTTCTCCACGGGCCGCATCTCGGGGACGGTGCCCGTGAGCGTGGATACCGGGGCGATGAGGTCCACCGGGGCGTACTGATGTCCCAGATCGCACTCGTCGGCATAGGCGTGCTCCGACTTGCAGCCCTGCACGGGGCAGTGGCCCTGCACCTGGCGGCCGTTCAGGAAGGTGCCGGCCTTAGCGTCGTAGAACTGCAGGGTGGAGTCCAGCTTCAAGTGGCCGCTCTCGTGCAGGCGCTCGATGAACTGGTCGGAGATCATCTGGTGCACGTCGCCCGCGTGCCCGATGCCGCTGCCCTCGTAGATGTCCAGGCTCACCTGGAAGGCCTCGAGGGTCGCCTTCTGGCGCTCGTGGTTGGCGAGCACGTAGTCGGCGATGGTGCCGTCGAACTCGCCGGCCTCCACCAATTTGCGGTAGCCCTCGTTGATGGGGCTGCCGAAGCAGTCGGTACCGGAGACGAAACGGACGTTCTCGGCGCCGATGCGGTCGCGCAGAAAGCGCGCGAAGGCGTCGGCGGGCACGAACACACCGCCGATGTGGCCGAAGTGCAAGGGCTTGTTCCCATAGGGCATGCCCGCCGTCACCACGGCGCGGGCGGGCCACTCGACCCGCTCTCTGCTATTCAAGTCCGACACGGTTCTCCAACTCCTTCAGTGTCCCGGAAACATCCAGCGAATCTTCGGTGCCCATGATATCCAGAAGGCGCGACAAATCGCTCGTGGACGACTGCAGATACACGGTATCAGCATCGGCGATACCGGCCAGCTCGCAGGCCTTCGCCACGGCGGCCTCTTGGGTGCCCAACTCGTCGGCCAGCCCGTTTTCCACGGCGTCCATGCCGGTGAACGTAAGGCCCGTGGCCAGCGCGCGCACGTCTTCCACCGGCATGTCGCGGCCCTCGGCGACGAAGTTGATGAACACCTCGTTGATCTGATCCACCTGATCCTGGTACCAGGCGCGCTCCTCCTCGGTGAGCGGGCGGTTGCCGGCGCCGGAGTCCTTGGCGTCGGCCGAGGTGATGTTCTCGACGGATATACCCAGCTTCTCGTAGAGCCCCGACAGGTCGGTCACCGACATGATGACGCCGATGGAGCCGATGGAGGTCGTCTTGTCCGTGAAAATGTAGTCGGCCTGGGACGAGATCATGTAGGCGGCACTCGCGTTGATGGAGGCGCTCGAGACCACCACGGGCTTGGAGAAGTCGCGGATGTAGGTGCTCATCTCCTCGCCGGCCGTGGCCACGCCTCCGCCGGAGTTCACGCGCAGCACGACCGCCTTGATATGCGGGTTCTGCTCGGCGGCGTCCAACTGGCTTTTAAGCCCCTCGGGGCTTGAGGTGGTGCCGTCGTACTGGATGGTGCCGCTGATGTTGATGATGCCCACGGTGTCTCCGGTAACCGTGTCGGCCCAGGAGGGCGACTCGTAGGAGAAGGCCCCCATGGAACTGGTGAACACCGAGGTGCACGACCCGATGGTGGCCACCCCCAAGATGAGCACCGTCAGCACGGCGGCCAGACCGACGATCCAACCGCGCCGTTTGGGCTGCTGGGCCGGGACGGCCCCAGCCGCGGTGCCGTAGGGAGCCTGGGCCGGCGCCGCGTAGGCGGCAGCCGGCTGCGACTGGGGCTGCGCGGCATAAGCGGCTTGAGACTGGGCGGCATAGGCGGCAGTCGGGCGCGGCTGGGCAGCGGCGTAGCCGTAGGGATTTGCCTGCGCCTGCGGCTGCGGAGCCACCTGATAGGGAGGCTGGGGAGCGGCCTGCTGCGATGGGGCGCCCTGCCCCTGCCCCGCCGACGTGCCGCCCGAGGACGGGGCGCCCTCCTGCGGTGCGCCCCAGGCGGCGTTCTGCCATTGGTTTTGATCGCTCATGATGCCTCTTTCGTCGGGCCGGATTCGTCGGGCTTACAGTTCCATGCCATCGTCCGCACGACCCTGCTGAGCCTGCATCTTCTTCGCCATGCGCAGCAGGAACTCCTGGTTGGAATTGGTCTGCTTCAGCGACTTGATGAGCATGTCCATGGCGCGCTCGGTGGAGTTCGTGTTGGCCAGAATGCGGCGCACGCCCCAGATGAGCGGGGCCTCCTGCGGATCCATGAGCAGCTCCTCCTTGCGGGTGCCCGAGGAGATGGGGTCGATGGCCGGGAAGATGCGGCGATCGGCCAGGTAGCGGTCGAGCTTCAGCTCCATGTTGCCGGTGCCCTTGAACTCCTCGAAGATCACCTCGTCCATCTTCGACCCGGTCTCGATGAGGGCCGAGGCGAGGATGGTGAGCGAGCCGCCGTTCTCGATGTTGCGGGCGGCGCCGAGGAAGCGCTTGGGCGGGTAGAGGGCCGTGGAATCGACGCCGCCGGAGAGGATGCGGCCGCTCGCGGGCTGCGCCAGGTTGTAGGCGCGGGCCAAGCGCGTGATGGAGTCCAGCAGGATGACGACGTCCTTCCCCTGCTCGACCAGGCGCTTGGCGCGCTCGATGACGAGCTCGGCCACCTGGATATGGTTCTCGGAGGGCATGTCGAAGGTGGAGGAGACCACCTCCCCGCGGATGGAGCGTTCCATGTCGGTCGCCTCTTCGGGACGCTCGTCGATGCCCAGGTACATGAGGTGCACGTCCGGGTTGTTCGCCGTGATGGCGGCGGCGATGTCCTTGAGCACGGTGGTCTTGCCGGCCTTGGGCGGCGAGACGATGAGGCCGCGCTGGCCCTTGCCGATGGGGGCCGTCAGATCGATGACGCGGGCCGTGGTGGTGTTCTTCCCGTGCTCCATGAGCAGGCGCTCGTCGGGGAACACCGGCGTGAGGTCGGCGAACTTCGGCCGCAGGGCCATGATCTCGGGGGCCATGCCGTTGACGGCCGACACCTTCTGCAGGGCCGCGAACTTGTCGTTGGGGCGCGCCGGGCGCGTCGTGCCCGTGACCATATCGCCCTTGCGCAGGCCGTTCTTGCGGATGGTGGCGAGTCCCACGTAGATGTCGTTCTCGCCGGGCAGGTAGCCGGAAGTGCGCAAAAAGCCGTAGCCGTCGCCCATGATGTCCAGCACGCCGGTGACCTCGGCGAAGCCCTCGGCCTTGCAGACGGCCTCGTAGATGGCGTCCACCAGCTCGGCCTTCTTCAGGCCCGCGGCATCCACCCCCGCCTCGGCGGCGCGAGCGCGCAGGTCGGCCACCTTGAGCTCTGTCAGCTCCTCCTTGGAGACGGAGGGCTGAGGCTCTCGGTTGCGATTCTCGTGGCGGTTCTTCTTGTTCTTCTTGCCGCCCTGGCTGTTCTGGGCGTTCTGCTTGTTCTGGCTGTTCTTGCCTTGGCCCTGGCCGTTCTGGTTCTGGCCGCTCTGGTTCTGGCGGCGCTCCTCGCGGTCGCGGCGGCGGATCACCGTCGTGGTGGTGCGCTCGCGGCGAGGAGCCTCCTTGGACTCGGGGGCATCGGCGGGCGCGGGCGCCTCGGACGTGCCGGTGCCCGCTGCGGACGCCTCGGCGCCCTCGGGCTCCTTGGCCTGCGGGGCCTTCTCCTCCGCGCCGGCCGTCGGCTCGGATGCCGCCTTACGGGCGCGGGCGCGGCGCGGCTTGGGAGCCTCTTCGGAAGTCTCGGAAGTCGTAGGTGCTGTGTGGGTCGCGGCACCCGTCCCCTCCTCCGCCGCCGGCTCGGGCGTCTTGCGGGCGCGGGTGCGGCGCGGCTTCGGCGCCTCCTCGGCCGTCGGCGCCTCGGTGGCTGCGGGAGATGCGGCCTCGTCGGCGGGCTTGGCCGCAGCACGGCGGCGCGTCGTCTTCTTGGCCGGAGCGGCTGACGCCTCGGCACCTTCGGCAGCCGGTGTCGGTGCCGGCGCCGGGGCCTCTTCTGCCTTCTTGCGGGGACGGCCGCGCTTCGGCTTCTCGGGGGTCGCCTCCGGGGTGGCCGCTTCCGTCGTCATCGTCTCTTGGGTATCGCTCATGCGTTCTGCACTTTCTCCCAGTCCTTGAGGAACGACTCAAGGCCGCGGTCGGTCAGCGGATGCTGCACGCATTTCTTCAGAATGCCGAAGGGAACCGTGGCGATGTCGGCCCCCATGAGAGCGGCCTGGGTCACATGGTTGGCGCTGCGGATAGAGGCGGCGATGATCTCGATCTGCTCGCCGTTCACGGTGTCCTCGGAGAAGTCGTAGTTGCCGATGGCGCGCACGACGTCGTCCAGCTGCGCCAGGCCGTCCTCGGAGATGTCGTCGAAGCGGCCCACGAACGGCGAGATGTAGCGGGCACCGGCGCGAGCGGCCAAAATGGCCTGGGGCACCGTGAAGCACAAGGTCATGTTCACCGGGATGCCCTCGTCGGCCAACGCGCGCGTGGCGGCCAGGCCCTCCACCATGGTGGGGATCTTCACGACGACGTTCGGCGCGATGGCGGCGAGCTCCCGGCCGTCGCGGACGATCTCGTCGCGGGTCATGGCCACCGACTCGGCGGACACCGGGCAATCCGGCCCCACAATGTCGCAGATGCGCTTGATGTGCGCGTGGAAGTCGTCCAGCTTGCCCCCGATGCGCGAGTACAGCGTCGGGTTGGTGGTCACGCCGGCCAAAGCGCCCCAGCTGGCCGCCTCCTCGATCTCGGCGAGGTCGGCCGTGTCCAGAAAGAACTTCACGTTCATCCTCCTTCTTGAGGTTTACAGGCAAAGGAATGGGAATGGCGCTCGAATCGACCGCGGTAAAGCGCACTGCGAACCCGAACCGAGAGAACGTTGAAAATGGGCGATACGGGACTATGGGAAGGAAGTGGGGCGCCATCGCGCCCAAGATTCAGAGCTGGAACCATAGTAGCGCAACCGACCGCGCCGCACAAGAAAAAGCACAGACTGCCCGCGACTCAACTCGGAGGGGAGCCAGTCGGCGTTCCGACGGCATTCCAATTCGCTCAGGCCGTCCGCGCTCACTCCTCTTCTTTGCGAAATTCCAAGTAATCGAGGAAGCGGCGGGTGGCCAAAGGAAGGTGACCGGCGCTGCGATAGGCCACGCCGATGGTGCGGAAGACCGGATCGGACAAGGGCAGCGTGACCACGTTTTGGGACAGGCCCCGCAGCATAAGGCGCGACAGCACGCTCACGCCCATGCCGTACTCCACCATGGAGAGGATGGCCCGATCGTCCCATGAGGTGAAATGCGGGTTCTGCCGCACGCCCCACCGCTCCAGAAACTCTAAAAGCTCGTCGTCGGACTCCGATGCCGGCGAGAGCAGCGGCAGCTCGGCCAGGCGCTCCACGGGAAACACCTCCGCGCTCGCCAACTCATGGTCGCGCGGGAGCACGGCCAGAAACTCGTCCTCCTCCAAGGCCCGCACGACAAGCCGCGCATCGGTGCGCAACGGCAGCATCACGAAGCCGCAGTCCACGGTGCCAGCGGCGATCCACTCCTCGATCTCGGTGTAATCGCTCACCCGCAGCTTGTAGTCGATGCCCGGGTAGTCGGCGTTGAAGCGCTTGATGATGCGCGGGATCCAATGGGCGGCCACGCTCGGGAACACGCCGATGCGGATGAGACCGGTCTCGAGGCCCCGCACCTCGTCCACGGTGGCCTCCAGGGCTCGAAAGCTCTCGCAGAGGGCGCGGGCCTCAGGCAGAAGCCGTGCGCCGTCGCCGGTCAGCACCACGCCCCGGCGGCTCCGCTCGAACAGCGCCACGCCCCAGTCGCGCTCCAAATCGGAGACCATGTGGCTTATGCCCGACTGGGAGTAGGCCAGCGTCTCGGCCGCCTTGGTGAAGCTGCCGGCATCGGCCACCTCCACGAAGGCCTGGTACTTCTGAATGTTGGCGTCCACAGCTCCCTCTTCCCCTCGTTGCTTCGTGCCTCATTGCCTCATATTATGAGAATTTCTCATGTGAACTATGAAATAGTTTCGCTTTTCAAGGGATTTGTCAAGCGCCATAATGCAGCTGCATCAAAAGGAAGGAGGCGGCGCGCTGAGCCTGCGAGCCCCGCGCCCTGCACCGAGAAGGAGAGGCTTGCCATGCGCACGAAGATCGCATCGATGAAGTACCTTCTGTGCTTCATTGCAGCCGTCATGATGTTCGGATCGTCGGGCATCGTTGCCAGCACGCTGCCGCTGTCGGCCTTCGAGGTCTGCCTCATGCGCCTCATTATTGGCGCGCTGTCCATGGGCCTGATCTTCGTCGTCACCCGCCAGCGACTGCCCCGGCACGTCGGCCGTCGCCAGTACCTGTTCGTGGCCCTCTCCGGCGCCTGCCTCGGTCTCGCCATGATGACCATTTTTGCTGCCTACCGCTTGCTCGGCGTGGGCCTCGGCGCCGTTCTGGCCGCCACGGCCCCGGTCATCACCATGGCGCTGTCCCCCCTCCTGTTCAAGGAGCACCTGCGGATTCCCGTGGTGGTCGGGTTCGCCATCGTGGTGGGGGGCCTGCTTTTGCTGAATGCGTCCGCTCTGGAGGGCACGCTGTCGGTTCCCGGCATCCTCATGGGACTCGCCGCGGCCGCCAGCACCGCTGGCATGGTCATCTTCAACAAGCTCGCCCGCGACATCACCGGCATCCCCTGCACCACCATCCAACTCGCCACGGCGGTGGCGGTGGCCCTCGCCGTGGCCGCGGCTGGCGAGGGCTTCGCCTTCATCGGCCGCATCCCCTCAAGCTCGTGGCCCACCGTCATCGCCCTGGGCGCCGTGTTCACCGCCCTGGCCTACTTCCTCTACTACCGGGCCATCGACCAGCTGCCCATGCAGACCGTGTCGGTGTGCGCTTACGCCGAGCCGCTCACGGCCGTGGTGCTGGGGGCGCTCGTGCTCGGCGAGATGATGACGCCCGTGCAGCTCGCCGGTGCCTGCTGCATCATCGGCGGCGCGCTTGTCGGCGAGGCGCGCGTGAAGATGCCGGCTGCCCAGCGACGCCGGATGCGCCGCGCCTACGTGCGCCTCGTGCGCGCCCAGCGTCGCGTCCTGCACCACGCGGCCTAGGCCGCACCCGGCATCACCGAGCCTCGCGGGACAAGCTTTCCAGCTTCTGAGCATTGATCCTTGGACTCATCCACCTAAAACGCCCCTCGCGCCTTTGCTCGACGAGCGCAAAACGCGAGCAACCAGCTACCTCTCCAGCATCGAGCGGTAGAAGCAGGTTCGCTCGCCGGTATGGCAGGCGGGGCCGGCCGGATGCACCAGCGCGAGCAGGGTATCGGCATCGCAGTCGTAGCGCAGATCCGCCAGCTTCTGGGTGTTGCCGCTCGTGGCCCCCTTGTGCCACAGCTCGCGCCGGCTACGGCTCCAGAACACGGTCTCGCCGCGCTCCAACGTGAGCGCCAGCGACTCGGCGCTCATCCATGCCATCATAAGCACCTCGCCCGTGTCGGCGTCCTGCACAATGCAGGGGATGAGCCCCGCCTCGTTGTACTTCAACTCGGGAAGATCCACCTCTCCTCCTAGGGCAGCGTGACGAGCATGACCTTGATGTCGGCCTTGCGGAAGGCCGGGCGCATGTATTCCGGATCGCACAGCTCGGGCAGCACCTGCTGCAACGCGAGGAAGATATCGGCGGAAGGTGCGCGCGAGGCGTCTTCCAGCGCGTAAATCGTGCGCTCCGAGATCCTCATGCCCGTCTTCTCCTCCACCGCGTCGGTGAGCTTCTTGCCTCGCGAGTACCCGTTGGCCAGCCGCGCCGCCTTCAGCAACGTCCCGTAGGCCTCCCAATCGATAACGCTGTTCTCCTTAGCCATTCAAATCTCCTATTGCACTATAGTTCGTAATCTGCTAAAGCGATGGTTGCATTATAGTTCGACTACGATTCAAACGCAAGTTTGTTGCGAAACCACGTTAGCAGTTGACTTTTTATAAATTCAATTCATAATTATCTTACTAAGGAGAGAGCATGACAAAGAGAAGGGATGTCATAAGGTATTTCGAAAATCACGGGTTCTGGTCCGTCGGCGGCACGAAGCACGAGAAGTTCACCAACGGCCGCACAACCATCATGATCAAGAGACACCGAGAAATCGAGGATGAGGTATTCAGGGAGTTGAAGAAGCAGGCAGGCCTTTTATAGAAGATCAGCCAGATGATCAAGGAGCAAGAGATGCAATATACCTATGAATTCGAAATGTGGCGCGGGGAGTTCGCGTGGATTGCTGCACCTTTCGATCTTGTGGGCATCACCCAGGGCGTCGACGTGGAAGATGTCTGCGAGTCGGCGGCCGACCTTTTGAGGGAGCTCGCTCGGGAATACCTGATGCGCGGCGAGACACCGCCCAAGGCAACGTTCGACCACGAGCCCTCTCACGGAGGCGTGAGACTCATCGTGTCCGTCGATGTCACACTGGACGACATCGAGAAAGTGAGCGCTGCTCAGGCGGCGGAACTACTCGGCGTCAGCCGCAGCCGCGTGACGGCTATGCTGCATTCGGGCCTTCTAGAAGGTTGGAAAGACGGCCGCAACACCTGGGTGACCAAAGCCAGCATCGACGCGCGCCTTGCCTCCCGCGCCCCAGCGGGAAGGCCAAAGGCCGGAAAGCGCGAATGACGACTAATGACATTGAGCGTTATGTGCAGAAGCGAAGTAAACGTGATCCCGAGTTCATCCAAGCATGGGAGAATTCTCACTCCAAGCACGAAGCTCTGCGGCAAAAGTCGAACAGCAACAACCTCAACAACACGAGCATCTATCTGAAAGAGGAAACCTCGTCGCATCCCACAACGACTTCCTGCCCATCGACGATCCCCTGGCTGGTTATGCTAAACTTGCACTATGAAGACGCTGGATGAACATACCATTTCCTCTGCCGTTCGTGAGGTGATGCCGCGATACGACATCACCGAAGCCTATCTTTTTGACTCCTATGCTCGCAATGAGGCCGACGAGGAATCAGACGTCGATATTTGCATCGAATGCGGCGACTCCATCACGCTCTTCTCCCTGGGAGGACCCGGCGTTGCTCTGGAGGCTGCCCTCGGTCGCTCCGTGGATGTCGTGTGCGGCAGCAATTCCTTCCACCCGCGCGCTCAACAGCGCTACCTGAAAGACAGAAATCTTCTTTATGCGAAATCCTAAGCTCGCCTAAAGCCGTACCGGGATGCCGGCGGCGCGCATGGATTCTTTTACCTGGCGCACGGTAAGCTCGCCGAAATGGAAGACGCTGGCGGCGAGCACGGCGTCGGCCTCGCCCTCGATGATGCCCTCGGCGAAGTGTTCCAGCTTGCCCACGCCGCCGCTGGCAATGACGGGGATATCGACGGCCCGGGCCACGGAGCGCGTCAAGTGGCAGTCGAAGCCGTCGCGGCTGCCGTCGCGGTCCATGGAGGTGAGCAGGATCTCCCCCGCTCCGCGCCGGGCCGCCTCGCGGGCCCATTCGATGGCGTCGATATGGGTGTTCTTGCGACCGCCGGCCACGTAGACCTCCCACTTGTTGGGATTGCCGGGCACCGCTTTCGCGTCGATGGCGCAGAGGATCGCCTGCGTGCCGAAGGCCCGAGCTGCATCGGTGATGAGCTGGGGGTTCGCCACGGCTGCCGAGTTCACCGACACCTTGTCGGCGCCGGCGGCGATCATCTTGCGGATGTCGACCACGCTGCGGAAGCCGCCGCCCACGCAATAGGGCAGATGCAGCTCGGCCGAAGCGTGGCTCGCGAGCTCCACCGTGGTGGCGCGATCGTCGCTCGTGGCGGTGATGTCCAGGAAGATGACCTCGTCGGCCTTTTGCTCGTCGTAGGCGCGGGCCAGCTCGATGGGGTCGCCCGCATCGCGCAGGCCCACGAAATTCACGCCCTTCACGACGCGGCCGTCCTTTACGTCCAGGCAGGGGATTACTCTCTTTGTTAACATACTCTCTTCAACCCGTCCGCCCGGGCGCCGCCGGGTACCTTGATTCGCTCAGACAGTCCTCGCTGGTATCGAAGGCGTCAAGGCCAACTGCTCCCTTTCCCTTTTGGCCTTCGATACCATCTGCGGAACTCGCTCGGTCAAGGCACCCGGCGTCGCCCGGGCTGCTCTTCCTTGTTTGCTAGCTTTCCAGCTCTTCGATGGTCAGGGGACGCTCCTCCTCTTCTAGCTGGTCGGACAGCTGGAAGGTGCCGTCGCACGCCGCAACGCCGTCGGCCACGGTAAGAGTGCCCTCGTAGATGGCCCGACCGGTAATGACGCCTTCCACGGCGTCGGCGATGGGGGCCAGCGCCCGGATGTCAGCTGCGGTGGCGATGCCGCCGGAAACGATGACCGGATTGCCGAAGGCGGCGGCCATCTTCGCGTAGGCCTCGTTCTCCACGCCGGTCTGCATGCCGTCGCGGGCGATGTCGGTGTAGACGAGGTGCTCGTATCCCAGCGCCGCCATGCGGCGGGCCAGGTCGGCGGCGGCCACGCCCGACCCTTCAGTCCAGCCGGCCACAGCGGCCTCGCCGGCCTTCGCGTCGATGCCGGCAACCAGGGCATCGGGGCCGAACTTCTCTATAGCAGCCTGGGCGAAATCAGGATCGCGCACAAGTGCGGTGCCTAAGATGACGCGGGTCGCGCCAGCATCCAGCAGACGGTCGGCCGCTTCCAGGGAGCGCACGCCGCCGCCTACCTCCACCTTCAGGCTCGTGCGCGCCAAAATCGCGCGCACCAGTTCCAAGTTGTCGGGATTGCCGGACTTCGCGCCATCCAGATCGACCACATGAAGCCACGTCGCACCGGCCTCCTCGAACAGCTGGGCCTGATACGCCGGGTCGTCGTTGTACACGGTGACGGCGTGGTAGTCTCCTTTGGCCAAGCGCACCGCGCGCCCGTCCAAAAGATCGATGGCAGGAAGAAGGTACATGGCTACTCCTTTGACGCGACGGGGTTTTCCGCCACCTTATCAGCGTGCGCGCTGCCGGCGCGCGCGGCTCGTGCAATGGTTGCGAAGTTGGCAAGCAGGCGCGCGCCCGCATCCGAGCTCTTCTCCGGATGGAACTGCACGCCGAAGACGGGACGGCCCGGCACCTGCACGGCGCAGGGGAAGGTCACCGAGTGCACCGTCTCGGCAATGGTGGCCACGCTCGGCGGCGCCACGAAGCTGTGGGTGAAGTAGAAGAACTCGCCGGGCGCGATTCCATCGAACAGCGAATTCGGCTCGGAGAACTCCACGGAGTTCCATCCCACATGGGGCACTTTGTAGGCGCGGCCGGCAGCGTCGGTGCGGGGCATGGCGTCCACCACGCCCTCGATGAAGCCGAGGCCGCGTGGCAGCGGGCCGTCAGCGGGCGCGTGCTCGGTGCCCGCCTCGAACATGAGGTGCATCCCAAGGCAGATGCCCAAAAACGGCGCGCCGCCGGCCACCGCCGCGCGCACCGCCTCCATCTGGCCCATCTCCTCCATGGACGCGGCGGCATCGGCGAAGGCCCCCACGCCGGGCAGCACCACGGCGTCGGCCGCGCGGATGACATCCGCCTCGTCGGTCACGACGACGTCTGCCCCCGCGCCTACAAGTCCCCGCTCCACCGAGAGCAGGTTTCCCTTATGGTAGTCGACAATGACGATGCTCATAGCACGCCTTTAGTTGAGGGAACCGCGCCACCCAGGGCCGGGTCGACGGCCACGGCCTGGCGCAGGGCGCGGCCTGCCGCCTTGAAGGCGGCCTCGAAGATGTGGTGCACGTTGTCGCCAGCGAGCTGCCGGATGTGCAGGGTGATGCCCGCGTTAGCGGCAAGCGCGATGAAGAACTCCCGGGCGAGCTGAGTGTCGAAATCGCCCACCATGCCGAACGGCGCCTCGACGTCCCAGTGCAGCTGCCCGCGTCCGGAGATATCCAGAGCCGCCAGCACCAGCGCCTCGTCCATCGGCACGAACGCGCTGCCAAACCGCTCGATGCCGGCCTTCTCTCCCAAGGCCTCGGCCAGAGCGCGGCCCAGCACGATGCCCGTGTCCTCCACCGTGTGGTGGCCGTCCACATGCAAGTCGCCGCGCGCCGACACCTTCAGATCGAAACGGCCGTGACGCGCAAAAGCGCATAGCATGTGGTCGAAGAACCCGATGCCGCACGCCACGTCCGCACGTCCCGCGCCGTCCAGGTTCACCGTGACCTCGATGCGCGTCTCCGCCGTCTCGCGGAGGATGGTGGCCTCTCTCGTCATTGCTCTCCTTCCCTATTGCATAGCCCGCGCGCGCTGGGCACGGCTCTCGGCGAGAAAGTCGCGCAGCCCGCGGATGAACGCGTCGTTCTGTTCCGGCGTGCCGATGGTCGCCCGCAGACAGCCCTCGAGCATGGGGGCGCTGCTGAAATCGCGCACGAGCACGCCGCGGTCGTACAGGTACTGCCAGGCCGCCCCGGCATCTTCCATCGAGAACAGAATCCAGTTGGAATCCGACGGGTAGGCGGTCACGCCGGGCAGGGTGCGCAGCGCCTCCATGACGCGGCCCCGCTCCTCGATGATCTCGCGGATGCCCGGCTCGAAGCGGGCGCGGTTCTCGAAGACCACCTCTCCTATGGCCTGGGAGACGGCGTCCACGGAATAGGGCTGGCGCACCTTGCACAGCTCCTCGATGACCGGCGCGTTCGCCAAAACGTAGCCCAGGCGCGCACCAGCCAGCGAGAACGCCTTCGAGAACGTGCGCAGGATGGCGAGGTTCTCGTGGGTCGCCAGCAAAGGGCGCACCGTGGCGCGCGAGAACTCGAAGTAGGCCTCGTCCACCAGCACGAGCGCATCGGTGGCGTCGAGCAGCTCTTCGATGAACGCCGTGGACGCCCTCTGGCCCGTGGGGTTGTTCGGACTCGTCACGATGACGAAATCGATGTCGCCCTTCCCCACGCGCTCAAGCACTGCCGCTTCGTCGATGGAGAAGTCGGCCCGACGCGGCACATCCACGCAGCGGGTGTTCGTGAGCCGTGCGTTGGCCGCGTACACCGAGAAGGTCGGGGGCAGGTTCAGGAAGCTGCGCCCCGGGCCGCCCCAAGCGAGGGCCACATCGAACAAAAGCTCGTCGCCGCCGTTGCCCAGAAGGACATTGGCGCGGTCGAGCCCGTTGGCCTCGGCGATGAGATCGCGCAGGCGGTTGGCCAGAGGATCGGGATAGCGGTTCAGAGGCACCTGGGCAATGCGACGCGCAATGGCGGCGCGCACCTCGGCGTCCACGTCGCGCGGATTCTCGTTGGCCGACAGGTACGCCTCGGCCGGCAGGTACTTCGGGTCGTAGGGAACGAGTCCCTCAAGCTGGGGCGCCGACGCGCGAACCTTATTCACCGCGCGCCTCGCCGTCCTCCACGCCCGCCGCGGCCGAGCCGGCCACGCTCGCCTGCTCGGCATCCAGCAGCGCCTTAAGACGCAGGGCCACCGAGCGGGCATGGGCCCACAGCCCCTCGTGGGTAGCGATCTGCACCACGGCGCGCGCGTCGTTCTTCAGGGCCGCCGGGCTGTACTGGATGATGGAGGACTTCTTCACGAAGTCGTCCACGGAAAGGGGCGACGAGTAGCGGGCCGTGCCGCCGGTGGGCAGCGTGTGGTTGGGGCCGGCCACGTAATCGCCCACGGCCTCCGGCGTCCACGCGCCCAAGAAGATGGCCCCGGCGTTGCGGATGGCGCCCAGATACTCCATGGCGCCCTCCACGTGCATCTCCAAGTGCTCCGGCGCGATGACGTTCACTGCCTCCAGGGCCTGCTCCATGGAAGTGCACACGACGATGAGCCCGTGATCTTCAAGGGAGGTGCGGGTGATGTCGGCGCGGGTGGAATCGGCCAGGTGCACCTGGATGGCCGCCTCCACCGCGTCGGCGTAGGCGTCCGAGAAGGTGACGAGGTAGCAGGCCGCCAGGGGATCGTGCTCGGCCTGGGCCATGAGATCGATGGCCACCAGCCGCGGGTCGGCCGTCTCGTCGGCCACGACGCAGACCTCCGACGGCCCGGCGATCATGTCGATGCCCACATCGCCCGAGACGAGCTTCTTGGCCGCGGCCACGAAGGCGTTGCCCGGGCCGGTGATCTTGGCCACCGGGCGGATGGTCTCGGTGCCGTAGGCGAGCGCCGCCACGGCCTGGGCGCCGCCGACGGTGTAGATCTCGGTCACGCCGGCGATCTTGCAGGCGGCGAGAATGGCCGCGTCCAGCGTGCCGTCCTTGGTGGGCGGCGTCACGCAGACGATGCGCTCCACGCCGGCCACCTGGGCGGGCAGGGCGTTCATGAGCACCGTGGAGGGGTACAGCGCCCGTCCCCCGGGCACGTAGATGCCCACGGATTCGAGCGGCGTCACCTTCGAGCCCACGATGGCCCCGTCCTCACGCGCGAAGAACCAGCTCTGCTGCTTCTGGCGCTCGTGGAAGTCGCGGATCTGGGCCGCGGCGTGCTTCAGGGCCTCGAGGGTGTCCGGATCCACCTCCGCCATCGCGGCATCGATGGCCTCGCGCGGCACGCGGAAGTTCTCGATGGCCACGCCGTCGAACTTCTCGGTGAGCGCGCGCAGGGCACCGTCGCCCTCTTGGCGCACCTGCTCGATGATGGCGGTGGCCGCCTCAAGGGCACCGGGGTTGAAGGCGCCGGTGCGGTCGATGAAGTCGCTCGTGAAGGGCTCGAGGGGTTGCAGGTCGATTCGTCTCATGGTCATGGGGCGCACTCCTTAGGACAGGGTCGGTTGGGCAGGGTTGGAAGCGCCGGCGATGGGCGCGTAAGTGTGCTTGGGAGCGTTCTCGGCGAGCACGCGGGCCAGCGCCACGATGCGCTCGTCGGTGCGCAGGGCGCAGCCGTTGGCGAAGAAGCGGGCCGTGGAGGCGAGCACCTCTTCCACGATCTCCAGGTTGTTCTCACGCAGGGTGGTTCCCGTGGCGGTGATGTCGACGATGCGCTCGGCCATGCCGGTGATGGGCGCCAGCTCGATGTTGCCGTGCAGGTAGACGATCTCCACCTGGGTGCCGGTGCGCGCGAAGTGGGCACGGGTGATGGAAGGGTACTTCGTGGCGATGCGGATGCTTCCGAGCTTGCGGTAGCGCTCCTCGATGGCCGCACTCGTGCCGGCCGACTCCGCCACGACGAAGCGGCAGCCTCCGAAGCGCAGATCGACCAGCTCCTCCACGGTCGCGCCCACTTCCAAAAGCGAGTCCTTGCCGCAGATGCCGCAGTCGGCGGCGCCCAGGGCCACGAAGACGGGCGCGTCGGAGGGCCGCACGATGATGTAGTCGACCCCGGGGTTGGAAATGACGAGTGCGCGGCCTGGATTGGCAAGTCCCGTCACGTCGAGCCCGGCCTCTTCCAAACAGGCGATGGCCTCGGTGTTCAGGGAGCCTTTGGGCACGGCGATGCGCAACGGGCGGCCAGAGGCGGCCGCGGCGTCGGCCTCGGCAGAGGCGGCGGCCATGGCCTGCTCCAGCGAGAAGGCGAAGCCGGCAGCGGGACGATCGGCCCCGAAGGCCCCGATCATGCGGTCGTAGCGGCCGCCGGATCCCAGAGGCGAGCCCAGATAGGGGGAGCAGGCCTCGAAGACGAGGCCCGTGTAGTAGTTGAAGGAGCTGGCCACCGAGAAATCGACGAGCACGGAGTCGGCCAGACCGGCCTCGCCCAGAAGGTCGTAGGTGGCCTGGAAGTCGTCCAGGTCAGCAACGCACCCAAGTGGGGTCACGAGCGCGCGCACCGCATCGATGGCGTCCTGGGCGCCCCGAATGCGCGCGAGCTGCCGGATGGCCTCGGTGTAAGCGGGCGCCGCAGCCCCCGCATCAACGGTCTCCCCTTCCACGACGCACCCCATGGCGACGTCGCACAAACGGTCGAGGGCCACGAAGTCGGAGCTGTGGTAGGCGTCCAGCACCGCGGCCTTCCACGGCTCGGCGGCGCCGGAGCGCTCGAGCAGCGCCCGGAGCACCCCCACCGTGGCCATGGCGAGCACGAACTGCGTCGCCCCGGCCAGCCGCAGCGCCTCGGCGAAGAGCGTCACGATTTCGGCATCGGCCGCCGGTCCCACTTCCCCGATGCATTCCACGCCGCACTGGGTGAGCTCGCGGGCCTGCACCTGGTTCTCCGTCTCGGCCTCGCGAAAGACGCGCTGGGTGTAGCGGAAGCGCAAGGGGCCGGGCACGCCGGCCAGGCGCGTGGCGCACATGCGCGCGATCTGCAGGGTGACGTCCGGGCGCATGGCCAGAAGGTCGCCCCGGGAGTCGAAGAACTTGAAGGGAGTGGCCGGCACCCGTCCGCCGGCCCGCAGGACGTCCATCACCTCCAGGGTGGGCGTCTCGATGGGCACGTAGCCGCGAGAGGCGAACAGGTCGGCCACGGCCCGGGTGATGGCCTCGCGGACGCGCGCCTCCTCGGAGAGCACGTCGCGGAAGCCCGATGGTGTCACAGCGTTCAACGCACATTCCTCACTGGCGCAAACGACGCGCGAACGGCCCAAGACCTGTGACCCGGCATGCATGCAGCCGGAGCTTTCGCCCTGGCTCGCAGTCAGCCGAGGCCATCGCCTGGCTCGTCTCGTCGCAAGCGCCTTCGATTACCGAGATTGTCATGTTACACGCCCTCTCCCCTCCCGACGCACCGGGACGGCAAACGGCGAATTATCGACAGAGTTCCCGCGCAAAGAACGCACGAGGATCTCGCATCGATGCTAGTACTTTATCACAGTAGAGTGCTAAAGCAATGGGATTTTCGCCTACGGTTGGAATTACTCCGCAGGCTCGATGATCATGGCGCGGAGGATGCCGGGAGTGTCGTAGGCGCGTTTGCCGGCGCCCATGCCGATGGCCTTGATGGAGAAGCGCTCGGGAAGGGCGGCTTCCGTGCGCAGAGCGGCGGCCGCGGCGGCGCCCGTGGGGGTGACGAGCTCTCCTTCCACGTCCACCGGGGAAAGCGTCAATCCGGCAGCTTCGGCGATGAACGCCGTGGCCGGGGCGGGCACGGGGATGAGGCCGTGCTGGCAGCGCACCGTGCCGTACCCGCAGGGCAGATCGGACACGACAACGCCGTCGGGCGCCAAGTCGTCGGCCGCCACGGCGATGGCAATAATGTCGGCGATGGAATCCACGGCGCCCACCTCGTGGAAGTGAACTTCCCCAACAGGTACGCCATGAGCCCGCGCCTCGGCGTCGGCCACGAAGCCGAACATGCGGTGCGCGATGGCCTTGGCGCCGTCGGCCATGGCGGCACCGTCGATGATCTGCGCTATTTCCGCAGGACCGCGGTGGTGGTGGCCACCGGGGGCACCGTGGGCATGGTCGTGATCGTGGGCGTGACCATGGTCATGGTCGTGGCCGTGCTCGCTTGCGCCCCCCTGCCCGTGCAGGTAGGCCATATCGTGGTCGTGGTTCTCGTGGGCGGCATCCAGCACGACGCTGAAGTCGCAGACGTCCAAGCCCGACTTCTTCACCCGGGATATCTCCACAGCGAAACCTTCCACAGGCAGGCTCTCCAGCGCCCGGCGCACCGCTTCCTCGCTCGCGCCTGCATCCAGCAGGGCCGCCGCGCACATGTCGCCGCTGATACCGGAGGTGCATTCCAAGTAGAGAAGTTTCGTCATTGCATCGCCTTTCATGATGGTGCCGCCCTCGAGGCGCCCGCGTTCGGCGGGAACCGCCGCAGGTTTATCCCTGTCGGGAATTCAAGTGATTGATGGCGCTTGCCTGGAAGGCGGCGCCGAAGCCGTTGTCGATGTTGACCACCGACACGCCGCTCGCACACGAGTTCAACATGGCGAGCAGGGCGGTCACGCCGCCGAACGAGGCGCCGTAGCCCACCGAGGTGGGCACCGCGATCACCGGCGCGGAGACGAGACCCCCCACCACGGAGGCGAGCGCGCCCTCCATGCCGGCCACCGCCACCACGACTCGGGCCGCGCGCAGCTCGTCGGCCACATCCAAGAGTCGATGGATGCCCGCCACGCCCACATCGTAGAAGCGCCGCACCTCGTTGCCGAGGAACTCCGCGGTGAGCGCCGCCTCCTCGGCCACGGGCAGATCGCTCGTGCCGGCGCAGGCGATGGCCACCACTCCGTCCCCGTCGGGCGCGGGCATGCCGCCGAACACGACGAGCCGCGCCGTCTCGTAGTAGGCGCACGGGACGATCCCGCCGTCGTCGCCCCATAGAGCGGCCACGGCATCGGCCTTCTTCGCGTCCACGCGGGTCGCCAAAACGCGCGGTTGACCGGCGCCCATGAGCGACGAGGCGATGGCGGCGATCTGCTCGGCGGTCTTTCCCTCGCCGTAAATCACCTCGCCGGCGCCCTGTCGCATCGCACGGTCGTAGTCGGGCCGCGCAAACGCGGCTCCGCCGCAAAGGCTCTCAGAATTCTCGCTCTGGTGAAAGGCCACGGCCACCCCGCTTTCCGACGAACGCCCTCACTCGTTCTCAGTTGGTTTCTCGGAAAGCCATGATAAATGTTGGAGTCAGCTCCAATAAAAGACTCGAGGGCAACGCCCACGGAACAAACGCATTCGCGGCGGTTACTCCCCCGTGCGCAGAGTCCGCTCGGTGGCCGTCATGACCTCGTCGTAGTGCTCGATCTTGTACTCGAGCCGCGCCAAGGCCCGCTCCAGGCCGGCAATGCGCTCCCGGATCTCGTCGCCCTGCCTCAAAAGAAGCTCCTTGCGGGCCGCCGTCGTCTCGTCGCCCTGCTCCAGAAGCTCCATGTACTCCACCAAAGACTCGATGGACATGCCGGCATCGCGCATGCATTTGACGAACTCGACGGCATTGCAGCTGGCCTCGTCGTAATCGCGAATGCCGCTCTTGTTGCGAGGCACATGGCGCAACAGGCCAATGCGCTCGTAATAGCGCAGCGTGTCGGTGGAAACACCGTAGCGCTTGCTGACTTCCGCAATCTTCATGCCGTCCCCTTTGAAACGCGCCGCTGCGCATCTCACGTTCGCGCAGCCTGCGTGTCCATTAGACCATATGGAGTATGCTATAAGTCAATAGATCAAAATAATATCCCACGGAAAAGCCCCGCACACAGCCCATTTTTACCGTTCGTCAACGCTTTGGGAAAGGGCCTTTTTGAGCACGCGCAAGGCATTTCCCCGATGAGATATGCCGTTCTTCTCGGCCTGGGAGACCTCGGCCAGCGCCCGCATGCCGCCGTACTCGTCGGGCAAAAACAGCGGGTCGTAGCCGAAGCCCTCGCTGCCGCGGGGTTCGCGCCCGATGGAACCCTCGATGGTGCCGCGGGCCACCGATTCCGTGCCGTCCTCGTCGATGAACACGAGCGTGCACACGAACCGCGCCGTGCGCTCGGCGTCCGGCACGGCGGCAAGCTCGGCCAGAAGCTTCGCGTTGTTGGCCGCATCGTCCCCGTCGGGTCCCGCGTAGCGCGCCGAGAAGACCCCCGGCGCGCCGTCCAGGGCGTCCACCTCCAAACCGGAGTCGTCGGCGAGCACCGCCACAAAGCGCCCCAGCGACTCCCGTGCCGCCGCACGCGCCGCCCGGGCCTTGATGCGGGCGTTGCCCTCGAAGCTGTCGGCGTCCTCGGCCGGATCTGATGTCACCCCCGCCTCGGCCAGCGTCGTGAACGTCCAGCCCTCGAAGTTCAGGGCCGTGCGGATCTCCTCCACCTTGTGGGCGTTGTTCGTGGCGATGAGCACTTCCTTCACGGGCTCCTCCTTGCAGACGGGCACCTCGCCGGTGCGGGCAGTTGCTTACAGTGCGGGCAGATCCACGTGCGCGACGACGTCCATGGGGCGGGCGAGCACGCGGCCGCCGAAGCGCCGGAACTCCTCCACGTCGTCGGCCGTGGTGAAAAACGAGTGGACGGGCACGTTGCCCGAGCGGGCGTGGGCGCGGCGCCGGCGCAGGATGTGATCGACGTCGCGGGCCGTCTCGTCGGCCGAGTTCACCAGCGTGACTTTGCGCCCCACCACGCCCCCGATGAGCGCCTTCAGAAGCGGATAGTGGGTGCAGCCCAAAACGAGCGTGTCGATGTCGCAGCGGCGCAGCGGCTCCAGGTACTGCCGGGCGATGTCCTCGAACTCCGGGCGGATGTAGACCTTGGTGGTGTCGGCCATGTAGTCCTCAATGGGCCCGTCGGAGAGCTTCAGCCCCATCTCGGCGATCTCCACGAACCGAGGCGTCGCCGTGGAGAACACGGTGATGCCGGCGTCGATGTGGCGTATGGCGTCGCTGTAGGCGTTGGAATCCACGGTGCCCTTGGTGGCGATGACCCCCACGCGCCGGTTGAGCGTCGTATGGGCCGCCGCCCGGGCGCCCGGCTCCACCACGCCGACGACGGGCACGGAGAAGTTCTCCTGGGCATGGGCGAGGCCGGCGGCCGTGGCCGTGTTGCAGGCGATGACGATCATCTTCACGTCCCGGCCGACGAGCCACGTGCAGATCTGCTGCACGAAGCCGTCCACCTCGGCCTGATCGCGGGGCCCATAGGGGCAGCGCGCCGAGTCGCCGAAGTATAGGATGGACTCCTCCGGCAGGCGCTTCTGCAGCGCGCGGGCCACCGTGAGGCCCCCGTAGCCGGAATCGAACACCCCGATGGGGCGGTTGTCGAAATGCTCCGTATCCACAGCGCCCTACTCGTGCACGACGACGACGTCGCCCACCGACAGAAGCCCGTGGAGCTCTTCGGCCTTATCGGGAGGCAGGTTGATGCAGCCGTGGCTGCCGTGCTCGACGTACCAGTCGCCGCCGAACTTCTCCTGCCAACCCGCGTCGTGGAAGCCCACGGAGTTGTCCTTGAAGGGCATCCAGAACTCCACCTCGGTCTCGTAGTCCTTGGTGCCGTCGGGCTTGTAGCCGCGCAGCACCGACTTGCCGTCGTTGGTCTTGATGTAGTAGGTGCCCTGGGGCGTGTCGCGCCCGTCGGCGGGCTTGCCGCTGACGATATCGCTCTCCCAGATAATGGCGCCGTCCTCGCCGTAGAAGCGCGCGTGCTGCTCGGTGAGATCCACGTCAATGTAGCGGGTGCCGAAGTCGCGGCCGCCCTCGTCGGGGGTCTGGGCCGCGTTCTGCTTCATGATGATCTCCAGCGTGCCGCCCGCCCCGGAGGTGAGCGCCTCGCGCACGGCGTCGGCGGTGGCCTGGCTGTCGGTGATCCAGCCGTAGTCGCCGCCCTTCACCGTGACGGCCTTGCCGTCGGGACGCGTGAACGTGCGGGTAGCGCCCGTGGTGTCCATGGCGTTCACCTTCTCCTTCACCGCCGCCACCAAAGGCTCAGGGTCGAAGGTCACGGAGAGATCGTCGCCCAAGGTGATGTGCTCGGCGATCTCGTCGGCGGTGATGGCCATCTTCTCGGCGCCCGCCATGGTGAGGGAAAGCGCCCCGCCGAGGTACTTGTTGGCCGCATCGCGCGCCTCGGCCAGCGCGGGGTCGTCGCGCGTCACCGTGGGCTTGGCCAGCACGGCGTCGGAGAGCGTCACCTTCGGCGCGAAGTTCACCGTGCCCCGCGTCACCTCGTCGATGACGACGTCGGCCAAAAGGGTGTTGCCCTCCTCCTCGGGCACGACGACATAGCCGCCCTCGTCGGCGTCATAGGCCACGGTGGCGTTCTTGGGAGCGGTGCCGCGGGCGTTGGCCTCCTCCACGGCGGCGGTCAGCGTGTCGGCCAGCTTCGAGTTCTCCAGAGTGGAGACCAAGTCATCGGTGTCGTCGTGGCGCTGAAACACCTCGTAGGGCCACGCCCAGGGGTTCATCTCGGCCAGAAGGCCGTCGGCGATAGATTGGCTGTCGAGCGCCATGCCCATGTCCGTGGCGTCCAGCGTGAGGGAAAGACCCGGGCCCTCCACCTTGAAGGTGTAGTCGCCCAGCACCTCGTCGAGCATCTGATGGACCTCTTCGGGCGTCTTGCCGGAGATGTCCATGCCGATGATGGTGGACTGCGGGAAGAAGCGCCCGGAGAACACGATGACGCCGGCGAAGTAGACAAGGGCGATGGCGCCTAGAATGGAGGCCATCACGATGCCGAAGATCTTGAGCCCCCGATGCTTCTTGGGCGGCCGGGCATTCACCTGGTAGCCGGGCACGTAGCCGCCGGACGTCGGGCCCATGGGGGGCACGACGGGCATGGCGCCGGTGCCGCTGATTGCGGGGCGCGAAGGCTGAGGGGGCATCGCGGCGGTTCCCTGGTCGTGCTGGGGCGGCATCGCGCCCGTGGCCTGGGGCCCCACGGGCCTCGGCGCGCCGAAGCGGCCCTCGGGCATGACGAAACCGCGGGTCGCGCTTGCGCCCGCTTCGGAAATTCGATTGTCAGATGTGCTGTGTCGTGGCATAGTGCGCTTCCGTGGTGCGATTCAACTTACTTTGGGGCCGCCGCGCAAGTCGGCGGATGCGCCTTAGGCCCATTATAAGCCAAGGAGCCCGCGGCCGTCGGCGGATACGTCGTTCGGCGCTACTTTCCCACAGACCGCGCCCCGCGCGCCACCCTGCACGCCATTCCCCACGACTCCCCCACAGAACTTAAAGGATTTTCAGCCCATTTCCCCAGAACATGACCGTTTTCGTAAGGAATAAGCCACGCGAGGAGAGGAAAGCGGCCGCCCCGAAGAGCGGCCGCGAAAAGCTTGGTGGAGGCGCGGAGAATCGAACTCCGGTCCATACTAAATTGTCCACAAGGCGCTACAGGCTTAGTCAGCGATCGGGCTTCGGAGCGGATCGGTTCGCAGACCAACGTGGCCGCTCCTAGTCGGTTCAGTCTTTCCCGCGGCCATACCGACTACGTGCCGCAGGGCATTCCCCTCAAATGACACCTTGCCCGGTTCGGGGAAGCACCGGGGTCGGTGATCACCAGAACTGCTGTTAGGCAGCCATGGCGGCCGGCATGTAGTAGCCGGTCTTAGAAGTGTTTTTGCCAATTAACTTGACGGTACCCCTGTTTAGCGTGGCGAGGAGACCACGGCCTGCTCCTCGTTTCGAACTTACCATGTCGAAACCAGTCGCCCCCTTTAAGGGTTGTCGATTTATTCTAGCGGGCGCGCCGCTCCTGTCAAGAGCCGCACCATCGGCCCCGTCAGCCCGACACGCCCGAGCCGCCGAGGCGCCGTGGCGCTAGGCCGCCACGCGGATGAGCTCGGCGCCGCTCAGGTCGTAATCGTCCAAGCACACGCTCTGGCGCGCCGGCTCGTCGTAGGTGCACCAGTAATAGGTCTTGGTGGCCGCCGAGTAGCCGTCGGAGAACATCGTGTACTCGAAGCGACCGTCGGCCATCTGCGCGCCGCCCTTGCACATGGACGCGCCCTCAAGCGTGCGGAACAGGCGCGTCACATTGGCGGCCTCCCCCTCTTCTGCGGGATAATGCGCGTTCAGGAAAGCGGCCCGCACGAAGCGGCTGGCCGGATCGTAGCCGCCCGGGAACCCGATCATGCCCGCGCCGCTGCCGAACGCGCACAGGGTGTCGCGCGTCCACGCAACCGGCTCGGGATGCGCGGTCTCGATGTGCATATAGTTGCGCACATTCTCGGTATGCCAGGGGAAGGGCGGCTGGTTGGTCAGCACGTCCAGCCCGTCGTCGTACACGTGCATGCCGTCGGCTTGGCACTCGATGACGATGGACTCCTTCCCATCGCCTACCAGCCAGTGCAGCTGGGCCACGCCATAGCCCTCGCTGGGCGCCTTGGCCACGATGACAACGTCCTTAAGCGCCTTGCGCACCTCGGCCACCGTGGAGAAGCTCGCCGCCACCCACAGAGGGAACTCGTAGGCCGCCACGTTCACCGCTCCCTTTTCGGGAGCTTCGGCGAACTGGGCATAGCCGGGGAAGTTAAGGCCGGCGATGGCGAGTCCCGCCTCGTTGGCGCAATCGAAGTAGCACGGCACGCCGCCCACGACGATGCCCATGCCCACGCAGGCATGCTCGGGACTCAGCGAACCAAGGAACTGCGTGGGGATAGACGCCCCTCGCGGGGTGATGACCACGCCCTCGCCGTAGCTCTCGCACCAATCGAGGTTGCGGCCGAAATACAAGTTGCCGGCTGCATCGGCAAAACGAACGCCCGTGCACATAATGATCTCCTAACGACGAAATGGGAGCGACCCAACCGATCGCTCCCATTCATAGTAGGCCCCGATGACCGACGTTCGCCGATGCGGGCCGTCTCCGTTGTCGTTTCGACAGCGCCTTGTCGCCGTTACTTTTTCTTCTTGAGGAAACTCAGCGAATCGGAGATCTCGTCGAAGGTGCTCTTCAGCTCGGCGGCCACCTGAACACCGTCCTTGTAGATGGCGTTCACGTCCCTGGTGGCGGCGGCCACGCCCTCGCGGCTGATGCCGAGGTCGAACTCATCGCCGTCCGAGGTGCGCTCCACGCGCACGCCGTCGCCGTCGTTGTCCTCGTCGACGTAGTAGTACTCCTGCTCGTTGCCGTCCTCGTCGAGCAAGATGAAGCCGATCTCGTTGTCGTGCTCGTCGACGATCACCGCATAGACATCGCCGTCCTCGATCTCCATCTCGATGACTTCGCTCTCCTCTTCGGGCTCCTCCTCAATGTGATAGCCCTCCGAGTGCAGGATGTCGGCGTCCTCCTCGGCCTGGATGGCCTCGGGCACCTCGTCGGGATCCCAGCCGTCGTAGTCGGCCTCGTTGTCGGTCATGAAGCTGTCGTAGGCGTGCTCCAAGTCGCTTTCGGCGGCATCCTCCTCATCGGCGTCGAAGAGGGCGTCCTCGGCGTCTTCCAGCTCTGTTTCCTGGTCGGTCCACTCGGCATCGGTCTCGCCGACCTCTTCCATGCTCTCAAGCTCTTCGTCAAGACCCATTGCCAGACTCCTAACCTCGTGATGTACGTGCGCGGGCGACCTCGCCCGCCGAACCTATGATGCCACGACTTCCCGCGCCGCGGCCCTCCCGCGCCGTTTCGTTGACCGAGCGTGAACGTGCCAAGGCGCGACGCCGGTCGTGCAGCCCGCGAGCACCGAGCGAAGGCGGTAGCGCGACTGGGCACCGGCGCGCGGCGCGCACCCGCAGACCCCGGCCTAGCGGACGCGCTCCTTCAGCGCGCGGTCGATCTCGCGCTTGGTGTCGCGCTCCTTCATGGAGGCGCGCTTGTCGTAGAGCTTCTTGCCCCGGGCCAGCGCCAGCTCCACCTTCACCCGGCCGTCCTCGTTGAAGTACATCTTCAAGGGCACGATGGCCAGGCCCTTCTCGGCCACCTTCGCGTCCAGGTAGCGAATCTGCTTCTTGTGCAGCAGGAGCTTCCGGCGCCGGTCGGGGTCGGGGTTGAAGATGCTGCCGTTGGAGTACGGCGAGATGTGCACGTTGTTGAGCCACACCTCGCCGTTCCGAATGAGGGCGAAGCAATCGGTGAGCTGGCAGTTGCTCTCCCGCAGAGAGCGCACCTCGGTGCCCGTCAGCTCGATGCCGGCCTCGTAGGTCTCCAAGATCTCGTAGTCGTGGAAGGCCCGGCGGTTCTTCGCGATGGTCTTCTCCTCGCGCTTCGGCACGGCCCTCACGCCTCCTCGGGTGCGGCGGAAGCGTCGGGCGCATCGGCATCGGCATCGGCATCGGCGGCCTTCCCTTCCGCATTCTCGGTCACCGCGCCGCCCAGCCCCGGCACGAAGCTCGTGTCGGGGGCGAGGTCTTGCGCGAAGCGGGCGATGAGGCGCACCGTGGCCTCCAAATCGCGCAGGCAGATGACCTCGGTGGGAGTGTGCATGTAGCGCAGCGGCACGGAGATGAGGCCCGTGGGAATGCCCCCGCGCGTCACCTGAATGGCCCGAGCGTCGGTACCGGTGACCGACGGCTCGGCCTCCAGCTGGTACGGAATGCCCTCCGACTCGGCAGCGGCCACGAGGCGCTCGAACACCACGGGGTTGATGTTCGGCCCCCGCGCGATAACCGGGCCCGCCCCGCAGACGATCTTTCCGTACTTCGTTTTGTCGATGCCCGGGTAGTCCGTGGCGTGGGTGACGTCGAAGGCGAGCGCCACGTCCGGATTCACGGCATGAGCGCTTGTCATGGCGCCGCGGGTGCCGATCTCCTCCTGAGTGGTGGCTACGGCGATGAAGTCGCCCGGGGCGCGGCCGGCGCGGGCCAGCTTCTCCATGACGCGACAGGCGATCCACACGCCGCACTTGTCATCGAAGCACTTCGAGACGGCCATGTCGTCGCCGAACCGCTCGAATCCGACGCCGAACGTGATGGGGTCGCCCACCCGCACAAGCTTCTTCACGCGCTTGGGCTTCATGCCCAAATCGATAACGAGGGAGGAGAGCGGCGTCACCGTCTTGCGCTCGTCCGGCTCGATGAGGTGGATGGGCTTGCGGCCCACGATGCCGCGGAGGGTGCCGGAAGCGGTGTGCACGTCGACCCGCATGCCGGGCAGGATGGCCGCGTCCACGCCGCCCAAAGAGGCCACGGAGAGGAAGCCCTCGTCGGAGATGTAGGTGACCATGAGGCCGATCTCGTCCATATGGGCCGCCAGCATGAGCGAGGGCGCACCGGCGTCGCGGCCCTCGAGTACCGCGCGCACCGAGCCCATGGTGTCGGTGGCCACTTCGTCGGCCACATCGGCGAGCCTCTCGCGCACGAGAGACGCCGCCGGTTCCTCGAAGCCCGTCGGCGAGGGAGTCTCCACCAGCTGCTTCAGAAATTTCAGGTGCTTCTTCTTCATATCACCAATATCCTTTCGAATGCTTGCGCTTGCGCTCGGGCTTGGGAGGGCGGAAGTCCAGCGCCAGCTGGCCGTCGGTGGTCTTCTCCCGCTTCTCGGCGGGAGCGGCGCCGGCGCGCTCCACCTTCTCGATGGTCCACGACACCGCACTCGCGCCGAACAGCTCTAGCATCTTCATGCGCGCGTCGTGGGCGTTGGCCTTGGTGCCGGCCCGCGCGTCGCTCTCGAACTCGAACAGCCCGCGCTCTCTCTCGTAGGAGCCCTTCGGCGACTGGTAATGGGCGATGTACGTTGCCATAAACTCGCGCGCTTCCTTTCTCAAACGTTCCCGAGCCATGATAGCAGAGCGCACGAACTTCGTGGATGGCCCGGACGCCAGATTCTGCCAGGTAAATGCCACTTCGACCCCGAAATGTGCGCCCCATTTTCCACGTCTTGTACATTTCTATCTTCAACTGGCACTTTTCTGCCATTTCAGCCCCGAAATGTACAAACCGTCTCTTGTCCATCAACCATTTCTAGGCCAAAGTGGCATTTCGAAGGCAGAATCGGAAAAACATCTGGAGACGACCGGCCGCCAGCCTGGGCACCGTTGGATACCAAACAGTATCTTCAGTGTCCAAAAAAGAGAAAAGGCCAGAGGCTATAAACCTCTGACCTGGTAAAACATGGAGCCGGTGACAGGAATCGAACCCGCAACCCACTGATTACAAATCAGTTGCTCTACCGTTGAGCCACACCGGCGACGAGCGCGTGAACGGCCGACCCTCCCCATCGATGCCGTTCCGCGTCGGCCTATTGTACGACAACGCTCCGATTTAGGGAAGTCGCATCCGCGCAATACCTGCGCAATCGCACGTTAGGCGTCCTCTAGGCAGTCGATCGGTCGTATGAGCCTGCCCTACTCCTTGGCGCCCCACTGCTCGTAGTAGGCGTCGATGGCGGCCGCGATATCGTCGTCGATCACGATGCGCCCGGCCACCTCGTGGTTGTGCAGGCACTCCTTCACCTCGGCCATGGACACGATGGAGGCCACCGGGAAGCCGTACTTCGCCTCGATCTCCTTCTGGGCCGTGGTGACGCCGCCCTTCCCCACCTCCATGCGGTTGAGCGACACGATGAGCCCGCGCACATCCACATCGGCAGCGGCCTTCAAGATGGGGTAGGTCTCGTCGATGGACTTGCCCGAAGTGGTGACGTCCTCCACCATGATGACCTTGTCGCCGTCGTGAAGCTCCGCGCCGAGCAGGTTGCCCGCGTCGGCCCCGTGGTCCTTCACTTCCTTGCGGTTGCAGCAGTACTTTACCTCCTTGCCGTACAGCTCCTGAAGCGCCATGGCCGTCACCACCGCCAAGGGGATGCCCTTGTAGGCTGGCCCGAACACCACATCGAAGTCCAGCCCGAAATTGTCGTTGATGGCCTGGGCGTAGTACAGACCCAGCCGATGCAGCTGCTCGCCGGTCACATAGGCGCCCGCATTCATGAAGAACGGCGACTTGCGCCCGCTCTTCAGCGTGAAATCGCCGAACTTCAGCACGTCGCTCTGAACCATGAACTCGATGAACTCGCGCTTGTAAGCCTCCATAGCCGCCCTTTCATCCGTGAGGAGTTCCCTCATGTTTCCTATGGGCACCATGATACCCGATTTCCTCGTCGGTTTCCCCGAATCGATCAAAGTGCGGCTCCAGCACGGTTGGCGCGGGGAACGAACCGGGACATTCCCGCGTCATTTCTGCGGTTCGGATCGCGTAGCATGGCACGATCCAAACCCCCGGTGAAAGGACGGCCTAGATGTCGAGAAACCTTCTGTTCAGCGAGTACCCCATGTTTGACAGGATCATGGAGGAGCGCCCCGATCTGTGCCGCCGAGTGCTGGAGACGGCCCTCGGTGTGCCCGTGGACGAGGTACGCAACGTCGTCGCCGAGCGCACCCTGCAGCCCCGCGTCGGCTCCCACGGAGTGCGCCTCGACGCCTGGGTTCGCACCTCGGACGCGCTCTACGACGTGGAGATGCAGACCTACTCCCGCGAGGGCCTGGGTCGACGCATGCGCTACTACCAGAGCGCCATGGACACTGCGATGCTGCGCCCGGGAGCCACCTACGACAGTTTGCCCGAGAGCTTTATCGTTTTCATCTGCCTACACGACGAGTTCAAGGAGGGGCTCCCCGTCTACACCTTCGACATGATATGCGATGAGAGCGGATCCGTGGTACTCGGGCACGGCTTCAGATGGGTCGTGCTCAACGCCTCCGCTTGGGAGATGTTGCCAGACGGGCCGCTTCGTGGTTTACTTCGGTACGTCGCCACCGAGGAGGTCGGAGGCGACGGCCTTACCGCCGACCTCGCGGCCGCCGTGGAGGCCGCCAACGAAGACGCTCCATGGAGAGAGGAGTCTCTTGTCATGCTGACGCTGGAAGAGGATATGCGCGCCCAAGGCCGCCTCCTGCAGAAGAAGGGTCGTGAGGAGGGGCTTGCCGAGGGCAGAGCCGAGGGTAGGGCCGCGGGACGGGCGGAAGGAGCCGACCAACTTGGAAAGCTGATAGCTCAGCTTATGGATGCCGGCCGCTTCGAGGACGCCCGCCGTGCGGCGACCGATGCGGAATACCGTGAGGGGTTGCTCGAGGAGCTTGACTCGTAGAAGCAGGAGCAATCGCGAACCGACGACAACGAAGTCTCCCCCTTCGCAAGCCCCCTCGCCGCCACACTCCTCTCCCGACCCCAGAAGACATACGCCGCAAGCAAACCGGCGATGTTCCGCCCATTGACACGCGAACATCTATTCGGGTAGTATAGCGTACATTCATTCGGGCGAACAAGTGTGCTCGTTTGGTGTTAGCGGCGGGAAGATGTCTGGCGGTTGGAAGGGGTTGCGCGGTGAACGTCATCGAGAAGCTGGAGATTCTGGCCGATGCGGCGAAGTACGACGTGGCTTGCACCTCCTCCGGGGTTCAGCGCGCGGGCAAGGCCGGACAGCTGGGCGCGGCCACCCAGGCGGGATGCTGCCATTCGTTCACGCCGGACGGGCGCTGCGTCACGCTGCTCAAGGTGCTCATGACCAACGTCTGCGTCTACGATTGCTGCTACTGCGTGAACCGCGCGAGCAACGCCGAGGCACCCCGAGCCGCATTTACGCCTCGCGAGTTGGCCGACCTCACCATCGGCTTCTACCGCCGCAACTACATCGAGGGGCTGTTCCTCTCCTCCGGTGTCGCCGGATGCCCCGACCGCACCACCGAGCTCATGATCGAGGCCCTGCGCATCCTGCGGGAGGAGTACGGCTTTCGCGGCTACATCCACACCAAGGCCATCCCCGGCACCTCGGTGGAGCTCATCGACGAGCTGGGGCACCTGTCCGACCGTCTCTCGGTGAATCTGGAGCTGCCGAGCCGGCAGAGCCTGGGGCTTTTGGCCCCCAACAAGTCGCGTGCGTCCATCCTGGCCCCCATGCGGCATATCTGCGACTCCATCGCCGACGATGCGGAATCGCGCTCGCTGGCGAAGAAGCGCACTACGGTATACCTGACGAAGAAGAACGCCCGGAAGGCACGGGCCTTCGCGCCGGCGGGCCAGTCCACCCAGATGATCGTCGGAGCCACCCCGGAAAGCGACTACCAGATCCTGAACCTGTCGGCGGCCCTGTACACCCACCTGTCGCTGAAGCGCGTGTTCTTCAGCGCCTACCTCCCCGTCGTGCCCGATCCGCTCCTGCCCGCCACCGACGCCGTGCAGCTGAACCGCGAGCACCGCCTCTACCAGGCCGACTGGCTCTTGCGCTTCTACGGCTTCAACGTGAGCGAGATCATCGACGAGGAGAACCCCTTCCTCGCCCCCGATGTCGATCCGAAGGCGAACTGGGCTCTGAACCACCTGGACTTCTTTCCCGTGGAGGTGAACAGCGCGCCTTTGGAGGCCCTTCTGCGCGTGCCCGGCATCGGCGTGCGCGGGGCGAAGCTCATCTGTCGGGCACGACGGCAGTCCACCCTCGGCGAGGCGGAGCTGAGAAAGCTCGGCATCGCCTACAAGCGGGCCCGCTACTTCATCACCATGAACGGCGCCTGGGGCGGATCGGGAGTCGATTTCTCCCGCGAGGCCCTGCACGCGCGGCTTTCGGCCCCTATCGACGGCGGTCGCCATGGGCGCCGCGCCGACCGCGCCCCAGCTGGCCAGATGAGCCTCTTCGAAACCGTGGAGGTACCGCCCGTACTGCCCGAGGCGAGCCCCGATGCGGCAACCGCCCGCGAGGTCGCCTTCGCCGCCCAGCGCCGGGCCCTTGAGGCGGCCGGGACGGCGACCGGGCGGCAAGCGGCCGCAACCGAGCCGGCATCGGTCGCAGAGCGCTCGATCGCCGACGGCCGCAAAACGCTCGACAGCCCGCTGCTCTCGGTGGCCTAGGTGGGCGTCATGAAGCATATCCCGAACGCATACGCGGAGGGCGCCCCTGCGACACCCTCCCCTCCTCCCGACATCTACGACGAGGTGGCCTACGCCTACGACGGCTCCCTGGAAGGGCTGCTCTCGGCCGTCTTCGCCGCCTACGAGCGTCACGAGCGTCCCACCGATGTCGCGCCGGAAGAGCGCCTGCAGCCCCGTCTCGGCCAGCGCGTGGCGCTCATCCCCACCGACCAGGACCGGGCCCTGCGCGTCATGAGCACCCTGCGCCGCCAGTGCGGCCGCGCGGCAGCCCTGGCGGTGACCCGCGCCGCTTGCTCGGACGAGCCGGATGCGGGCACGGCGGTCTACCGCTTCGTGCGCTATGCCGTTGACGAGCAGAAGCATCGCGCATGCGAACACTGCCGCAAGCGCGCCTCCTGCGCAGGCCGCGGCGGCATGGGGCCGTGCCCCAAGCAGCGGGGTCGCGCCTTCTCGGACATCACCCACCCGGCAGTAGAGCGGCTCTTCCGCATTTCGCGCTCGGTCGGCCAGGAATGCGAACACATGCGCCAGTTCGTGCGCTTCCAGCACCTCGCCGGCGAAGGAGCCGATGTATGGTTCGCCCGCGTGAACCCGAAAGCCTCGGTGGTGCCGCTCATCATGGATCATTTCGTGGAACGGCTCGGCGTGCAGCCCTTCATCATCTACGACGAGGTGCACCATCTCGCCGGCGTCTACGACGGCGGCGACTGGCAGCTGGTGAACACCGAGGGCGCCGGCGACTTGGAACTAGCGCTGCCCGACCGCACCGCCGACGAGGCCCTCATGAGCGAGGCCTGGCGCACCTTCTACAAAAGCGTCTCCATCGACGCCCGTTACCACCCGGAGCTGCGCCGTCAATTCATGCCCAAGCGCTTCTGGAAGAACCTCACCGAGCTGCAGGAAAGCCCTGCCGCCCTGCGCACCGCGCTACGCTGAGCGCGGGTGAGCCGCGGCCGCGCAAACATCCCCGCCGGTGCGACGACAGCCCTACAAGCTGAATACCAGCTCGCCGGTCGGGGCGGTCAGCTTGCCGGGCACGGGACGCTCGCACTCGTAGGCAATCCCCACCGCCGGCCCCACGTGCACGCCGATGACCGGACTGACGGGCAGCACCTCCACCGCGTGTCCCACCACCGGCTCGATAGCCTCGCGCGCCCATTTGATGGCGGGGGCCGCTGATCCGATGTAGTGCACCACCACGCGCTTGAGTCCGCACGCATCGATATCCTCCTTGAAGATATCGACCATACGCGCCAGCGTCTTCTTCCACGTGCGCACTTTCGCCAACGTAGCCGTCTCCCAATCGGCCACCGTGAGCACGGGGGAGATTTGCAGCAGACCGCCGAGCAACGCCGACGCACCTCCAATGCGACCGCCCGCCTTCAAAAAAGCAAGGCTCTCCGGCGCGAAGATGAACCGCGACGAGACGACCGAATCAATCGCCGCCTGCGCGCACCGTGTCAGATCGCCGCCCGCATCGCGCGCATCGCATGCATCGAGCACCGCGAACATCTCGTCGCCGCAGTTCGACGTCGAGTCGATCAGTGTGCAGCGGAACTGCTTGTAGCGCTCCTTGCAGGCCCGAGCGCTGCGCACCGCCCCCTCGAACGTTCCGGACATCTTCGACGAGATGAAAACCCCGAGCACCTCATCGGCCGCCTGCGCCGCCTTTTCGAAAATCGTCTCCATCGCATGCTGCGAGGGCTGGCTCGACGTAGGCGGATTGTCGATCATGTCGGCGATATCCTCGTAGAACGCATCGACGTCCATGTCGGCCTCGCGGTACTCACGACCATCCCGATTCACGAACAGCGAGACGACTTCGATATCGCGCGCCCGCACCACCTCGGCGGGGATAGAGGCGACCGAATCGGTGACGATCTTGACCACGACTTCTCCTTTCAGCGAGGCACCCGAAGGCATCCGCGCCGCACGCGACGGCGTATCGCGACGCTGCGGCCGCGATGGGCATTTTTGCTATCGTACACCATGTGCACGCTCGAAAACGCGCGCAGAGGAGAAGTTCATGCGACCGTTGAGCCAAAAGTCGGCTAATACTCTCGCATACCGCTGGCAGCTAGGCGCTACACGCCCGTGAAGTCGAAGGCCGGGATGAAGCTCTCCTCAGCGGCTCCCCCTTCTTGCCAGAAGTAGTCCTCCACTCCCAGCGCATCGGCGAAATCGAGCAGCTGCTCGTACTCGGAATCGGGTACCGTGGTCGCAAGCTCGGGACTCGCCGCCAGGGCCGCGGCCGCCCGCCTGTCGCCGGCTGCAGCGGCCTGAGCGATCACCGGCGTGTACTGGTTCATGAGCGAGAGCCGGACATCGCTCCCGAAGCGCTCGTGCAGAAGCCGCACCACGGCCTTGGAGTTATCCAGGGCCCCGGGCAGCATGAGATGGCGCACCACCACGCCGGAGACGAGGCGCTCCTGGCCGCGGAACTCGTCATAGCACGGGGCGCCAACGACCTCTACCATGGTCTGAAGCGCCGCGAGGGCCACCTCGGGGTAGTCGGCAGCATGGGAGTAGCGAGCCGCCAGCGCCGCATCGGCGTACTTGAAGTCGGTGAGGTAGGCGTCCACGAAGCCGACGTTGCCGCGCACCGCCTCCACGGTCTCGTAGCCGCCCGTGTTCCACAACACCGGCAGCGCCATGCCCTGCTCGCGCGCCAAGGCAACCGCCGCGCGGATCTGCGGCGCGAAGTGCGTCGGCGTCACGCAGTTGATGTTCAGCGCCCCGGCCGCCTCAAGCTCGCCCATGATGGCGGCCAAGCGCTCGACAGTGATTGCCCGGGCCGCCTCGCCCAGAGCGATAGAGGCGTTCTGGCAATAAACACAACGCAGAGGGCAGCCGGAGAAGAAGATGGTGCCGCTGCCGTCCTCGCCGGAGATCGGCGGCTCCTCCCAGAAGTGCAGCGCCGCCCGGGCCACGAGCACCTCGCCCGCAGCTCCGCAAACCCCGCGCTCCCCCGCCGCCCGATCAACGCCACACCTCCGGGGGCACAGCTCGCACGACAACGGCAACGCGTAGAGGGGATGCGGGATGCCTTGACCGAGCGAGTTCCGTAGCGAACGGAAATGCCCTGTGGGCATTTCCGCCGAGCGAGGACTGTCTGAGCGAATCAAGGTATCGCGCAGCTCTGATTCCGGCGAGTCACAACTAGTTGTTCGAGTAGTCGAAGTCGTCGTTATAGGGAGCGAAGTCGTCATAGTCGTCGTAGTCGTGATCCTCGCGGAAGTGGTCGTGGCCGCAACCGTCCTCGTCGTCGTAGGCGCTCCAGTCCTCGTCCTCCTCGGAGGCAGGGTGCCCATAGGCCTGCTCGGCGCGCGTCCAGTCGAGCCCGGCCCGGGCTCCGGCCGCCTCGTCCTGATACACCAGAGACAGCGCCGCCGGCGCCATATCGGCGCCTCCGATGACCACCAGAAGCTCCAGCAAGTGCATGGTCGCCTCCACTCCGGGCAAAATCACCTCGGCGTCGTCGGCGGCCATGAGCGCCGCGGACAGCTCGGCCAGGAGCATCTCGGCCGTGTAGTCGCCGGTGTAGCGCTGCTGGCGCACGGCCTGTACCACAGGATCGGCGGAGACGGGGCTGAACAGCGGAATCTGGTCGGCGTCCAGCGCTCCCACCGAACGGGCCGAGGCATCGTCCAAGGCCACGGCCTCGATGGCGCTCACCAGATCGGCGGCCAAGGGCAGCGTGTGGGTATTGCGCAGAAGCTGCGCGCGGCCCGGTGCCCCCACTTCCACCACTTCTCCGAAGATGGCGTCCAGAAGCCGACGGACATCGTCGGTCAGCTCGGCTTCGGTGGCCACCGGCCCCAGAAGGTTCTCGCGGGCGAAGGCATCGGCGGCCACCAGCGAGCGTACCGTCGCCGGTGCCTCCACCATGATCAGGTCGTTCACCGTCGCCACGGCGTTGATCTCGCGGGCGAAGTTCGGCGTGGCAGCCGACAGATCCACCAGCGTGGACCCCGGAGCCGTCGTCGTGACGAGTCCCTCGTCGCCGAAGTACAGATCCTCCAGCGCCGAGCCGGAGGTGGCATACGTCACCACGATGTCCGCCGAGGCGACATCGGAGACTTGGGAGAAGCCGGCGTCGGCCAGGCGCCCCTCCACGGCCCCGATGAACGACGGGGCACCCACGTAGGCGTACGACTTCGCCATTACTTGTCTCCCTTCACCTTGCGGGCGATGCGATCGGCCACGGACAGGTTCTCGCGCTTGTCGTGGCCCCAGAACACCACGGCCAGCATATCGGCGCCCACATGAGACCCGATGACCGGGCCGATGTTGCACACCAGGCACAAAAGCCCGGGCGCCTCCTTTTCCAAGGCCTCCTTCAGACGCGCGGCATCTTTGGGGCAGTCGGCGTGGCCCACAATGGCGACATGGGCCTGACCGGCGTCGTCGACGTTCTTCTTGTAGTACTCCGCCAGCTGCTTGATGCCCTTCTTGCGCCCCCGGGCCACGCCGACCAGCGACAGCGTCCCGTCCTCGGCGATGACGAGCAGCGGCTTCACATCCAGGGCGGCACCGGCCACGGCAACCGAGGCGGGAATGCGGCCGCCGCGGCGCAGGGCCTCCAGGTCGTCCACCATGAACTCCTCGTTCACGAAGCAGCGGGCCTCCTCGGCCCAAGCGGCCAGCTCGGCAGCCGACATGCCCTTCTCGTGCTGCACCAGCGCCTCGTAGACGAGCAGACCCTCGGCCACGCTGGCCAAATGGGTGTCCACGATATGCAGCTCGAAGTCCGGGTGCTCGGCAAGGACTTGATCGCGCACGACGCAGGCGGCGTCGAAAGAGGCGGACAGACCGCTGGAGAACGCCAGGTACACCGCCGGCGTCCCCTCCTCGGCCGCCGCCGTGAACGTGTCGGTGAGCGTCTGCAGCGTCACCTGGGCCGTCGAGGGCTCGGCGCCTTTGCGCATGGCCCCGTAGAAGGCCTCGGCCGACACGGACTCGAACAGGTCGTCCTCGAAGGTGCCCCCGTCGACGGTGTAGGGGAACTTCATGAGCGTGACGCCTGGGCGCCGCACCACCGAGGCGGGCAGATCGCAGCAGGAATCGATGATCAGGTGGCATTTCGCCATAGAGCGTCCTCTCTATAGAATATGTCGCAGCTCGGCCACCAGCGCCCGGCGGCGCTCGTTGAGGCCCAGCTCCAGACCAACAGGATAGGTGTGGGGGTTCAGCATGCGCAACTGAGTTTCGTCAAGGGTTTCCAAACCAACACAAGCGCGCGCACGGGCGGCCATGGCGCTGCGCTCCTCGGGCGCGAGCACCACCTTGCCGACGCGGGCCAGCGGGCGCAGCAGCGTCTCGAAGCGCAGGCCCGAGAGGTTCTTCTGGCGCAAATCGTCCATGGGGTCCACGATGACCTCCCGCGCATCCGGCGTCTCGTTCACGTCGAAGACCATATCGCCGGCAATGCGGCCGTCGGACTGGTAGTACCGCCGCACGTCGAGCACGCCCGGGGTGGTGAGCTTGGCGGCCGACTCGGAGATCTTCAGCCGCGCCGTCCAAGGGGCGTCCTCGCCCACGCGAACCGCGGCCAGCTTGTAGACGCCGCCCAGAGTCGGCTGGTCGTAGGCGCTCGCGAGCTTCGTGCCCACGCCGAAGGACATGACGTCGGCGCCTTCCTCCAGCATCGACTGGATGGTGTACTCGTCCAGATCGTTCGAGAGCACGATGCCGCAATCGGTAAGCCCCGCCTCATCCAGCATGCGCCGGGCCATCTTCGAGAGCCACGACAGGTCGCCCGAGTCGATGCGGATGCCGGCCAGACGCTCGCCGCGCTCGCGCATTTCCAGGCCCACGGTGATGGCGTTTCTGATGCCCTGCTCCACATCGTAGGTATCCACCAGAAGGATGCAGTTGTTCGGGAAGATGCGGGCGTACTCGCGGAAGGCGGTGAGCTCGTCGTCGAAGGACATGACCCAGGAATGGGCGTGGGTGCCCGAGACCGGGATGTCGAAGAGCTTGCCGGCCAGCACGTTCGAGGTGGAGGCGCAGCCGCCCACCACCGCCGCGCGCGATGCCCACACGCCGCCTAGGCCCTGGGCCCGGCGCAGGCCGAACTCCGCCACGGGGCGCCCCTTGGCGGCGCGGCACACACGGGCGGCCTTGGTGGCGATGAGCGTCTGGAAGTTCACCATGTTCAACAGCGCCGTCTCGATAAGCTGGCACTGCATGATGGGGCCGGTGACCCGCACGAGCGGCTCGTGGGGGAACACGATCGTACCCTCGGGCACCGCGTCGATATCCACCGACAGGCGCAGATCGCGCAGATACTCCAGGAAGGCCGGATCGAACAAGGGGCCGCCGGCCGGGGCGTCCAGCGAGGCCAAATAGGCGATATCCTCCTCGCTGAAGCGGAACGTCTCCACCAGGTCGGCCAGCTGGGCCATGCCGCAGGCCACCGCGTAGCCTCCCTTGAAGGGATAGTCGCGGAAGTACATGGTGAAGCAGGCCTCCTCGCCCGCTTTCTCGGCGTCCCAGTAGCCCTGGGCCATGGTGATCTGGTACAGATCGGTGAGCAGCGCGTAGTCCACGTTCATGAGTGAGGTGCCTCCCTAGTTTCCGGTGTCGTTGCCACCGTTGCCGCTCTGCGGGCCCGAGCCCGCGCCCGAGCCGCCGTCGGCCTTGGGCTTGCGGGAGCGGCGCCGGCGCCGAGGCTTGGAAGCGCCCGTGTCCGCCTTAGCCCCGTCGCTGCGGGACGCGCCGCCCTGCTCGGCCCGCAGCCCCGAGGACTTCTGGCCCGGCCGCGGCGAGGCGCCCTTGGGCTTGCCGTCGCCCTGGCCGGAGCGAGAGCGGCCCTGGGAGCCCTTGGCCCTTTGCGCTTTCCCCTGGCCGCCCTGATTGCCCTGGCCGCTCTGGTTGCGGCCGCCGTCCTTGGGGCGCGCGCCGTCCTTGGGCCGCGAGGCCGTCCCGGAGCGCTGACGGCGCGGCTTCGGCGATGCGGCCCCCTCGCCGCGCGCGCCCTCCTCGCGGGAGGTGGACACGCGCTCCAAACCGCGCCCGTCGTCGGCCGCCGACAGCTTCGTGGAGCGGCGGCGCTTGCGGGGCGGGGCGGCCGGTGCCGGAGACGCCGCCTGCGTCCCCGCCGAGCGCGAGCCGCCGCGCCCGCGGCCCTCGGAGCCGCCGCGGCGCGAGCGCCCCGCCTCGCCCGATCCCTTGCGCGATCCGCCGGTATGGCGCACCTTGGCGCCCTCGGCCAGCTTATCGGCCCCGGTGAACTGGCTCGTCGAGAAGATGAGCGCCTCGCCGCCGATGAGCCCGCGATCACTCGTCGCCTCTTCCCAGGCCTCCTCCCCCACGGCATTGGGCCGCGTAGCACCCTCGGGCGCCGGATCGAACTCGGACAGGGGCACCTTCACGGGCTTTTCCCCCTCCACCTTCAGCGACACGATCTCCCGCGGCACGTCGTGATCGACCACCTTGGCAGGCCCGGCCGGCGTCTGCACCGTGGCGTTCAACTTGGGAGCGCGGCTCTTGAAGTCCTTGTAGGCATCGAACTCGTAGCGCAGACAGCACATGAGGCGCCCGCACAGCCCCGAGATCTTCTGGGGGTTCAGCGAGAGCCCCTGCTCCTTGGCCATGCGGATGGACACGGGGCAGAACTCGCCGCCGAGTCGCTTGCAGCACAGCTCCTGGCCGCAGTGCCCGATGCCGCCCACCATGCGGGCCTCGTCGCGCACGCCGATCTGACGCATGTCGATGCGCACGTGGAAGCGGGCCGCCAGCTTGCGCACCAGCTCGCGGAAGTCGATGCGCTCCTCGGCCTCGAAGTAGAAGACGGCCTTGTCGCCATCGAGCAGAAACTCCACGGACACCGGGTGCATGTCCTCGTGGTACTCCCGGGCCATCTCCTTGAACACCGGCAGGGCCTCGGCGGAAGCGCGCTCCATCTCGGCCGCCTGCTCGATGTCCTCCTCGGTCGCGATGCGCTCCACGGGGCGCAGGGCGCTCTTCAGCGCGCGCACCTGCTCCTCGGACACCTCGATGACCTCGCTCGCGGCGATGCCGAACTCGGTGCCCCGGGCGGTGCGCACCACCACGGGCATGTCCTTCTCTATGTCCAAATCGCCCGGATCGAACCATAGCGTCCGGGGGTTGAAGGTCAAGTTAATCGGTGCGACCCGAACCATGAACAACCTCTCTTACGTCGAACAGCAACGTGTCCAAGCACGTTTCTGGGGATACATTATAGGCCAGCGCCCGCTCGCACTCGTCCACCTGGGAGCAAGCTGCGGCGATGACCGCCGCATCGGCGCCGGAGAACAGGGCGACGAGCGTGTCGCGCACATCGGTGTTGATGACCAGCTCTGGCGTCCCGCAGGCTACCATGAGCCCATCGCGCAGCCACGAGCGAACCATGGCCGTCGTCTGGCGCAGATACTCGGAGGTCTTCGCCGACAGCTGGCGCTTGTTGCGCGCCTCTATCTGGCGGATGGCCGATTTCGCGAGGAAGTCGGCGTTCTCGGCAAGCTCCGCCTCCTGGGAGGCGCGCACCTCGTCGAGCGGCGCCTTCGACGCCTCCACGAGCGCGCGGGCCATCTCCACCACGTCCCAGTCGTCGGCGGCGCCCAGGCGTGCCAGGTCGGAGAAGAGCCGCGTCCGGAAGGCGAGGCGCTCGCTTCCCGGCGCCCGCAGAAACGCCACGGCCGAGGTGATGGAGCCGCCGCAGGCCTCGATGGCCTGGCGCGCTTGGGCCGGGTCGGCGCCGGTGTTCTGGGCCACGATGCCCGCGGCCTCCGAGGCGGGAATGTGGCGGAAGGGCACCACCTGGCATCGGGAGACGATAGTGGGCAGCACCGACTCGCGGGTACGGCCCAGAAGGATCATCACCACGTCGTCGGCCGGCTCCTCCAGTGTCTTCAGAAACGCGTTGGCGGCGCTCGCGCTCAGCTGGTCCACACGATCCAGAATGTAGATCTTCTTGTCGGCCTGAATGGGAGAGAGCGCCGTGTCGGCCACGATCTCGCGCACCTGTTCCACCAGATACCCGTTCGCGCCGGCCGGGGCGAAATAGCGCACGTCGGGGTGCTTGCGCCGCAAAATGCGCCCGCAGCGGTCGCAGGCGCCGCAGGAACCGCCCCGCGGCCCGCGCGGCCCCTTCGGGCACAGAAGCGCCTGGGCGAGCGCATAGGCGGCCTGGGTCTTGTTGGAGCCGGCCGGCCCCACGAACAGGTAGGCCTGGGTCACCCGCTCCGAGACCACCGAGGCGCGCAGAAACTCGCGCACCTTGGGCTGTCCCAGAATGTTCTCGAAGGCGTCAGCCACGGGCGCCCTCCTTCGCCTTCGCTTCCTTCTCGGCGCGCTTGGCCGCCATTTCCCGTGTGACGAGGGCATCCAGATCAGCCCCGCCGGCCAGCGCCGCGGCGGCCTCCGGCAGCACGGGCGATACCGCCTCCAGCACGGCGCGGAACGTGTCGGCGCGGTGCACCCGCGACAGCACCGTCCTCACCCGGGCCGGATCGGCCTCGGCGATCTGCTCGAAGCCCACGGCCACCCGGCTGTGGAAGGCGTCGCCGGCCAATTCCAGACGGTCGGTTCCCTCGCGGCGCCCCATGCGCGAGCGCACAGCCGAGGCGGGGGCCACCAGAAGCACCGTGGCGTCGGGCACCACCCCGTCGCAGGCGAACCGGTTCGCCGCGTCGATGAAGGCGCCATCGAGCCCCCGGCCGCAGCCCTGGTAGGCCACCGTGGAATCGTAGAACCTATCGCACAGAACCACCGCCCCGCGCCCGAGTGCCGGGCGGATGACCTCGTCGACGATCTGGGCCCGGGCCGCCTCGTAGATGAGCAGCTCGGCGCGATCGCTCATGGCCTCGTGGGCCGGGTCAAGCACGACGGCGCGCAAAGCCTCGCCCACGGCGGTGCCCCCGGGCTCGCGCAGGCGCACCACCTCGCGGCCGGCGTCTTCCAGAAGCCGTGCGAGGAAGCGGATCTGCGTCGATTTGCCGGCGCCGTCGCCCCCCTCGAAGGTGACGAAGACGCCCGTGTTCGCGGGCGCTGCCACAGCTGCTAGGCCCCTTCCCGCTCGGCGGCGGCGCACGCGCGCACAGCATCGGCCACGGCGTCGGCCACGCGCGAATCGAAGGGATCGGGCATGATGAACTCCTCGGTCAGCTCCTCGTCGGAGACGAGCGCGGCCAAAGCCTCGGCGGCAGCCAGCTTCATAGGCTCGGTGATGCGCTCGGCCCGGGCCTGCAGCGCCCCCTTGAAGATGCCGGGGAAGGCGATGACGTTGTTCACCTGGTTCGGGAAGTCCGACCGTCCGGTGCCCACCACGCGCGCCCCGGCGGCACGGGCCTCATCGGGGAAGATCTCGGGGGTGGGGTTGGCCATGGCGAACACGATGGCGTCGTCGGCCATGGAGGCGACCATGTCGGGCGTGATGACCCCGGGGGCCGAAACGCCGATGACGATGTCGGCGCCTTCCATGGCGTCGGCCAGCGTACCGGACTTGTCCTCCAGGTTCGTCACCTCGAGCATCGCGCGCTGGGCGTCGTTCATGCCCTCGTAGGCGCTGCTCAGAATGCCGAAGCGGTCGCACAGGGTCACGTTCGCGAAGCCGTAGGAGAGCAAAAGCTTCGCGATGGCGATGCCCGCCGAGCCCGCGCCGTTGACGACCACGCGCACCGATTCCTTGTCCTTGCCCACAAGCCGCAGCGCGTTGATGATGCCCGAGAGCACCACGATGGCCGTGCCGTGCTGATCGTCATGGAAAACCGGGATGTCCAGCGCGTCGTTCAGCCGCGCCTCGATCTCGAAGCAGCGGGGGGCGGCGATGTCCTCCAGGTTGATGCCGCCGAAGGCCGGGGCGATGCGGATGACCGTCTCGACGATCTCGTCGGTGTCCTGGGTGTCCAGGCAGATGGGGAACGCGTCCACGCCGCCGAAGGCCTTGAACAGGGCGGCCTTGCCCTCCATGACCGGCATGGCGGCCTCAGGGCCGATATTGCCCAGACCCAGGACCGCGCTGCCGTCGGAGACGACGGCCACCGTGTTCGCCTTCAGCGTGTAGTCGTAGGCCGCTTCCGGGTTCTCGGCGATGACCTTGCAGGGCTCGGCGACGCCGGGCGTGTAGGCCACGGCCAGATCATGGCGCGTGGCGATATCCATCTTCGGATCGAAGGCGAGCTTGCCGCGCCATTCGGCGTGCTTGGCGAGCGATTCCGCTGCGATATCCATAGGTTCCAAGTCCTTAGAACGATTTCTCCCGTGTAAACCCGCCTATTGTACCCCCTTCCCGCCGCCGCGCCCCCGCTCGCCCCTCCCCTGCGCACAAGTTCCACCCGCCGCACAAGTTTCGACCCCTAAGCCAGACTTGCGTATCGCGCCCTTCCCCGTCGCACCCCACCAGTCACGCGCGCTTCGCGCCCCCTCACCCTTGACCCCCCAACACCACCCTCTTACCTCTCGCATCTGCAAAACCTTTCCAAGCAATCCCGAAGCCGCATTTGGGCAATAATTTCGACTTGTTAGACTTTCGCCCCCTTGGCGACCTCCGCTTTGAGCTATATTGGGCAGAAAACGACCTAATTGCCCGGAAAATCTGAGAATATCTTCCAAGGAAACTCTAACAACTCGAAATTCTTACTCCAAACAGGCCCGACTATTGGATGGAGGCGTCCGTGAACGAAGAGACCCCCGAAACGATGGCCAGAGGCGAAATGCCTACTGGCGAAAACGTGCCCCACGAAAGGTGCCCCCGACAGCCATTGGCTACCGAACGCCTTGACGCCGAGACGGTGGGCGAGGCGGTTTACGACGCCATTCGCCAGTGCGCCGTGACGTTGCGGCCCGATTTTCGGAAGGCCGTGGAAGCGGCGCGCGAGGAGGCAGCACCCGAGAGCCGGGAGGCCGGCGTGCTCGACCGCATCCTGGAGAACGCCCGCATCGGCGTGGCCGACAACGTACCTATCTGCCAAGACACCGGCAGCGTGTGGGTGTGTTTGGAAGTCGGCGAGTCGCTCGCAGTGCCCGGCAACATCTTCAGCCGCGTGAACGACGCGGTGGCCCGGGCCTACACGGACGGCCGCCTGCGCATGTCGCTCGTGCGCGACGCCCTGTTCGACCGCGCCAACACCGGCGACAACACGCCCGCCTTCTGCGAGCTGAAGCTCGTGCCCGGCGACAGCGCCACCCTGCACGTGCTGCTGAAGGGCGGCGGCTCCGACAACGCCTCCCGCGTGGTCATGCTGCCCCCCGGCGCGGGCGCCGCCGGCGTGCGAAGCGTGGTACTCGATTGCGTCCGCGAGAAGGCGGCCAACGCCTGCCCGCCGCTCGTCATCGGGCTGGGCGTGGGCGCCACTTTCGACAAGGTGGCGAGGCTCGCCAAGCACGCCCTTCTGCGCGAGGTGGGCAGCCCGGCCGCAAGCGCCGAGGCGGCGGCCTTCGAAGAAGAACTGCTGGCGGAGGTGAACGCGCTCGGCATCGGCCCTGCGGCCCTGGGAGGCGCGCCCACGGCCCTGGCCGTGCACCTGGAGACGGTCCCCTGCCACATCGCCGCCCTGCCCGTTGCCGTGAACATGGGCTGCTGCGCCATGCGCAGCGCGTCCATCAAATTCATTTAGCGCCCCACCCCGAAAGGAACCCCATGGCGAAAACCGTCTCCCTCACCCTGCCACTGACCCGCGCGGACCTCGCCGATTTGGAGGCCGGCGACGAGGTGCTGCTCTCGGGCCCCGTCTACACCATGCGCGACGCCGGCCACGAGCGCGCCCTGCAATGCTTGGAAGACACCGGCCGCCTCCCCTTCGATCTGGAAGGCGCCACCCTCTTCTACGCCGGCCCCACCCCCGCGGCGGCCGGGCGCCCCTTGGGCTCGGTCGGCCCCACTACCGCCAGCCGCATGGATTTCGCCACGCCGGCGCTCTTCGAGGCCGGCATCGTCGCCGCCATCGGCAAGGGCAAGCGCAGCCCCGAAGTCGTGCGTTCCTGCCAGGAAACCGGCAGCGTCTACCTCTGCACCGTCGGCGGCATCGCCGCGCTTCTGGCAAAGTCCGTCACCGAAAGCGAGCTTATCGGCTGGGAAGACCTCGGCACCGAGGCTTTGCGCAAACTCACCCTGAAGGATTTCCCCACCTACGTCGCCGTCGACGCAAAAGGCGGCGACCTCTACCGCAAAATAGAAGCCGCCGCTCAATAGGCTCAGCAAAGCCAACCCTACGAGAAGCGCTCGGAGGTGCCTGCTCGCAGACCTCTGAGCGCCCCCTGGAGAACGCGATTGTTAAGAAATAGCCCCACGTCAGCAGCAAGCGTGCTGGGATGGGGCCGACTTATGTGCGTTCCTTCCGCTATTTCTTTGATCGCGTTCGGAAGGGGATAAAGCGCTCAGCGGGCTGCGATCAGGCACCTCCGAGCGCTTCCCCGGCAGAGTTACTTCTTGGAAGCCGTCTTCCGGCCACCCTTGGAGCGGCCGCTCTTCTTCTCGGCCTTCGCCTTCTCTTCCTCCTCCTTGCCCGGGCAGTCGAAGTTCGGGCACAGCTTCCACGGCCCGCGTGCCGTCTTGATGACCACCATGGGCGCGCCGCAGTGCTCGCACACCTCCTCGGTGGGAATGATGTCGCCGTACTGGGGCAGCGGGTAGCGCGTCTGACACTCGTCGAAGTTCTCGCAGGTGATAGAGCGCTTCAGCGTGCGCGGGTTGCGCCGGGCGATGAGGTTCTCATCCTTGCCGGCAGCAGCGCACACGGGGCACTTGCCCACCACGACCTCGGGCTCCTGGTTGGAGGGGCAGGCAGGGTCGATGCACTGCACCCGCGGCTTGCTGCGGAAGGCGGTCACCTTCACCTGGGGCATGCCGCAGGTGGGGCACTTCTCGGGCACGGCCTCGATCTTGCCCTTGGGAAGCGGGTAGGTCACATCGCAGTCGGGCCAGCCGGCGCACCCGATGAACATCGACTTGGTCTTGTGGCTCGCCTTCAGTTGCAGATCCTTGCCGCACTTGGGGCACGGACCCACGTAGGCATCGGCGGCCACGGCGTCGGAGAGCGCGTCGGCCACCTCCTCGGAATGGGGCATGAGGTTCGCCAGCTCCTGCGCGAGCAGGTTGCGGGAGGTCTCCACCACCTCGGCCTTCGTCTGCTCCCCGTCGGCGATGCGGTCCATGGAGCGCTCCAGCTCGGCGGTCATCTCCGCATGGGTGATGTGCGGCGCGAACTTGTCCAGCGCGTCGATGACGGCGATGCCCAGCTGCGAGGGCTCGATGGGGTCGTTCTGCACGTACTTCACCTGGTAGAGGCGCTCGATGATGGAAGCGCGGGTCGATTTCGTGCCGAGGCCCAGCTTCTCCATCTCCTGGACGAGCTTGCCCTGGGAATAGCGCGCCGGTGGCTCGGTCTGCTTCTTCGTGCAGGTGGCGCCGTTGAAGGCGATGGTGGAACCTTCGGAAAGCGCAGGGAGCTGCTCGTCCTTTTTCAGCCCGTAGGGGTAGATGGCGCGGAAGCCCGGCTCGGCCAGCACGTCGCCCTTGGCCACGAAGGGCTCGCCGGCCACATCCAGCGTCACCTTCGTGCCCTCCACGGTGGCCGGCCCCGAAAGGGTCGCCAAGAAGCGGCGGGCAATGAGGTTGTACAGTTTGTAGTCGGCCGCGGACAAATCGTCGGGCGTGGCGGCCGCCGTGGGGTAGATGGGCGGGTGGTCGGTGGTCTCGGTCTTGCCGCGCGTGGCCTTCAGGGGGGCGGCGGACAGCAGCTGCTTGCAGTAGGGGCCATAGGCGGGGTTCGCCGCGATGGCGTTCACCACCTCGGCCAGATCCAACGAATCCGGGTACACCGTGTTGTCCACGCGGGGGTAGGAGATGTAGCCGTCCATGTACAGGCTCTCGGCGATGCGCATGCAGCGGGCGGGACTGATGCCCTCGGCCGAGGCGGCAGCCATGAGCGAGGTGGTGTTGAAGGGCACCGGCGCCGGAACCTTGCGGCGCTTCTTCTCCACGGAGGCCACTCGCGCACTCACGGCGCCTTCCACGCGGGCCATGGCGGCCGCAGCCTCGGCCTCGGCCTTGAAGCGGGCCGTGGCATGGGGCGCCTCGAAGGCCTCGGGGCCGTCGCCGGCGGTGGGGCCGGCCGCAGCGACACCGTCGAAGGCACCGCGGATGACCCAGTAGTCCTCGGGCACAAACGCCATGCGCTCGCGCTCGCGCTCGACGATGATGGCGAGCGTCGGCGTCTGCACACGGCCCGAGGAGCGCACGTTGCCGTAGCCGGCGAACTTCACCAGCGTGAGGTAGCGCGTGAGCACCGCGCCCCAAATGAGGTCGATGTCGCGGCGCGACCCGCCGGCGGCGGCCAAGTCGTCGTCCATGGGCACGAGGTTCGCGAAGGCGTGGGTGATCTCCGGCTTCGTGAAGGCGGAATAGCGCGCCCGCGACACCGGCGCCGTGGCGTTCACCTCGCGGCAGCACGACAGCGCGTCCGAGCCGATGAGCTCGCCCTCTCGGTCGAAGTCGGTGGCGATGACGATGGAGTCGGCCTTCTTCGCCAGGTTCTTCAGGGAGCGGATGATGTCCTTCTCCTTGGGCAGCTTCTCGATGGGCGCGTAAATGAGGTACGGCAGCGCCTCCATCTTCCACCCCTTGAGCTCCACGCCGTCGGCGGTGAAGGGCTTCTTCTTTTTGAAGGGGGGCTTGGCAAGGCTGTCCGGCACCACGGCGGGCAGCATCTCGCCCTCGGCGGTGACACCCTCCCAACCGCCACGCTTCTTGTAGGTGAGGGAAGGCGTGAAGTCGGGCTCCAGGATGTGGCCGCGCAGGCCGATGGTCACCCACTCCTCCCCTTCGACTTCGAACCGGTAGACCGGCGTGTTGAACACCTTGTCGGCTTTGGGCTTGGAAGCACCCAGAAGGTCGGCGATCTTCACCGCCGCGTCGTTCTTCTCCGTAACGACCAGTTTCACGGAACCATCCTCCTTCTCGGCCGCATGATGCGGCCCTCACGTTCGCACGATTTACCCCACCTTGAGATTTTTACGTGCGCGGGGTTTTGTCTGGACAGCCGCGCGCCGCTTTTGGCCCGCGCGAATGCGTGGGGCCTAGGATACACGATTTGCCACGGCGCGGTGGGAGAAAGTCGTTAAATTAAAATCCCTCTCGCAAGGTTCCCGTAAGGTCGGTGGCCGTTTCATGGGCGTCCCGTAGTCGATTTATGAAGACGGCCCCAGCAGGTTACCATAAACGCCGGACGCCGCCGAATCGCAGCATTCGGCCCGCGCACACAGAGCATCAACGCACCCCCGGCGGCGCCTTCGCTCGCGCCACAGCGAGTTCGCGGCCCGCTCGCAATCCGCGAGCCGTCCGCGCAACGAGACCCATTCCGAGGAGATTCCGTGGACAGCAAGATCATCAAAGCCTTCGTCGGCCTCATCGCCGCCTTCATCCTCGTCATCGCCGTTTTCGGCATCCTCCCTCAGCTGGGCGTGAAGGGCCCCTTCGAGAACTTCCAGAACCCCTTAGCCAGCCTGTTCGAAGGCGGCAAGAACGCCGCAGCCAATGCGGCGCTCGATGTGTCGGGACTAAAATCGAAAGCGGAGAGCGCCCTACGCGGCAACACCGACCGCATCGCCGAGGCCACGGGCATGTCCTCCTCCCAGGTGGATGCCGCCATCGACGCGCTGGACATCCAAAGCTGGGAGGTGACGAGCCTGCCCGAGGGCGCCGCGAAGACCGGCTCGGCCAACGTCAGTTACAGCGGCACCGACGCCACCATCACCACCTACGACGACCCCTCCGTCGTCACCGTCACCGCCATGGGCCAGGACATCACCCTCGCCGTCCCCGACTCCGCTCAAAGCTACCTGCCGTTCCTGAGCTATTTGGGGTAGGCCACCAAAGTGCCGGACGCAGCCGCTGAGACTGCGGATTCAAGCAAATTTCACCCAACGCGGGCCGCCTTGAACCAGCCGCGCTCTCTTGCCCCGCGAAATCTGGCAAGTTTTTTGAGGTTTTCGACATCGTCCCCCCCCTAGCTGCCCCAGGCCAAGCCAAAATCTTCCTCTGCAGCGACTTCGAGCTGGGAAAACACCACTTCATCCCCAGTGGGTATCCTCGCCTCCCGGCCCCTTACGTCGAAATCCTCCAAAAACTCGCCACTTCGAGCCATCCAAAACAGCACGCAACAAAAAAGAGCCGCCCACCCCCGAGCGACCCTTACTTCTCAGAAAGTTTTTCTCTCGGTATCTATCCTTGCGCCACACGCGTCAACCCAATCGCATAACCCTCTGAGTATTTAAGCCTGAGGAGAGTACCGCGGATATGGCGAGCCACCTGTCACGAGGGCTCGTGATCAACCAGGACGATGTCTTCGGGAAGGATCATCGGATTCTCAGCTTTTAGCTTCATCCAAAGCTGAGCAGCTCTTCGATTTCATATATGCGCACATCGTAGGCAGCAAGAAAAGCCCCGGCCGAGATCCACCCGTCTTGGGATTCCGCAGCTGCGAGCACCTCGGTGTTAGCGTCGGGCGAGAATAGCCACCTAAAGTCAAACTAGTTCAGCCAAATTCCAGTCAAGCAAAAACAGCCATTGCGACGCTGCTGGCCCTACACTG